>ONYQ01000042.1 GCA_900322145.1 uncultured Eubacteriales bacterium
TATCCAGCTGAGCTATTGGCGCAAGTGGAGCGGGTGATGGGAATCGAACCCACACAACCAGCTTGGAAGGCTGGGGTTCTACCACTGAACTACACCCGCGTTTCAGTGACATAAGTAATATTACCACAACAAATATAAAAAGTCAAGGCTTTTTTTGATTTTTCCAATAAAAAACAAAAAAATCTTTTTAGGTAGAAAGCTTTGCGGCATGATTGACAATAAGCCGTCCGATAGGCTATAATGAGGGAAGCGAGTTTTCTCATACTATCATTTTTATTAAGAGGTGTACATACCATGAAAAAGAATTTTGGTGCAAAAGCTGTCATCACGCCCCTGCCGGTACTGATTATTGCCACTTATAACGAGGACGGCACCGCCGATGCCATGAATGCGGCATGGGGCGGTCAGTGCGGCGGCAAACATATTGCCTTGAATTTAGGCAATCATGTCAGCACAGAAAACATCAGACGCAATCAGGCGTTTACGGTGAGCTTTGCCGACCAGAAGCATTTGGTTGCTTCGGATTATGTAGGACTGGTTTCTGCCAAAGACGTACCGGATAAGCTGGACAGAGCCGGTCTGCATACGGTGAAAAGCGAGTTTGTCAATGCCCCTGTCATTACGGATTATCCGCTGACCATCGAATGTAAGGTAGTTTCCATCCGTGAAGAGCTGGGCGAAATCCGTGTAGTGGGTGAAGTCGTCAATCTGAGCGCCGAAGAGGACATTCTCAACGAAAACGGCGGTATTGACATCGGCAAAATGCAGGCATTGGTCTTTGATTCTGCCGCCCATTCCTACAGAGTAGTCGGTGAAACGGTCGGCACCGCATTCAAGGACGGTCTGGCATTAAAGAAATAAGAGGTACCGCAAATGACACTGACAGATACACAAGAACTTCTGGAACAAGTAAAAGCGTGTACAACGGCCGAAGCCGTGAGCGATATCATAGCGGAATACGGCGAGGATTGTACAGCCGAAGAAGCCGCCGTTATTTTCAGACAGCGCCACGCCGATCACGGCTTTCTTTGCGGCGACAGCAGTGCTGTACTTTGCGGCAAGACGATTGCCTGTCCCCACTGCAAAAACACTTCTCCCGATACCATCTTAGCCAACTCGACAGAACTGCTTTGCGCCAATCCTGCAACCCATTTCGGCTGCTGCTCCTGCGGAACACAATTCACAGTTTGAAGCGTAAACCATGTGGAGCGAGGAGTTAGGAGTTAGGAGTTAGGAGTGAGGAGTTAGGAGTTATCCCACACTTTTCTCCGAACAACATATTGATAATTTTGCAAGCACATTGTTTTCTTACTTTGACACAAAAAAGAGTGGACGGTAACCGCAAGTGCTTCTCACATCATAAGGAATAGCAGATACAGACAGTAAAAGTCCGGATAGTTTCTCTTAAACGGGACACTATCCGGACTTGTTTTATGATGGACAATACATCTTCAATGCCTTGCTGATAGCACTTGGATTTCTGTCAGGAGAATAGTATTTTTCGGTTTTGTTATAGCTTGTGGGTTACTATAACTCCTAACTCCTCACTCCTCACTCCTCACTCCTCACTCCTCACTCCTCACTCCTAACTCCTCGTTTAGTCATGAAGGAGTTTGGTGGAATTGTCGAGGTCGGAAGAGAAACAAATGTCAACAACGGGAGAGTGTTTCGCATAGTAAAGGGATTTCAGGGCGGAAGAGTATAATTCATCGTATGTACTGCCGTTAGACGGGAACAGGCTCACACCAATTTTGCCGCAAACGGAAATTTCGCCTGTATCCGACTGATAGGTATTGCCGATGATACGGTTGATCTGCTCCGCTTTTTCCGTAATTTTGGGGCGGATAATCAATCCTTTGATAAAGATGATAAAGCGGTTTCCGCTGCTCCGGCCGATAATATCCGAATCCCGGAACAATTCCCGTATATTCTGAGCGGTTTCTTTCAGAACGGCATTGGCAAATACGGTGCCTAACTGACGTTCCAGCACTTCAAAGCCGCAAATTTCGGCAATCAGGAAAGCGTGTCCATTGGAAGCGCCTTCTTCATACAAAAAGCTCTTGATCTTATTTTCCGTGGCGTGTTTATTATACAGACTGGTGATGAAATCCGTTCTGTCCCTGCGCTGGTCATCGCTGTCCTCTGAACGGCTGTCGGTAATATCCGTAAAGACCGCCATGATACGGACAGGAATATCCGCTTCGTTCTTAATCGTTACGAAATGTACACGGTTCCAGCGGTAATCATCCTCCGGCTGGCTATAAACCCGCACAAATGCCTCGGATTCCGAAGGGTCGGAACGAGCCGCATTCATTTTCTCCATCAGCTTTTCCTTATCGTCCGCATGAATCATGTGATTTTCATTCAGATGACGGAAGAAATCTTCTTCCTGCGGCTGATAGCCATACAGATACCGGAACGAACCCGACAGTTTAATCGTATCGAAACGGGGTGACCACTCTAAAATAAAGGAACGTGTCTGTTCGAGAATCTCGTCATACATCTTCTCATTCAGTACCAAAGAGGTACGCTCATGGCTGAGTACCGGATATTCCGGTATAGCGGAAGAGGACACCTTCAATTGCAGGGCAAAATCACTCAGCGGAATCATTTCCTCTTTATGATAGCCAAAGGACAGGGGACATAATTCCCGCATGGCTTCCGCAAAGGTTTCGGGAATACCGCCCGGCAATACGCAGACAGCGCCCGTTCTGTCAAGATAACGGATAAGCGTAGACAGCAGTTCGGTGTGATAAATACCGTCCTCTATCGCCTGTATCAGTTCACGGGCAAAATCAATCCGGTCAAACATTCCTTTGGGCAGGCAATTGATCGGAATATGGCCGGCACCAAAATGATAAACACCCACACGGAAGCCCAGCACTTTCAGACGGCCGATAAACTCTGCCAATTCCGGCAAAGTGAATTGCTCCACGGTATCCTGTGCAATCATCAGATAAATATGCCGGCAGTGAATCGGATATTTATGCAGCAGTTCTTCCAGCGCTACCAATACGGCATGATCATCCGCACGGTCGAACATTAACAGAAGCGACAGCGAAGGCAATTTCAGGTTTTCCTGCTCCAGCGCATAAATGGAAGCAATCAGTTTATTCAGGTGATTCAGGCACAGCGCCGTCGTACGGCCATTCGGGGCGGCCGTTTCAAATACATGGTCAAGATCAGTCAGCACCGACAGCATTTCGGCATCAAGTCCGATGACATCATACGAAAGCACATAGCCGCCGGCGGAGGATACCACCGGAAGGAAAAACTGCTTGAATACCGGACATTCCAATTCGGCGCTTTCCTGTACTTTAAGGGAGGTATAATACAGCTTCAGTTCCATATTATCCTGCATACTGGGATTATAATACAGATACATATTCTTGCCGTTGAGTTTGGCTACCTCTACGGCTTTGGCGGCATGGCGGAACAGTTCATCAAAGCTGCTGCCGTTATCCGGATACAGCGCAATACCGATAGAAGCGGATATATCGGGAGAACGTTCTTCCTCAAACAAATAGCTTTTGTGGACACAGTTGAAAATATCCTTGATAATTTCGTTGCGCTGTTCCTTGTCCGGACAGTCATTGATGAAGATAACAAAATTATCATCCTCAATGCGGCCGAGAATATTACTGCTCTGCAAACGGTATTTCAGCAGGTTAGAAATATCACACAGGATATCATTACCGAAGCGATAGCCTGCCAGACGGTTAATCGTATGGAAATCGTCAATATCAATCATGACTAAAGCATGATAACCATTCTTGCCGGCATCATGCAGATATTCCTCTACTTCACGCTTCACGCCTGTATAATTCCACAGCCCTGTCACAATATCCCTGTCCGTATCAAAGCGGTGGTTCACTTCATCGCCGGACAATATCGTAATCGTCAGGAATACCTTTTCAATGCTGTCGCCCTTGAGAAGCGGCACCGCCGCACATCTGACCGGCAAACGGTGTGCATGAGCGCAGTCCATGCGGCATTCCAGCACAACACGCTCTTCCCCTTCGCTCAGTTTCTCATATAAGTGCCGCAGACGGAAAAATTTAATAAACAGGGTACGGTATTCCTCTTCACAGCAATCCGCTAAATTATTGATGGCTTCCTCATAATTTTTCGGAATGTATCCGACAATCTCTTTCATGCTGTTCTTGCGTTCATGCAGCATATCGTTGGCAATATCGAATTCAAACGCATAATCGGACAAACGGTACAGCACATCCCTGTCACCCTTACGGGTATCCGCCAATACCTGTTTGAGATGTTCTACCGTTTCGATCAGGTCATTCCTGTCCATTTTCTGATAGATATCTTTCTTGTGTTCTTCCGGCTTCTCCACAGCCGCCGGCGGCGGGGGGCTTTTCACATTTCTATCCGCATGGCTGGGGTCGGCATAGCGGATGGCTAAATCACGGAATTTCGGCAGAACAGCACTGAAGCAGTCCATCATTTCTTCCGAAAAAGCACCGCAGGCACCGGTACGAATCATTTCTACCGCCTGTTCATGGGAATAGGCGGATTTATACGGCCGTTCACTGGTCAAAGCATCGTAACAGTCCGCTAACGATACCACCTGCGCCCATATCGGTATCTGGTCACCCACTAACCCGTCAGGATAACCCATACCGTCCCATTTTTCATGGTGATAACGGCAGATATCATAGCAATAACGGAAATATTCATTCCGTTCTACCGCATCCAGCTGGTTCAGAATCTCACAGCCCTTCACGGTATGCTGTTTCATGATACGGAATTCTTCATAGGTCAGACGGCGGGGCGCTAACAGAATGGAATCCGGAATGGCTATTTTGCCGATATCATGAATGGATGAAGCGGACGTAATCAGTTCTATCTTATCCGGCGTAAGATGATATTTCGGGTATTTTTCGGCCAGTGTCTGCAACAGCACTTCGGTGAATTTGCGGATACGGTGAATGTGCCGTCCTGATTCTACATCACGGTATTCAATCACCATACTCAGGGTATCCAGCACGTCATTATTGATCGTGTTGATTTTCTTCTGCTGATCCCGCAATTCACGATTCTGTTCAAGAATTTTCTTTGTCTGGTCATTGACAAGCTGTTCCAGTGTCTTTTCACTCGAGAAAAAGCCCACTAAGTTGGCCACTCTTTTTTTCACAACCGTCGGATTGATCGGACAGCCGATCACATCACTGAACGGAATGGGCAGTTTTGGCAAATGAATCGGTTCCGTTTCTTCCGGCACAAGCAAAAGGACGGGAACCGCCTTAAAAATATGTATCGACAGCAGGGCGGCGGCATCCTCTTTTGTAATACGCTCGGCCAGTGTTTCACTGATAAATGCCAGAGCCAATTCATCCTTATGCTGCTGCAGCAGTTCGCACAGTTCCCGACTGTTATCTGTCTGCAGCAATTCATACTGTGAGGCGAAAATCTCATAAAGCAGCGTCCGGTGTTCGGCCGAGGACGCAGCAACCAACATTTTTTGCATATAACAACACCTCTGCGGAAAGATTATGGTTTCTCCGAATAGATATAGTATCCCTCATATATTATACATATAATTTTTGCATTTGTACAGAGATTTTTGTAAAAAAAATAACGAAACCGTCACTTTCACAGTGAAGAATGACGGTTTCTTATGCTGCATCACGCACCGGCAAAATACCGGAACCTATACGTTACCTACCAGCAAAATAATGGTTGATAATGAGCTGGGCGACATAACCATAGCTGAGAATCCCACGGGACTGGTTATTCTGCTTGAGGTAAGCATCGTTAACTTTGGCGGCGGTTTCCGCAACAGGGGTTTCAAACTGTTTCCAGTATTGTGACTGCGCCTGCATATCCCGCCGGATGGCTTCGCTGATATGCGGCAGCAATTGCTGATAACGCTGCGCATCGGCTTTATACAGGTAGGACTGCAGATACTGCAGTGCCGATATATACCCCGCATAACGCAGGGTATCCGATGACGACCCGATACAGGCTAAATAAGCCAGAAAATTAGCGTCCTCTTCATGCATGAAGCCACAGACGTGCATCAGCTCATGACAGGCCGAAAAGGGTACTTCATACCCCGGTATATCCGTATTCACATTTGCTTCAAATGTCCACGGAAAATATACGCCCGTGATCTTCACATAGGACATACCACGGGACAGCATAACGCTCTTGGGCGTACGGCAGCCATCCGGTACAAAATCATACTGCTGGTGCAGACTGTTCACCGCATCACGCACCTGCGGTGCCAATGTGCGCCAGTCAAGCTGTAAAGTACCGTCCTCTTTTTCGGGCAGTTTTTCCCGACAGCGGGAAGCATTATCCGCTAAATGTACACACAGCTCATAAAGCTGATCGGTGGTCGGGCTGATATTCTGCCAGCCGAATCGTGTACTCACATCCTGACAGTAATAGTTCAGTCCGCAGTTGGTAACGAATAAAAAGAACACCACGCCGCCGATACTCACCGGCCGCAGGATGGCTCGTATAATGCGCCGCAGCCGTCTTCTTCTTTTTCGTATAATGGCTGCTATACAGCCAATCAGATACAGCAATAGCAGTACCGGCAAGAGCAGCAGCAGAATTTCCGCCAGTGAAAACGGCAGCCAGCCTGTCAGCGTATGCCAGAACAGCGATACAGGACGATAAATATACTGCCAATAGAAATCCGCCCATGACGGCTGCTGACGGACAAGCGCTGTCAGCAGAAAACCCAGCGGCCAGAACAGCAGCAGCCAGCACCACGCCGACCGCACAACATTCCGGACGGTTCTGCGCAGATACCTTCTCCCCCTTCGGACGGCTTTGGGCAATACATTCTTCAAAATCAGCCTTTCAATCTCATTTCCATTCAAATCTCTTTCTCTCCTTTATCGGCGGCATATCGGATACCGCCCCCTTTCCTATGGACATCTCTGCTGTGAAAAAGGCGGATACCACTATCGGTATCCGTCTTGTTGCAGTAATCGTTTGTCAGGAAGAAAGCGTATCCGTATGGGTGGGCAGCGTTACGGGATTATCAATGGTATCATCCAGTGCGTCATCCGCTTCACTGCCCAAGGGAAGTGATTCCCGAAGGTCAGAGGAAAGATTTTCTTCCTGTTCCATTTCTTCCTCGTCATCGTCGTTCTCATCATTCTCGTCAAGACCGCCCACAGGAGTAAAGTCCAGACTGAGCATCGTGCGGTCCTGTCCGACCGTGATGAAGGAGCGGATATAATCTATCAGCCGTTTGATGAACACACCGATCATACCGCCTGCTAAATAAAGCAGGATATCATCCACATAGACAGTACCGGTACTGAAGGAGAACTGGAAAATCTCCAGTGCCAGACCGGCGGCAAAGGAAATAAACAATATCTGCCACCAACGAATCTTCGGATTGAGTATCAGCAGGCTGAAACTCAGCGGCATCAGGAGCAGACCGTTCCAGCACAGATAAAGCGTTCCCCATTCGGCGGCATTGTCCAGACATTCCTGTATGCGGGTGAAAGGCACATAATAGATACTTCTTTGCACAGAAGTAGATGGCATATGCGGAAGAATTTGCACAAACACGACCACCATAATATAAAGAATCATCATAGCCCGCAGAGAAAGGGATAAGAAACGGCAAAAGCTCCGGCGGGTATCGTTGGTATCCTTCTGGTCTTTTGCCGTCAGACGCAGCAGCACCACGAACAGGAACGGCACGACCCATAGAATGAGCATACTAATGAGCTGATATTCCGAGAAGGATGGCCAGAAGCCTTCGCCTTTGGTCAGTATGCCATTGATAATACCGAACCCGAAAGAGCCGGCGGTAATCAGCGCATTGGTCAGAAGCGCCGCACCGACTGCTTCATATCGTTTGATGATAAATAAGAATACGCCCGTGATAATGAAAGCGGCCAGAAAGACCATTGATTCCGACAGCCAGACTTCGGTTGTCTGATTACGGATATCATTCGGCAACAGATACAAAATCAATCCTACCGCCATAGAAACAAACAATTCACCGATTGTGAGTTTCTGGCTCGGAAGAACACTCATAGGCCATTCCTCCTGTAACGTAAATAATCTTCTAAGATAATGACAGCGGCCACGCTGTCAACGATTGCTTTGCGTTTTTTTCCATAGGTATTGGTACGGTCAAGATAGCCGTAAGCGGTAACGGTCGTTCCCCGTTCATCCTGCAATACAACGGGCAGACCGGTGACGGTTTGCAGAATTTCCGAAAAGGCTCTGACATTCAGAGCGCTTTCGCCTTCCGTACCGTCCATATTTTTCGGCAGGCCTAATACAATCTGTTCAGCGCCCTTCTGACGGCACAGCATACTGATTTTTTCAGCCAGCACCTCCTGCCGTACTTCTTTGATAACCTCTACCGGAGAGGCAATAATCTCATTCTTGTCACATACCGCAATACCGGTTCGTACTCGTCCGTAATCTACCGACAATATTACCATTTTCATCCCCTCCTTGATGTCAGGGCTTTGCCACAAGCCCTTGAAAAGGCTTGTGCGAAACTTTTAATTTGTATGCCAAGAAAACATCATTGCCCATTGCCCATTGCACATTGCACATTGCTCATTGTACATTTATTTGAAGGGTTCTCTGGTGTTGGGGAGACCGCTCAAATGGTCGGTGTAGTTTTCAAGCAGGATAGCAGGACGCAGTTGTTCGTCAAAAGAGATCATGTTCACGGTTGTATTCGTCCCCAACGGAACATTCCCGATTTTATCCACCGGCCAGCCATGCAGAAAACACATCATATTCCGGATAGCGCACCCATGCGATACCACACAAATAGTTTTGCCGGCATTCTCACGGGCAATATCCATCAGCGCTTCACTGACACGGGCATAAACTTCCGCCATGTTTTCTCCGGCCGGTGCCTGAAATACGGCCGGATGATTTTTCCAGTTATCAAAGGCTTCCGGATAGTGCTGTTGTATTTCGGTCAAAACCACGCCTTCCCAATCGCCGGCATTGATTTCCACAATACGGTCATCCACCTTCATCGGCACGTTATGAAAGCGGTTAATGCCTTCGGCGGTTTTCTGCGCCCGCTTTTTGGAACTGACATAAATTATGTCAATCGGTTCATCCGCTAAAAAAGCGGCCGTCCGTTCAATCTGCTGTGCGCCCAATTCGGTAATATCCGTATCAATACGTCCCTGAAAGAAGCGTTTCAGATTGCCTTCCGCCTGACAATGGCGCACCAGTATCATTTTTGTCATAGCCATAATCCTTTCTTTTCCTGTTTCCTTCAGTATTCCACTGCACTCCCAAACAAATGTACAATGTACAATGTGCAATGATTATTTCATAGGGGAAAAAAGTGTGACCATCACGCAACTCCTCACTCCTCACTCCTCACTCCACACTGTTTACGCTCCACACTGTTCACGTTTCACAGTGTTTACGTTATCCGTTGGGCTGTATGGTGTGGGTGAGTTCGGTGACAGAGCCGATATGGTTGTCATCCAAGTAGCGGTTGAGTCCTTCGGCAATCTTCACAGGCGCATAGGGGTCAGTGAACAGCGCCGTACCAATTTGAATGGCATCCGCTCCGGCAATCATCATTTCAACGGCATCCTGCCATGTGGTAATACCGCCCATGCCGATGACCGGAATATTAACGGCGTTCTTGACCTGCCATACCATACGCACCGCTACCGGAAATACCGCAGGGCCGGATAATCCGCCGGTATTATTGGTGATGATCGGACGGCGGGTACGGATATCAATACGCATACCCGTCAGGGTATTGATGAGCGATACCGCATCTGCTCCTTCGGCTTCGGCGGCCTTCGCAATCGAGGCAATATCCGCTACATTTGGTGACAGCTTGATAATGAGCGGTTTTTTGCAGTGCTGACGGACGGCTTTGGTAATAGCGCCGACACTTTCGCAGGACGTGCCGAACTGTACGCCGCCTTCCTTGACATTCGGACAGGAAATGTTCAGTTCAATCATGTCAATATCGGTATCGGAAAGAATTTCCGCCATACGGCAGTAATCTTCCTGTGTACTGCCCGCTACATTGGCAATGGCCACTGTATCCTGCTGTTTCAGCCACGGGAGGTCTTTTTCAATAAAATGCTGTACGCCGGGATTCTGCAAACCGACTGCATTCAGCATACCCATCGGGGTTTCTGCAATACGGGGCGGCGGATTGCCGGGACGTTCATACAAAGTCGTACCTTTACAGGAAATACCGCCAAAAACCGAGAGGGGATAAAATTCACTGTATTCATGACCGAAGCCGATTGTGCCGGATGCCGCAATAATCGGATTTTTGAAGGTCACACCTGCTATTTTTACACTTAAATCAGCCATTTGATACCCTCCTTATCTCACAGCCATCGGCTGGGGCTTTTCGCCGTCCCATGCGACTGCTTCACTGCTGAATACGGGGCCGTCCTTACAGACGTGCTTATAGATAACCCGTCCATCCTCTTTGACAGCGACTGCACAGCCTAAACACGCACCCACACCGCAGGCCATGCGCTGTTCGAGCGATACTTCACACGGCACATGATATTCCTGCGCCATTTTTGCAATATTCTTCAGCATCGGCATCGGACCGCAGGCGCAGATTTTATCGGCGCTCTGAATCATCTCCGCCAACGGCTGTGTCACAAAGCCGTGAATACCGTAACTGCCGTCATCCGTGGTGATAATAAGCTGACCGACCACCTTGCGGAAATCCTCTTCGAGAATCACGGCATCCTTATTGCGGAATCCATTGATAACAACGGCGTTTTCACCGCACTGTCCTGCACTGTAAAGCATAGGCGGTACACCGATACCGCCGCCGATAAAGACCGTCTTTTTCGCAGGGTCAAGCGTAAAACCGTGACCGAGCGGCGCAATAATATTGATGGTGTCACCGACCTTCATTTGCGCTAAAAGCGCTGTCCCTTCACCTCTGATCTCAAATACCAGACGGATGGTATCGCCTTTCACGTCACAAACAGAAATAGGGCGGCGCAGGGTTTTGGACGGAACCAACACCTGTACAAACTGTCCGGGCTGTGTGATAGCGGCCAATGCCGCATTTTTCAGCCGGAAATCGTATATTGTGGGCGTAAGCTGTGCCTTATAGACCAGTTCACAATCCTGAGCATCGTATTTCAATTTCGATCCTTCCTTTCGCTGTTAAATACATTACTTTCTACATTATAACACAAATTATTGCTCCTGCAAAACATTTTTTCAATTTTTTACAGGAAATGCCCCTGCCTTTTATCGTCAATTTCATCAGAAATTGCCTGTCCCCTGAATCTTTCGCCGGTTTTCAATCGTTTCAAGCAGATTTTTTCGGCGTATACAACAAAAAACATTGAAACCAAACAACAAATGTGATATACTGTACAAAGAAATTCTGACATTTCAAAAAATTTCTACCTGAGCGGTTGGAATGATTTTTCCAAAAACAAAAAACGCGCGTGCAACGTGGGCACCCCTCCGCCTCGCTGACGCTCGGCACCTCCCCTGT
>ONYQ01000134.1 GCA_900322145.1 uncultured Eubacteriales bacterium
CCCGACCTCTCCGGCCTTTATCCGTGACAAGACATTATATATTCCTACCGCTTTCTGCTCCTATACCGGCGAAGTGCTGGATAAAAAGACACCGCTGCTGCGTTCCATGGAGCGTCTGAGCAGTGTAGCGACGGAACTCCTGCATCTGCTCGGCAAGCAGGATGTGACCCGTGTTACCACGACCGTTGGCCCCGAACAGGAATATTTCCTGATCGACAAGAAAATGTATGACCAGCGTCCCGACCTTATTTTTACCGGAAGAACGCTTTTCGGCGCACCGGCACCGAAGGGTCAGGAATTGGCGGATCATTATTTCGGCTCCATCAAGACCCGTGTAGCGGCTTTCATGAATGATCTGGATGAAGAATTGTGGAAATTGGGCGTAATGGCTAAGACCAAGCATAACGAAGTAGCGCCTTCCCAGCATGAATTAGCGCCGATTTTCGCCACTTCCAATATTGCCACTGACCATAACGAGCTGACGATGGAAGTTATGAAAAAGACCGCCGAAAAGCATGGTCTGGTATGTCTGCTCCATGAAAAGCCCTTTGCCGGTGTGAATGGCTCCGGTAAGCATAATAACTGGTCGATTTCGACCAATACCGGCGAAAATCTTCTTGACCCCGGCAAGCATCCCGAAGATAACCTGCAGTTCCAGCTGTTCTTAGCCGCTATCGTCAAGGCGGTGCATGAACATCAGGATTTGCTCCGACTGACCGTTGCTTCTGCGGGTAATGACCACCGTTTGGGCGCTAACGAAGCACCGCCGGCGATTATCTCCATGTATCTGGGCGATGACCTCGGCGCACTGGTCAATGCGATCATCAACGGTACGGATTACTGCTCCAACGGTAAAGTCAATATGCTGACCGGCGTGGATGTACTGCCCGATTTCAAGAAGGATACTTCCGACCGTAACCGTACTTCACCCTTTGCTTTCACGGGTAATAAATTTGAATTCCGTGCATTGGGTTCTGCCCTGAATATTGCCTGTCCGAACTATATGCTCAATACAATGGTAGCGGATGAGTTGGCACAGTTCTATGATGAACTGAAGCAGGCGGACGATCTGGAAACGGCCATTAAGGCACTTGTCAGAAAGACCCTGACCGAGCATCAGAATATCATTTTCAACGGCGATAACTATTCTGAGGAATGGGTACAGGAAGCCGCCCGCAGAGGACTTTGCAATTATCGTTCTTTGCCCGAAGCAATGGCGCACTATGTTGACCAGAAAAATATTGACCTGTTTGTACGCAACGGCATTGTTACCGAAGCGGAAATCCGTGCCCGTTATGAAATCGAACTGGAGCATTACAGCAAGCAGATTCGCATTGAAGCGCTGACCATGATCGACATGGCGGAAAAGAATATTACTCCGGCAGTTATCGCCTTTGTCAATAGTCTGTCAGAGGCCGCCCTTGCCAAGAAACAGCTTTCGGCTTCTTATTCCGTGTATGCGGAAACGACACTCATTGAAGAACTGTCCATGACATTGGAAAGCTTCGTGAAAAAGACAGCCGCCCTCAAAGCCGCCGTTACGAATGCGGCACTGTACAATAATGATCCGCTGAAGCTGGCGACCTATTATCGTGAAACAGTGTTTGCGCTCATGGCGGAACTGAGAGTATTGGGCGACACACTCGAAACCAAGACGGCAAAAAGTGCATGGCCGTATCCGTCTTATGGCGATATTCTTTTCGGCGTGTAAGAACAATGTGCAATGTACAATGTACAATGTGCAATGTGCAAATTCGGCGTGTAAAATATAATCAGTGAAAGCGTTGGCTGTAAAAGGACGGTCAAACGCCGGCCGCTTGTCAGAAGGACAGCGGATAAGGGATTTCTCAGGGAGAAATCAAAAGGAAAAAGGAGAAAACCCGTCAGAATAACCTTCGGGAAAAGGAATCCTTTATAATAGAAAGGGTTCCCCCGAAGGAACGGACGGGAAAAGAAAAGGTGGGATCACTATGGACAATATGATTAATACAGCGGTGACGCAGGCAGTAGAACAGGCGAATGCGTTCACGATCAGTATATGGTTCCTGATCGGTGCGGCGCTGGTATTCTTTATGCAGTGCGGTTTTGCGATGGTAGAAACGGGTTTTACCCGTGCGAAAAATGCCGGCAACATTATCATGAAAAACCTGATGGATTTTTGTATCGGTACGATCATGTTCATCTTTTTGGGTTTTGGCCTGATGATGTCCGAAAATTATCTGTTCGGTCTGGTCGGTGTGCCGGATTTACAGATCTTCACGGATTTCAATAATTTCCCGTGGTCATCCTTCGTATTCAATTTAGTGTTCTGCGCTACGGCGGCAACAATCGTTTCCGGCGCTATGGCGGAACGTACCAAGTTTATTTCCTACTGCATTTACAGCGGTTTAATCAGCTTAGTCGTATATCCGATTGAGGCCGGCTGGGTATGGAACAGTCAGGGTTGGCTGGCACAGTTAGGCTTTGTGGATTTTGCAGGTTCTGCCTGTATCCATACGGTAGGCGGTATCTCCGCTCTGATCGGTGCGGCAATGGTAGGCCCCCGTATCGGCAAGTATAAAGACGGCAAGCCGAGAGCGATTCCCGGTCATAGCCTGACATTGGGTGCTTTGGGTGTGTTTATTCTGTGGTTCGGCTGGTACGGCTTTAACGGTGCCGCCGCAACGGATGTTACACAGTTGGCGCAGATTTTCGCTACAACAACGGTAGCCCCTGCCGCCGCTACCTGTGCAACGATGATTTATACCTGGATCAAGAACGGCAAGCCGGATGTTTCCATGTCGCTGAACGGTTCGCTCGCCGGTCTGGTAGCGATTACCGCCGGATGTCATACAGTCGATATCCTCGGTTCGCTTATCATTGGTATCATTGCCGGTATCATCGTAGTCATTGCCGTTGAAGTAGTAGACAGTAAACTCAAGGTGGATGACCCTGTCGGTGCGATTGCCGTTCATATGTGCAATGGTATCTGGGGTACTTTAGCGGTTGGCCTGTTCTCAAAGGACAGCGATACGCTGGGTCTGCTGTATGGCGGCGGTTTCGCACAGCTCGGCAAGCAGGCGCTCGGTATTCTGAGCATCAGTGTTTATACCGCTGTGCTGATGACCATTATTTTCTTTGTCCTGAAAAAGACCATCGGTTTACGGGCTTCGAGAGATGAAGAAGTCAGAGGCCTTGACCTGACAGAGCATGGTCTGGCAAGCTCCTATGCTGATTTCATGCCGGTACCGCAGGTATTGACCGGCAAGACGACCACTCCCGAAATGGTACCGCCCGAAAAGGCGGTGGAAGTCAATCTGCTCACACCGGCCGACAAGAAGGCTTCGCCCGATCATCCGAAACTTACCAATATCAGCATTGTGACCAAGCAGAGCAAGTTCACCGAACTGAATACCGCCTTAACGGGCATCGGTATTACCGGTATGACGGTAACACAGGTACTGGGCTGTGGTATGCAGAAGGGCAACACAGAATATTATCGTGGTGTTGCGGTGGAAATGAATCTCCTGCCGAAGATTCGTATAGATATCGTTGTCAGCAAAGTACCGGTTAAAACGGTAGTAGATACGGCGGTGAAAGCCCTGTATACAGGCCATATCGGTGACGGTAAAATCTTCATCTATGATGTAGAGGACGTTGTGAAGATCAGAACCGGCGAAACCGGCTATGATGCTTTGCAGGATCATGATTGACACGATACCCTGAAACAGTAAGTACGCTTATTCCTCCTAATTGATTAAACAGCGCTTGTACCCTTTTCCACTCCTCGGGTATGAGCGCTGTGTTTTTTTTGCTGATTTGTTTCACGTTGCTTTTATACTATAAATGAGCAAATTTGAAAATTGCACAAAAACAAGAACCCCTCCGCCTCGCTAACGCTCGGCACCTCCCCTGAAGGGGAGGCAGGAAACGTTGGTAAAATAGTAAAAGAAAAGTCGGCGGATAGGGTACGGGCGAAGAAACGGTATCCTGTCCGTTCAACGGAGGATGGATACCATGAGTGTGATCGGAGAACAGATCAAGAAATACCGTATAGAAAAAGGTATTACGCAGGAACAGCTCGGTCAGATGATCGGTGTAACCACACAGGGTGTATCCCGCTGGGAAAGAGGCGGTACGCCTGATGCGGAAATTCTGCCCCGTTTGTCGGAAATACTGGGCGTGAGCATTGATACGCTTTTCGGACGGGAAGAGCAAAGTCTGGCGATGTCCCTGGCAAGGCGGTTGAGTCAGATGGAAGAGGAAGAAGCCTATCATTATGCGTTCAATATCTGCTGGGCGATAGAACTGGGACTGATGGGGAATAATTCCGTGTTTGAGGACTTTGTCAATAAGTTTCTTGACCCTACGGTGCTGAATGAAGATAAGAAACTGGATTACTTCGCCAAAAATATCCACGAGAACGGCATGGCAAATCTGCGGATGTCGCCCGATCTGAATCATTTTTTCCTGTTACTCCAGCCGAAAGGCAATCTGAAAGATCAGCTGTGTGATCGGGAAAGTCTGCGGAAGGTGTTTGCGGCTTTTGCCGATGATAAATTACTGCGGATTATCCTGTATGTCTATTCCTTTCCTTATATGCCGATTGCTACCTCGCTCATCAGCAAAAATGTCGGACTGTCCCTGCAGGAAACCGACCACTGTATGCAAAAGCTGTGCGAAGTGAATTTAGTGACCTGTAATGTAGTAGCGACCGCAGAGGGGAACATCAATTCCTATAATATCCGTCGGGAAAGCTTTGCCATACCGCTGCTGTGCTTTGCCGATGAAATGGCTAAAAAAGATTGGCATCCCTTCCTGGGCGAATTCAACCGAGAAAAACCCTTCCTATAAAACAATGTGCAATGTGCAATTAGCAATGTGCAATTAGCAATGCGCAATTAGCAATGTGCAATTAGCAATGTGCAATTAGCAATGCGCAATTAGCAATGCGCAATTAGCAATGTGTAATTAGCAATGTGCAATTAGC
Source organism: uncultured Eubacteriales bacterium (assembly GCA_900322145.1). Lineage (GTDB taxonomy): Bacteria > Bacillota > Clostridia > Oscillospirales > Acutalibacteraceae > UBA1213. Next base: position 4,970 of record ONYQ01000134.1, read on the forward strand.
AATGTGCAATTGTGTTTGAGAACTTTGAAACAACTATGATTAATGCCGTGTAAATACATGAAATGTGTGATTTGTCGAAAGCGTTGCCTGTGTAATTCATTGAACATTGCACATTGCTAATTGCTAATTGCACATTGCACATTGTATAAACGGAGTGTTGATGTGCTGACGTAATGCTTGACAGGCTATAGCGATAGTTGCTTGAATACGGCGTTGATGTGCGGTATACTATAGCTATCATCACAAGGAGGTATCACCCGATATGAAAAAGATTCTTGCCGCTATTGTATGTTCTATGTTACTGCTGTCTGCCACTGCCTGCGCCGCATCCGATAAGCAAACCGCCGTTTCTGCGGAAAGTTCTCAGACGGTTTCCGAGAAGCAGCGGCAGCTTCGAAACAACTGTGTGGTTAGGCGGTACCGCCGTTGTCAGCGACAGCGATACAAAGCAAAACGAGAATATGACGGAAGAAAGTCTGACGGTGTTATCCCTGCCGTATTCGGCGGAACGTAATGTAACGGTGCGTGTTTATGTGCCGGCACATGAGGAAGGTGACACCCTGCCGGTCATTTACATGACGGACGGACAGAATTTATTTGAGGATACTACCGTAAAATATGGCTGTTGGTATACCCGTGAAGCCGTGAGAGCCGAGCAGAAAGCAAACGGTCATGCCGCTATTATTGTCGGTATTCATAATGACGGCAGTGAGATGGAACGTACCAACGACCTTACTCCGCTGTCTATGGGGGGACTTGATCTGCCTTCTGAGGAAACCGCTGCTCCCCTTGTCAAGGAACAGTTGAAGCAGTTCAAACCGGCCGGCGAAGCTTTTGACGATTTTGTTATCAAGACGGTCATGCCGGCAGTAGAAAAACAGTTTCCCGTGAAAAAAGGCCGTCAGAATACCGCTGTCTGCGGCAGTTCTTCGGGCGGTTTGCAGTCCTTCTATATGGCAATGAGTCATCCGGATATTTTCGGTGCCTGCGGTGCTTTTTCGCCGGTCTTTCATTTCTATTTCAAAAATGATCTCGAAGCGTGGGTTCGTT
>ONYQ01000037.1 GCA_900322145.1 uncultured Eubacteriales bacterium
TTCTGAAGCGGTCAGTGGGGCTGAATCCTCCGAAGAGTCCGCCGCACAAAGTCGGCCTTCTGAAGCATCGTCAACGGAAAGCAGTGAAGTGTCAGCCGATGATTTTACCTATTCCGAGGACAGCAGCGGTAATATTACCCTGACCCGATACAATGGCAGAGAAGCCGCACCGGCCATACCGGCAACAGTTGACGGAAAAACGGTTACGGCTATTGGCGAGAGCTGCTTTGCCGGCAATACTTCCATTAAAACGATCGTTATACCTGATGGCGTTACAGACATCGGCGATTATGCCTTTGAATGTTGTACCTATTTAGAGGACATTACTTTTCCGGATTCGCTGAAAACCATTGGTGAAGGCGCTTTTTCCGCCTGTACCGCACTTTCGTCGGCTGATCTGACGGATAACATTGCCGTCATCAAAAGGGGCGCTTTCCTGTATTGCAAATCCATCAAAAGCGTTGAACTGCCTGCCAGTCTGGAAGAACTGGGCAATTTTGCTTTTTCCAATTGTTCACAGCTCACATCCGTTACCTTTAAGGGAGATAAGATCAAAAACCTTTCCGAAAGACTTTTCTATCAGTGTACAAAGCTGACGGACATCAACATTAATCATACACTCGATTCTATCGGAAAAAGAACATTTAACCACTGTACTTCCCTGACGAGCGTATCATTCCCCGGAGAATTACAGTCTGTTGGCGAAAACGCTTTCTGTGATTGCTCCTCCCTTGAAAGCGTATCGCTCCAGGCCGTATCCGTTGCCGAAACAGCATACGCACGCTGTTTTAAACTGCCGGAGGAGATGCGTCCGGAACCCCCTATCGTTGAGGAAGAATCCGAAGCCAAAATCCGCACAGAAATGCCCGAGCCGGATACGATAGGTTCTATCGCAGGGGATGCCAGTCTGTTTGACGAAGACACATTCAGCCGTTACCGTATCATCAGTAATGATGAATTTGAGGACTGGAGCAAAAAATATGTGGACTTCTGCAGCGAAAACGGTATTCCCACAGAAAGAAATGCGTTTTTCTACACATACCTTTATAAGGGCGAGGTCATTCCGTTCTATATGGGTATGGTTTCTGCCGAAAACCACGATCCGGATATGTCCAGAGATGCCGCCGGTTTATTCGGAGACGGTTATGAGGAAACCTTTTTGATGATGAATCACGGACTGTACACGGAACTGAAAAGATGCAGGATGTGCGATGATCTGGTTTTGTACAGCGGTGTCTATGACAGTCAGCTGCAGGCGGCTGCGGGAACCGGCGAGACGCCGAGTCTGGAACAGATGAAAGACTGTATTGGCCAGACCTTCACCGACCCGATTATGATCAGCACGACTACCGATATTGAAATAGCCTGCAAATTCTCCAACACCCTCTTTATTATTTATGCTTCCAAAGAAAATATTGACAAGCTTGGTGCCTTCAGTATCGACAGCGTCACCAATACAGGAGAAAACGAGATACTGATGTCAAAGAATGCAACGTATCGTATTCTTGATGTCGGAACGATGGCAGTACAAACGCAGCATAGCTACAATCAGGGAAAGGTACTCTATCGGAATTATATCAAGGTCGAGCTGCTTTGATGTGGGTATCCTTTCGCATAAGAAAAGAACAGCGGACTGTCGCACGGGTAACGTGCGGCAGTCCTTTTTGTTACCTTGCCCTTAAAATCACGTTTTGCGTTACTGACGGAACAGGCGGTAAGGACTCCCTTCAGGGACGGCTTGCAATTCGGCGGAAGATAGGGTAAAATAGAAAAGAAAACTGATGACGAATGAGGAGGACGTTGGAGGATGGGAGTATTACAGTTTGCGGCACCGTGTCTGATGGGATTAGAAGGACTTTGTGCCGATGAATTAAAGCGTCTGGACATCGAAAATGTGCGGGCAGAAAACGGACGGGTATTATTTGAAGGGGACTTTTACACGCTGGCCAGAGCCAATTTATGTTCCCGCTATGCGGAACGCATCCGTATTCTTTTGGGAGAATTTCCCGTATACAGTTTTGAAGATTTATTTCAGGGTGTCAGCAAAATTCGCTGGGAGGATTTCATTGGCGCTAAAGATGCCTTTCCTGTCAAGGGGCACAGCATCGCTTCCAAACTGACCAGTGTGCCCGATTGTCAGAAGATTATCAAAAAAGCCGTTGCCAAACGGCTGGGCAGCCGTTATGGTACTTCATGGCTGGAAGAAACCGGCAGTCTGCACCAGATAGAATTCCTTATCATGAAAAATCAATGCAGTATCCTGCTGGATACTTCCGGTGCCGGTTTACATAAACGGGGGTATCGTGCCAATGCGACGACCGCACCTATCAAGGAAACCTTAGCGGCGGCGATGGCGGAACTGTCGAGGGTACGTCCGTTCAGTACCGTCATTGACCCGTTTTGCGGTTCCGGTACGATTCTGATTGAATCCGCCCTGAAAGCGCTGAATATAGCGCCCGGACTGAAACGCAGTTTTTCCGCTGAAAAATGGTCGGTTATTCCGGCGGAGGTATGGCGTGAAGAACGTGCCAGAGCGATGGACGCCATCCGCAAGGATGCCGAATTTGAAGCCTACGGATATGATATTGATGACGAAGCTATTGCCCTGACATTGGAAAATGCCCGCAAAGCCGGTGTTGAAAAACGTATCCATGCCGTCAGACGGGATATTCATGATTTCAGTGAAAGCTTTGAACGGGCGGCGGTTATTACCAATCCGCCTTATGGAGAACGTCTGCTCGATATGGAGCAGGCAAGGGAACTGTATCAGACGATGGGCAGAAAATTCACCGCCAGGCAGGGCTGGAGCTACAGCATTATCAGTCCCGATGACGGTTTTGAAATCAGTTTCGGCCGTCCGGCCGACAAGCGCAGAAAGCTCTATAACGGCATGATTAAATGCCAGTTGTATATGTATTTCAAGCATAACGGACGCACCTGATGGATGCCGGACAAAAAGTTTTTCCGTTGATGCGCTATAAAAAATCCTGATGAAAACGGCCGCTTTTCCCTTTACGGAAGCGGCCTTCTTCGCTATGATAAATACGTGCAGACAACATACAGGATCATACGATAAAGGAGGTAAAACAGTATGGCGTTTACACATCTTCATGTACACACGGAATACAGTCTGCTGGATGGTGCCTGCCGCATCAAAGAATTAGTACAGCAGGCGAAAGCATTGGGACAGACCGCTCTGGCGATTACCGATCACGGCGCTATGTATGGCGTTGTCGATTTCTACAAAGCCGCCCGGCAGGAAGGCATCAAGCCTGTTATCGGCTGTGAAATGTATATATCCCCCCGCAGGCATACGGACAGAATCGCAGAATTAGACAGAGAAAGCCGGCATTTAGTTCTCTTATGTGAGAATCATGTCGGCTATCAGAATCTTATCAAGTTAGACTCTCTGGCATGGACGGAAGGTTTTTATAACAAGCCCCGTGTCGATATGGAACAGCTTCGTGAACATCACGAAGGCCTGATTGCCCTGTCAGCGTGTCTGGCGGGAGAAATTCCCCGTGCTTTACTGCGGGGGGATTACGAAGAAGCCAGACGGATCGCCCTGCAGTATCAGGATATCTTCGGAAAGAACAATTTCTTTCTCGAACTGCAGGATCACGGTATTGCCGATCAGAAGCGGATCGTACCGTATCTCGTGAAACTCTCACAGGAATGTGATATTCCGTTAGTCGTGACTAATGACTGCCATTATATCCGGCGTGAGGACAGCCGCATACAGGATATTCTCCTTTGTATCCAGACGAACCATACGTTGGATGAGGATAATCCCATGCGTTTTCCGACCGATGAATTTTATCTGAAAAGCGAAGAGGAAATGCGTTCCCTGTTTCCGGCATATCCCGAAGCCTATGACAATACCGCAAAGATTGCGGAACGCTGTAACGTTGAGTTTGAATTCGGTCATCTCAAACTGCCGCATTTTGAAGTACCCGATGGCCGTGACCATACGGAATATTTTCGGGAACAGTGCTATGCCGGTCTGCACCGTCATTACGGCGAACAGCCCGACCAGTCATTGATTGACCGTCTTGAATATGAAATCAACACCATTGCCACTATGGGCTATGTGGATTACTACCTGATTGTCAACGATTATGTCAGCTATGCTAAGCGTCACGGTATTCCGGTAGGTGCCGGACGTGGTTCCGGTGCCGGCAGTTTAGCGGCTTACTGCATTGGTATCACGGGTATTGATCCGATGAAGTATGACCTGCTGTTTGAGCGTTTCCTGAATCCGGAACGTGTCAGTATGCCTGATTTTGATGTGGATTTCTGCAAGGACAGACGGCAGGAAGTCATTGATTATGTCATACGCCGCTACGGCAGTGACCATGTGGCGCAAATTGCCGCTTTTGGTACAATGGCCGCCAAAGGTGCGGTCAGAGATGTCGGCCGTGTAATGGGATTGCCCTATGCCCTGTGCGATAAGGTGGCGAAACTCATTCCCAATGAACTGAATATCACGATTGAGCGGGCATTGCAAATTTCACATGAGCTGAAAACGCTGTATGACAGCGATGCACAGGTGAAGGAACTCATTGATACGGCGGCTCGTCTGGAAGGTATGCCCCGTCATACCACGACCCATGCCGCCGGTGTCGTTATCACCGAAAAGCCGGTGAGTGATTATGTTCCGCTGGCGAAGAATGATGAAGCCATTGTGACACAATTCCCGATGACTACGCTGGATGAGTTAGGGCTGGTCAAAATGGACTTTCTCGGTCTGCGGAATCTGACTGTCCTGCATGATGCCGAAGAAATGATACGGGAAAAAGAACCGGATTTCCGCATAGAGGATATTCCCGATGATGATCCGGCTGTATATGAGCTGTTTGCCCGTGGGGATACCGAAGGTGTATTTCAGTTTGAATCTGAGGGTATGAAAAATGTCCTCATGCAGTTGAAACCCGAAAACTTAGAGGATATTATCGCCGTTATTTCGCTCTATCGTCCGGGTCCGATGGATTCCATTCCCCGTTATGTCGAAAACCGTCATCATCCTGAAAAAATCACCTATCGTCATCCCCTGCTGGAGCCGATTCTCAAAGTAACTTACGGCTGTATCGTCTATCAGGAACAGGTCATGCAGATTTTCCGTTCCTTAGCCGGCTATTCGCTCGGCCGTGCTGATATCGTGCGCCGTGCGATGTCAAAGAAAAAGAAAAGCGTTATGGAAGAGGAACGCAAGGTCTTTATCTACGGCTTAGACAATGAGGACGGCAGTATCGCTGTAGAAGGATGTATCCGGCGAGGTGTTCCGGAAGAAACCGCACAGGCGATTTTTGCGGAAATGGAAAGCTTTGCTTCCTATGCCTTCAATAAATCCCATGCGGCCTGCTATGCGCTGATCGCCTATCAGACCGCTTATCTGAAATGTCACCACTTTGCGCCGTATTTTGCGGCACTGCTGACCAGTGTGCTGGATAGTGCGGGCAAGGTTGCCGTGTATACGGATGAATGTACCCGTCATGGCGTGACCGTCAAGCCGCCTCATGTCAATGTCAGTGACAGCGGTTTCAGGGTACAGGATAATGAGATTGAATTCGGTCTGATGGCGGTGAAGAATCTCGGCCGTAATCTTATTGACAGGATTATCTGCGAGCGCCGGAACGGTGCTTTTACCTCGTTCTATAATTTTTGCAGCCGTCTGTACGGCATGGAACTGAACCGCCGTGCATTGGAAAGTATTATCCGCTGTGGTGCATTGGATGGACTGGGGGCGAACCGTCATCAGATGATAACGGCACTGGGCACAACGCTGGAATATATTGCCGCCAAAAAGGACAGTATTCTTGACGGACAGTTGGATTTGTTCGGCATGGCCAGTGACAGTGCCGCAGAACAGGAACCGTCTTTGCCGGTTGTGGAAGAGTATGCGCCGAAGGAATTGCTCGAAATGGAAAAAGCCTGTACGGGGCTGTACTTTTCGGGACATCCGTTAGCGGAATATGACGAAGCTATCCGCAGTGCGAAAGCAGACCGACTGAATGATATTCTGGAAAATGCGTCACACCGTTATCATGACGGTGCTAAAGTGGATGTGTTTGCCATTGTGACAAGCGTAAAGCTCAAGACTACCAAGAACGGTCAGCAAATGGCTTTTGCCACGATAGAGGATCGCTACGCCTCGATGGAAATGATCGTTTTTCCGAATACGCTGATACAGTACGGCAATCTTTTGCGGGAGGGACAGGTATTGCGTATCGGTGCCGCTGTCAGTACCCGTGAGGATGAATGTAAGCTGTTAGCCAATACCCTTCAGACAGCGCCGAAACATCTTCCGCCGGTTGCTGACCGGACGGTAACAGAGTCGGATTCAACGGGTGCGGATACCCCTTCTTCCTCCACGAAGAAGCCACAAAAGCGAGGCTTATATCTGCGGATCCCGAACGATATGTGTGCGGAATATCTTCGTGCCCTTCAGGTGACGGATATTTTTGACGGCAGCACACCGCTCTATATCTACTTCACCGACTCCAAAACCCTTTGGACAACGCCTGCCTGTATGCACGTTTCACCCAATCCCGTGATGATCGCAGAACTGGAACGCCGTCTGGGTTCGTCCAATGTCAAATTAGTAAAGTGACCGAATATAAATCCGTAAAAACAGACCGTATATTCCACCCGTCAAAGGAGAGAATATACGGTCTGTTTACTTTGCATAATGATTTTTTACGAATTTCAAATATCTATCCCAGCACACAAATCAAAAGTTTCGCTCAAGCCTTTTCAAAGGCTTGCGGGGTGCAGGGGTTTGATGGAAAGCCCCAACATTATTCGTTGAGGATACGGAGAGAGGTTTGCGGGTCAAGCTTTTCGATACGGTTCAGACGGCGGTTCATCTGTCGGGTACGCACACCGACTAACTTTTCTAAGCTGTCTTCTGTTTTACGCAGTTTATCCTGCGTATCTGTCAGGGCTTTCTCGAAATTCTCGAATTCCGTCTTGACAGCGCCCAATACTTCCCAGACTTCACTGCTGCGTTTCTGAATGGCTAAGGTCTGGAAGCCCATGCGGAGCGAATTAAGCATAGCGGCCATAGTAGAAGGCCCTGCGACCGTGACTTTATAAGTGCGCTGTAATTCCTCGACCAGACCGGCGGTATTGACGACTTCCGCATACAGTCCCTCAAACGGCAGGAACATGATCGCAAATTGTGTGGTGTAAGGCGGTGAAATGTATTTATCGCTGATATCTTTGGCGCACTTGCGGATAGCATCCGCTAATTCCTTTTTAGCAGCCGTAATCAGGGCAGGGTCAGCTGTATCATAAGCGTCCTGTAAATGCGTGAAACGGTCGCCGTTGAATTTGGAATCAATCGGCAGATAAATGATCTTGCCGTCCTCAGCGCCGGGCAGTTTTACGGCAAATTCCACACGGTTGGCGGATTTCGGCACCGTTGCTACGTTTTCGTCATACTGATCGGGTGTCAGAATCTCCTTGAGAATAGCGCCTAACTGTATTTCGCCGAGAATACCTCTCGTCTTGACATTGGTGAGTACCTTTTTCAGATCGCCCACGCCTTTGGCAACATTCTGCATTTCGCCCAGACCTTTATAGACTTCCTCCAGACGATCACTGACAAGCTTGAAGGATTCATTCATCTTGGATTCCAGCGTTTTTTGCAGCTTTTCATCCACCGTTCCACGAATCTGATCCAACTGTCGGGTATTATCGTCACGGATGCCTTTCAGCTGTGTATCGACTGTATCCCGTACATTCTGCAGTTTGGTTTCCATGTTCTTTTCGAGAGTAGCAAAACGCTGTTCCAATTGCTGCATACTGCCTCTTACACTGGTATTCAGCGCCGTCATATTGGATTGCAGCTTTTCATCAACGGTCTTTCTCACGCTGTCTAACTGCTGGGTATTATCCTCACGGATGGCTTTCAGTTGTGCATCCACCGTATCACGCACATTCTGAAGTCTGGTATCAAGATTCTTTTCCAATGTGGCGAAACGCTGTTCCAACTGCTGGATACTGCTGGTGACATTCACTGTCAGCGCCGTATTATTGGTCTGCAATTTTTCATCGACCGTTTTCCGCACATTGTCCAGCTGACGGGTATTATCTTCACGGATACTTTTCAGCTGTTCTTCCATAGAATTCCGGATACCTTCCAATTTGGTTTCCATGTTGGATTCCAGTGTGGCAAAACGTCGTTCCAACTGCTGTAAATGCTCCGTCAGATTCCGTCCCATATCTTCCAGTGAACGGCTGACAGCCTGCTGTGTGGCTTTCAGTTGTTGTGACTGGGCTGTGCCGATGGTATGTAACTGTTCCTTCTGTGCGGCAAACAGGGTGGATAACTGGCGGGACTGTTCTCCTGCCCAATGGCGCTGATTGCTTTGTGTCTGGTCGTTGAGGGTACGCATGGCATCGTTGAGCATGGTGTTCAATTCCCGCCGCAGTTCGGATTGCCCTTCACGATGTTCCTTGCGTAAGGTATCCAGTTGTTCCGCCAGTGCCTCTAATTCTTCGGAAGAGAATCCTTCATCGCCGCCGGTGCCGCCTTTGCGGAAAATCAGCACGATCAACAGTATCATACAAATGATACCCACGATTAAGCTTGCTATTTCCATTTGCTGATAACCTCCTGTCCGTTTTATTCACGGTTTATCGTTTCCTTTAGTATACCATTTTCTTCCGTGAAAAGCAAATTCCGAAAAATAACATAACCCGACTTTTGACGGACGGCTATTTTTTGTCGGTTTGACAGTTCTTATGATATTTCCGTCTTTGTACGTCAAATTTTGCAAGGAAAAGAGAGTAGAATGGGGCATGATACGAAAGAGAAGGGAAGGGGAACGGCGTTGGGAAAACCAATTTTGTGGGCGGTATGGGATTATATCAGACGCAGTGACAGTATTTTTTGGGGATTGACCATACTGGCTTCCGTATGCGGTATCCTGCTGATTGCCAGCCTGCAGCGCAGCGGCTCGACGAATTTTCTGCTGACACAAAGCGCAGCCGTTATACTCGGTTATGCGGCGGCGGTGTTCCTTTCGCTGATTGACTATCATTACTGGAACCGGATATGGTGGGGCGTAGGCGGTTTGGCACTGCTGCTGACGGGAGCGGTCTTTTTTGTCGGCATACAGATTGCCGGAACGGATGATGTCGGCTGGATACGTCTGCCCGGCGGATTGACTTTTCAGCCATCGGAACTGACGAAGATTTGTTTTATTCTCACCTTTTCCCATCATCTTGCGTTACTGCAGGAAAGGGAACGCCTGCGCCGCTTTTCCGGTGTATTGACACTGATCCTTCATGCCATGATTCCTGTAGGGTTGATTCATTTTCAGGGGGATGATGGCGCCGCTTTGATTTTTGCGCTGTTAGCGGTTATCATGTCCTTTGCCGCCGGCGTACCGCTGCGGTATTTTATCATTCTGTTGACTTTGATACTGACGGCGATTCCCTTAGCATGGTTCAGGATATTCAACAATGACCAGAAAAACCGCCTGCTGGTATTGTTCACCTCTGATGACAGTATGCTCCGTACATACGGCTGGCAGCAATATCAGGGCAAGCTGTCGATTGCTTCGGGCGGTCTGTTTGGCAAGGGATATTATAACGGCCCCCGTGTGGCGGAGAATGTCGTTCCCTATCAGGAAAATGATTTTATTTTCACGGTAGCCGGTGAAGAATGGGGTTTTCTTGGCTGTGCGGCGGTTTTAGTGCTGTTAGCGCTGCTGCTGCTGAAAATTTTACGGATGGCCGCACGAGCCGCCGATTCCTTCGGACGCAGTATTGTAATCGGTTTTTTTGCGCTTGTCGGTACGCAGGTGTTAATCAATATCGGCATGGTACTGGGCGTTCTGCCGGTGATTGGCGTAACGCTGCCTTTTTTTAGTGCCGGCGGTACTTCCGTCATCTGTCTGTATCTTGGGGTCGGCCTTGTGCAAAGCGTTTCTATGCATCCGGCGGATATTTCTTCTCTTCCTCTCAAACCGCCTTCCCATATAGTCATGCGTAAGTGATAAAGCCCGCAAAACCGTTTATGAAAATGATGCTTCTTGCCGGGGAAAATCGTGTCAAAGGCTTGCCGTTTGTGCAAGGCTGTGCTATGATAATCTGTGTAAAGCTGCTGTAAAAATCATCAGGGAAGTTTCAGCGGACAGAATCAGCGGCGGAAGAAGGAGAAGAAAATGAAAAGAATCGTATGCTTTGGAGATTCCAACACCTATGGCTTTATTCCCGGAAAGGGAAACCGCTATGACGAGCATACACGTTGGACAGGAAGGCTGTCCGAGTTGTTAGCGCCAAAAGGCTATACGGTGATAGAACAGGGTAAAAATGGCCGTACTACCGTCTTTGATGACAAGACGGCGCCCGACAGAAACGGCAGTGAAGCGCTGGAACAATTATTCCGTAGGATGCCGCCGCCGGAGTATCTGGTGATGATGCTGGGAACGAATGATTGCAAGACACAATTTCATGCCGATGCGGCAATGATTACCGAGGGAATGGCGCTGTTGGTGTCGATGGTCAGAATGTACTGGTCGGATACGGCAATATGGCTGCTGTCACCGGCTCCCCTTGAAACAGCGTGCGTCAGCGGTCAGATGGGCAGTAAATTCGATGCCGACAGTGTCAGCAAATCACGGGAGTTGCCGGCCAATTATCGGGAACTGGCCAGAAAAACCGGATGCCGTTTTTTGTGCGTGGGAGATATCGTGAAGGCTGACCCGGCGGATGGCGTACATTTAGGCGCTGCTTCTCATGCGATATTAGCCGAACGGTTAGCGGCCTGCTTTTCCTGAACGGTTTTGTTCCGCTGGGACGTTTCTGCCCGACGTTTCGGAGCGGAACCTTACATCAAATGGCAAATATTTTTGAAAAAAACTTGAAAATCAGGAAAAGGTGTGCTAAAATTATAAGGTAGAATATGTTATTTGACAAAAGAGTGGGGCGACCCGCTCTTTTATCGTTAATAGGGACAAACGGCAGGAAAAATGCGGTTGTCCCTTGCCAGAGAACAGGAGCGATTATGACGGAAAACAAGAAGCATAAAAAAGGCAATACCGTAGAGAGCGTTACCGCATTGGTACAGCCGATTGTGGAAAGTATGGGACTGTCGCTGTGGGATGTACGCTTTTTGAAAGAGGGTGCGGAGTGGTATCTGCGTATCTTTATTGACAAGGACAGCGGCGTGACCATTGAGGACTGCGAAAATGTTACCCGGGCAGTGGATGCGCCATTAGACGAATTGGACCCTATCGAGCAGAATTATATTTTAGAGGTTTCTTCCCCGGGCATTGAACGGGAATTGCTCAAGCCGGCGCATTTTGATGCTTTTTTAGGGGCAAAGGTGATGCTGCGTCTGATACGTCCGGACAGCAGCGGTCAGCGGGATATCAAAGGCACACTGACAGCCCATGACAAGGATACCGTCACGGTTATGACGGACGGCGTGGAAAGTGTGATAAACAAAAAGGATACCGTATATATTAAATTGGATGACTTTGAGCTTTGAGTCAGCACGAGCCGGCATCAGCAAGCTGCCTTCGGACAGCGCCGGTTCATTATAATAACGGAGGGACAATATATGAGAAGCAAGAAGACGGAACAGCCGCAGGACAACAGAAATACGGAACTCTATGAGGCACTCAGGCAGATGGAAAAAGAAAGAGGCATTCCGGTCGATTTTATGCTTGGTCAGATCAAAAAAGCAATTGCCACGGCTTGTAAAAGCAATTACGGCGGCAATGAGGATGTACTGATCAACATGAATCCGGAGGAAGGTATTTTTGACGTATATCTCAACAAGGTCGTTGTTGAAGATATGGTTACTGATACCAACAAGGAAATTGCTTTGGAAGAGGCAAGAAAAATCACACCTTCCGCTATGCCGGGCGATAAGGTGGGTATCAAGATGGATCCGAAAGATCTGGGACGTATTGCCGTACAGACCGCCCGAAGCATTATCCGTCAGGGAATTCATGACGGTGAAAAGGGACAGGTGCTGGCGGAATATCAGAGTAAATTGAAGGAGATCGTTACGGCCACCGTAGAACAGGTTGATCCTAAAACGGGTAATGCTACCCTGCGTTTGGGTAAGTCGGTAGCGGTGCTGCCGAAGAACGAACAGATCAGCGGCGAGGTGCTGACACCCGGCAGTGCTGTCCGTGTATATATTATTGATATCAAGATGGGCGGCAAGGAGCCGAAGGCCTATATTTCCCGTACCCATCCGGATCTGGTCTGAAGATTGTTTGAATCAGCCGGTTCCCGTACCAAAATTGCCGTATTCAGCAAGGATGAAAACGTGGATGCGGTCGGTGCTTGTATCGGTCAGAGAGGGCAGCGTGTCAGTGCGATCGTAGAGGCACTGGGCGGAGAAAAAATTGATATTATCGAATACAGCGAAGATCCGATCAAGTTCGTTTCGGCGGCACTGTCACCGGCAGAGGTTGTTGCCGTAGAACTGGATCCCGAGCAGGAAAGAGCCTGCAAAGTGACGGTGCCGGATAGTCAGTTGTCTTTGGCTATCGGCAATAAAGGTCAGAATGTCCGTCTGGCGGCCAAGCTGACGGGCTGGAAAATTGATATCCGTCCCGAAAGCGGTTTTGAAGAAGAGGACGTGAAAGCGAAAGAACCGGAACAGGCAGTGACGGATGAGGCATCCGCCGAGCCGGCCGTGGATGAGGAAGAAACAGCCGCAGCGGCGGAGGAATAAACCGCAGAACGGTGTTTCCGGCAGACAGGGAAAAGAGGTGCTGGAAGATGAAGCAGAAAAAAATGCCGATGCGGAAATGCGTCGGCTGTACCGAAATGAAGGAAAAAAAAGAACTGGTGAGAGTCGTCAAGGCACCGGATATCACGGATGAAAACGGTGAAATCGTGCAAAAGGGAGACATCAGCGTGGACCTGACGGGCAAAAAGCCCGGCAGGGGCGCTTATGTGTGCCGGTCGGCAGGGTGTCTTGCGGCGGCGAGAAAGGCCAGACGACTGGAAAAGACCTTTAGCTGCCGGATACCCGATGAAGTGTATGACCGTCTGGAACAGGAGCTGCAACAGTCGTAAGGCTGCTATTTTATCATCAATGGAGGAAGTAAGCATTTATGAAGGAAAAGCTGTTGTCAATGTTGGGAATAGCAAGACGGGCAGGAAAAATAGCGATGGGATTTGATGCCGCCGCCGAAGCAATGCACAAAGGAGAAGCAAGGCTTTTAGTGCTGGCAGCGGATCTGTCTGAACGGACGGAACGGGCAGTCCGGCGTA
>ONYQ01000035.1 GCA_900322145.1 uncultured Eubacteriales bacterium
GGCTGGAATACCGTACCGAAAGCCTGACAGATTATTTCAGCGCCCATCTACCATACACCCTCACCCTTACCGGTGGGGGTGTATCATTTTCAGAAAATACTACAGATACCAGTACCGGCAATATCCGTGGGTGTTTTTTATGACACGCACGGACTTTTTGTTTGACATTGTACGGGTTTTGTACTATGATAATGCATATACTCGGGTGCAGAATAAAAAGGGGCAGTTAAGAAAAGGACAGGGAAAGCTATGACGAAGAAGCAGCAGAAGAAAATTGCGGTAATCAATGATTTTTCGGGATTCGGACGATGTTCCCTTATGGTGTCGGTGCCGATTATTTCAGCCATGAAGGTGCAGTGCTGTGCCCTGCCGACGGCGATTCTTTCGAACCATACCGGATATGAGGACTTTTTTTTCGATGACTATACCGAAAGGATGCGGCCGTATTATCAGAAATGGCAGCAGCTCCAATTACACTTTGACGGTATCTATACCGGCTTTTTAGGCTCGGTACGGCAGGTAGCCATTGTAGAGGAATTTATTCATCAGTTCTCCGGTGAGGATACGGCGATTCTTGTCGATCCGGTCATGGGCGACAACGGCCATCCCTATACAACGGTGGATAAGGCGTTATGTGACGAAATACGGCATCTTCTGCCGTTGTCTACGATCATTACGCCTAATGTAACAGAAGCGTGTTTGCTGTCGGGAATGGACTATCATGAAGGCGCATACAGCGAAGCGGAACAAAAGGAAATGGCGTACCGGCTGCATCGGCTTGGTGCAAGACAGATTGTCATTACGGGATTTGATATGGGAGATGAAATCGGAGATTTCATTAGTTGTCCGGACGGAACGTCTCAGCTTCTGCGGCAGAAAATTTCCGGCAGTCCTCATGCCGGAACGGGGGATGTATTTGCCTCTGTTCTGGCGGCGGATGCGGTCAATGGGGTACCGTTGGCGCAATCTGTCCGAAAAGCTTCCTCTTTCGTGGGAGAAGCCATTCGCCTGTCGGATGAAATGGGCATTCCGGCACAGGATGGTGTATGCTTTGAGGAAATCCTGTGTACCTTGCGGTAGGAAAAAAACAAGGCTGACAGCGATAAGAGAGGATTTTGTGAGAAAACGAGAGAAACAGGTTGTCTTTTTCCGATGGGATATAGTGATAATGAACATAATAGATGTCAAAAGGCGGAAAATAATCTAAAAAAGCCAAAAAAAATAAAAAACTTGTTGTCAATCCGTGGGGGTTTATGGTATGATAAACTTAGTAAAAGAGAAGATGAATGAACACGTTTTTCCTTAAGGGAATGGTGGGTACAATGCGGAGAAAAAGCGCTTTGTCTATAGCGCTGACGGCGGTCATTATCAGTGTGGTACTGCTGTCAGGCAGTTTGTCTGTTCGTGCGGGGCCGCCTGTTGAATATTCCTGTCCGGCGGTATCCTGCGTCAGGAACATCTGTACGCAGGAATTGCATGAACCGCAGAGGAATACCGCTGTATGGGATATATCCGATGATGCGATATCGGACATGGCAGCGCTGACGGCGGAGAACGGAAAGTCCTCCGAGAACTCTCAGCAAATCTCCCGATTTGAAATGAAGTCGGCCGCAGCAGCAGGAACGGGCAGTTTTGAGCTGTTCAGACAGAAAGGCAGGAACGGCAACGATGACTGGGTTTTTCTGGTGTGCGGCATTGGGCTGATCGCAGCGGCCATCGTGATTTTTGCCGTCACCATTTGTACCGGCAGACGTACCAAAAAGAAAAGAAGTAAGGGAAAGTAAAGGGACATCTATCATTGCCTTTGTATCATAAGGCGGTGTTGATATAAATCGGCTGTAAAAAAACGATTTGAAACGGAGGAAACTGTCAGAATGGAAAATCAAGCGCTTTTGGAAATGGAAAAGAATGCCTGTAAGGTGAGAATGTACACCATAGAAGGTGTGTTCAATGCGAAATCAGGGCATCCCGGCGGTTCACTGTCAGCGGCAGATATCATTACCTATCTCTATTTCAAAGAGATGAAGGTGGATGCAGCTCATCCCGATGACCCCAACAGAGACCGTTTTGTACTGTCGAAGGGTCATTGCTGTCCTTCTCTGTATGGTGCGCTGGCACTCAAGGGCTATTTCTCCGGCGAGGAGATCAAATCCCTCAGACATATCGGTGCAATGCTTCAGGGACATCCGGATATGAAGCACACCCCCGGTATTGACATGAGTTCAGGTTCTCTCGGTCAGGGCGTATCGGCGGCCTGCGGTATGGCTTTAGCCGGTAAGTATGACAAGGCGGATTATCGTGTATATGCGATGCTCGGCGATGGTGAATGTGAAGAAGGTCAGGTATGGGAGGCCGCTATGTTCGCTGCCCATAACAAACTGGATAACCTGTGTCTGATCGTGGATTTCAACGGCTTGCAGATTGACGGCTCTGTTAATGACGTAGCCGGTCTGGAACCGCTGGATAAGAAATTTGAGGGCTTCGGCTTTGAGGTACTCAAAATTGACGGTCATAACTTTGACGAAATTGAGGCCGCTTTCAATAAGGCTAAAACCGTGAAGGGCAAGCCTACGGTGATTATTGCCAAGACGATTAAGGGCAAGGGCGTTTCTTATATGGAAAATCAGGTCGGCTGGCATGGCAAGGCGCCGAATGCGGAAGAATATAAAGTGGCTATGGACGAACTGAACGCAAAGTTGAAAGCATTGGAGGCATAATCATGGCAGAAACAAAGAAAATTGCAACAAGAGAAAGCTTTGGTCTGGCTCTTTGTGAGCTGGCAAAGGAACACCCCGAAATCGTGGTATTGGATGCAGACTTAGCGGCTGCCACCAAAACAGATATCTTCAAGAAAGCTTATCCCGATCGTTTCTTTGACTGCGGTATTTCCGAAGGCAATATGATCGGTGTCGCAGCCGGTCTGGCTTCCTGCGGAAAAGTACCGTTTGCAGCATCCTTTGCGATGTTTGCCACTGGTCGTGCCTATGAGCAGATCAGAAATTCCGTCGGCTATCCGCACCTCAATGTCAAGATTGCCGGCTCACACGCCGGTATTTCTGTCGGTGAGGACGGCGCTACCCATCAGTGCTGTGAGGATTTAGCGCTGATGAGAACGATTCCCGGCATGGTCGTACTGAATCCTGCCGATCACTATGAAATGACCGAGGCTGTCAAGGCGGCTTATGCGTATAACGGCCCTGTTTATATCCGTCTGGGTCGTCTGGCAATTGAAACTTTCAATGATCCCGATAACTATCACTTTGAGATCGGCAAGGGCATTACCCTCAAAGAAGGTAATGACGTGACCGTTATTGCTACCGGTCTGGTTGTTAACGAAGCGCTCAAGGCCGTTAATGCACTCGAAGCCAAGGGTATCAATGCCCGTCTGATCAATATGCACACCATCAAGCCCCTTGATAAGGATATTATCATTAAGGCGGCGCAGGAAACCGGTAAGATCATCACAATTGAGGAACACAATGTTATCGGTGGTCTGGGTGAAGCGGTCAGCAGCGTTACAGCGGAGTATTGTCCTGTAACCGTTAAAAAGATCGGTATTGATGATACCTTCGGACATAGCGGTCCCGCACTGGGTCTTCTCGCAGAATTTGGTCTGGATGCTGACGGTTTGGAGAAGCGTATTGAGTCCTTCATGAAAAACTGAATCAATCCTTTTAAGCGTCCGAGTAATCGGGCGCTTTTTTGATATGGTTGGCAAATATTTTATAAGTGGGGAGAATGATATGGATACGATAAATCGTCAGAAAACGATTGTCAGAACCAGTATTATCGGCATTATTGCCAATGTGATATTGGCAGGCTTCAAAGCATTGGTAGGGGCTTTATCCGGTTCCATTGCGATCGTATTGGATGCCGTTAATAATATGAGTGATGCACTGTCGTCCATTATCACGGTGATCGGCGCTAAATTGGCAGGCCGTCCTGCCGACAAGGAGCATCCCTTCGGACATGGACGGTATGAACATCTCAGCGCAGCGGTCATTTCCGTTATTATTTTGTATGCCGGTCTGACATCCCTCATGGAGTCGGTCAAGAGCATTATTTATCCCGAAACACCGGAATATACCGCTGTGACATTTATTGTCGTAGGGGCGGCGGTGGTGGTCAAGGTTATCCTTGGTCTGTATGTACGCCGCACCGGTAAAGCCTGTGCCTCTGATGCGTTGGTTAATTCCGGTACGGATGCCCTGCAGGATGCAATTATTTCTGCCTCTACACTGGCAGCGGCGATACTGTTTTTGTGCTTTGGCTGGCAGTTGGAGGCTTGGCTTGGCGTGATTATTTCCGGTTTTATTATCAAAGCCGGTATTGAAATGATTCGGGAAACCATCAGTAAACTGCTGGGCGAAAGGGCAGACAGTGATTTGTCGGCATCCATAAAGGCTACTGTCTGTGAAACAGAGGGTGTGATGGGTGCGTATGATCTGGTCATGACAAGCTATGGACCGGATCGGTGGCTGGCGTCGGTGCATATCGCCGTTCCGGATGTCTGGACAGCAGATAAAATTGATACGGTCAGCCGGCATATCAGTCAGCAGGTATATGAGCGGCATCATGTGATCGTCACAGCGGTTGGTATCTATTCGCATAATACGCAGAATGACGAGGTCATTACCATCCGTGAAAAAATAACGGAAGCCGTTCTGTCCGAACCGTTTGTTTTGCAGGTGCATGGCTTTTTCTGTGACATGACCGCAAAAACTGTCCGTTTTGATGTGGTAGTAGATTTTGGTGTATCCGATCAGCAGGAACTGCTCCACACACTGCAGGAAAAGGTGAAGGCGTTATATCCGGATTTCACCTTCTGTATTCAGCCGGATGCGGATGTATCCGACTGACCATAGGCTGTGCAGATAACCGGATATCGGAGTTTTGTATAACGGTTTTCTCTTGACAATGCAGGGCGAAAGAATATAATAAAAGCAGGCAGAGTACTTGAACAGACAGTTCTGTCCCATATTATCGTATAGGAGGAAGGAAAAAATGGAAAGATCAAAAAGAAGCGAGCATCTCCGTTATCTGGTGCTGACAGCCATTTTTAGCGCCATGGTGTATGTGCTGACATCATTTGTACGCATACCGACTCATCAGGGATATATTCATGTGGGTGACGGTATGATTTATCTGGCAGCGGCTATGCTGCCGTGGCCGTATGCTATGCTGACAGGTGCTATTGGTGCCGGTATGTCGGATTATCTGGCAGGGTATCCGCTGTGGGTATTGCCGACCATTATCATCAAAGCCCTGACAGTGCTGGCTTTTTCCCGCAATAAGCTTACCTTGGTTAATAAACGCAATATTTTCGGCTTAATACCTGCAGCGGGTATTTGTATCGGCGGCTACTATTTGGCGGCTGTTCTGCTGTATGGCAGTTGGGCGGCTGCATTAGTGGATATTCCCACCAATGCCATTCAATGTGCGGCGAGTGCGGCACTGTTTATATTTCTGGGCGCATCACTGGATAAGATGTCCTTTAAGGAACGCTTTTTGCTGGTTTCACGGAAAAGCGATGGCGTATAATAGCTGTTTCTTATCCATTAAGAGGATGAACATACGATGAATAAACGGACAGTATATATTCTGGCGGCACTGCTGCTGACAGCGGCAGGCTGTCAGGGACAACAGCCGCTGACACAGACAGAAAGCAGCAGGGCTTCCATACAGACAGTCTTACCGGAATCAAACGTACCGGCATCGAGCATACCGGCATCAAGCGTATCGGCATCGAGCATACCGGAATCAAGTGTACCTGAATCGAGTGTGCCGGCATCAAGCATACCGGCATCAAGTATACCGTCATCGAGCGTACCGGCATCAAGCATACCGGCATCAAGTGTGCCTGAATCGAGTGTGCCGGTATCGAGCGTATCGGAATCAAGTGTGCCGGAATTCAGTATGGAGGAATCAAGCAGGGAAGAACCATCGACTGCCCCACAGGTAAGAAAAACGATTGTCAATCCTTATAAACCGTATACGGCTGACAGGATACAGAAGGACATTGAACAGCTTTGTCGGCGCTATTCCGGCTTGATTACGCAATATGCGATAGGTCTTAGTACGCAGGGACGTTTGATTTTTTGTGTAACACTTGGTCATGGTCGTAAAAAGGGATGTATTGTTTCCGGTATTCATGCCCGTGAACATATCACGAGCAGTTTTTCCATGCGCTGTATAGAAGAGTTGGCGGAAGCGTATCAGAACAATGAATGGTATGGAGAATATAACGTCCGGCAGCTGCTGCAGGAATATACCCTTTATTTTGTGCCGATGTGCAATCCTGACGGTACGGGAATTGCCGTCAACGGTGCGCAGCCGTTAGTATATGGGCAGGATTTCCGTCCGGATGAATACAAGCTGAACGGCAACGGCGTTAATTTGAATCGGAATTTTCCGTATAACTGGGAAAATCAATATACACATCAAACGACTGTACCCGGTGACGAAAAATATGCAGGCGCTCGGGCCGGCAGTGAAAAAGAAACACAGGCAATTATGTCGTTGTGTGCCGAAGAAAATTTTGCCTGGCTGTTGGATATGCACATAGTCGGCAACGGCATTTACTGGCGTGACGAAATGAACGGACCCATTGAAGGCGACAGCCGTTTGCGGGATGCCATTACAGAACGGTGCGGTTACCGTTACTTTGGGGTATCATCAGATGTCACTATTTATAGCGGTGGTCTGGAAAATTGGTTTCGTTATACCTATCATCGCCCGGCACTGTGTATAGAAATGGTGCCTTATGAGCAGGCACAGCGGGTAGAAACTTATATCGGACTGAACGATTTTTTTGAAGAGGCAGTCAACTGGCCGCTGACGAAATATACCTATCTGGAAGCGATGGTCAGCGGTTAGTGATAGGACAGGAAAAATAACGGACCGTTAAAGGGGATGAATGAATATGGCATTGTTTGGCCTTTTCAAAAAGAAGAAAGCGCCTAAAAAGAGCAGTTATAAACTGAGCAGAAGTGTTGGCCTGACAACAGCAGTTTCTCATCATGGATGGTATCAATGTGTTCACTGCGGCAAGAACTTCCGCAAGGGGGATATACAGATAGACCATATCATTCCAAGGTCAAAGGGCGGTACTGATAGTGCCGAAAATCTGCAGTGTCTTTGTAAACTTTGTAATCAGAAAAAATCCAATAATATGCAGCAAACAAAGGTCGATTTAAAACGCAGAGCCAAACAATTGTCCCAGATGAAAAAAGACAGCGCCAAAAAAGAGAAACAGGCTAAGAAAGCCGCAAAATCCAAACGCCATTAAATTTCCGGTCATACATAGAATAAAGCCGCCACAGTCTGATGTTGTGGCGGCTTTATTTGTTGCATCGTTTCGGATAC
Source organism: uncultured Eubacteriales bacterium (assembly GCA_900322145.1). Classification (GTDB taxonomy): domain Bacteria; phylum Bacillota; class Clostridia; order Oscillospirales; family Acutalibacteraceae; genus UBA1213. The sequence continues at coordinate 7,366 of ONYQ01000035.1, forward strand.
AAGATAGTTCATGTGGGAGAGTTGGCGAGAATCAAAAATTGGTTCAACTTGCTATTGCAATTCGGGCATTTATAGTTTTATACTATCATTATTATTTTCGTGACGAATTCCGAATCGCTGTGGTTTGCTATCATTTCACCGTTATACTTTCGTATGACTGTTTCAATGCTTTGCAGGCCGATACCATGCTGTTTTGGATCGTTCTTTGTTGTCAGGTATCGGTCGTTCTTCATTTTCAATATACCGTCAAAACTATTTTTCAGCGTTATCAGCAGGCTTCCCTTCTGAAATTTCATGCTGAGAGAAATGTACTTGTCATCTTTTCTTTTAGACACTGCTTCGACCGCATTATCAAGAAGATTACCGATGACGGTAACAAGGTCATCCGCCTCGATTCTGATTTCCTCCGGCACGGCAATATCGGATGATACCCTGATACCTGCTTGTTCAGCCTGTGACAGTTTATAATTGATAATGCTGTCAACCGGTATCATGCCTGTCCGGCTGTATTCCGTTTGGGGCATCATCTTGTCTAAAAGTTTATCGGTATAATCAGTGATCTGTGCATTATCCTGCGTTCTCGCCAGTTCGGAAATTGCCAACAGGTGGTTCTTCATATCGTGTCGAAGTTCCTGTATCTCTCTGGAACTTCTCTGCATAAGTTCGGCCTCCTGACGATAATACACGCTCTTCTGCTCGGCTGCGGCGGAACGTGCCTTTTCTCTGAACAAATTGGCAATGAAATCGTACAGATAGGAGGCGGTGAAGTTCAGAAGTATTACGCATATCAGCAGAACGTAATAGATCACGTCTGACACGTCTTTCTGCAGCAAAAGCAAAACTTCCAGACAAACTGATACAATCGGTACAGCTATAGTTATCACTAAAAAGCCTTTGGGCGTTTTGACCTTTTTATGGAGGTTCCTGAAACGGCTGATAACCTGCACGAAGGAGTATTGGATGATACAGGCCAACAGGGCGGTCTTTGTTCCATAGTATATGTAATCTGCAAGATGATGCGGCGTTATCCGGTCTATTCCTGTCATCGCTTTGATGAATATTTCGCATATCAGAAAAAATGATGCCGCAGAAACAACGGCCAGCATCCTGTCGGCAATTCTTGCCTTATAGCATAGCGTCAGCATGGATATCAGCAGCAACGACAGAAGCATATCGGGTATGACAGCCGTTACAAAGAAGGCTTTCAGGCATGACAGCACGCAGTATTCGGCACAGAGTACATAAGAAACTCTCCGCTTTTTAATTCCACCGACAAAAAAGAAATTCAGAAACAGTGAAGCAATATAAGTGTTTATGATATTGATAAGAAGCAGCAAGACAATATTCAGAACGATTCCCATTATCATTCCTCCATTTCGAGTATCCGTCTTCTGATCTGCTTACGTCTTGGCTGACTGACAGGAAGCACCGTACCGTCCAGCAGCGTTACTTGTTCATATTCATAATGCCGGATATATTGATAGTTGACCAGAAAAGATTTATGGATATACAAAAACTGCCCGTTTTTTAATTCATTATCGATTTCATCCAGAGAACCGTAAAACGTGTAATTCTTTGCAGCCGTATACAGCGTCACGGTTCTTCCGCTGCTGCTGAAATATATGATCTCCGAAACCGGCAGCTTTAAGTGTTCCTTTCCCATTCTGAAACGGAAAAGGCCGGCATCCATTGCATTCAGCTTGACAAACTTGTCCATTATTTCCCTGAGTTTATCCTGTGTAATGGGCTTGATGAGAAAATTCATCGGCCGTATTTCAAACAGTGCCATCGCATACTGCTGCTTTGATGAGATATAAACGATCTGAACAGACTCATTATTCAGAACATCACGGATATGTTTTCCCACTTCTACCCCATTCATTTCCGGAAACTCAATATCCAGAAAAATAAGATCGTAGGCGGTGCCCTCCATTTCACGGCACAATTCTTCGCCGGAGGTAAAGCAGTCGATTTCAAAGCGGATACCCGTTTTATCCGACAGGGCGGTAATCATCGTATAAATCGTTTTGCAGATCACCGGCTCATCATCGCATACGGCAATTTTGCAGTTCATGTTTTCACCCGCTTACCATAGTTTACGATATCATTATACCATACTATCATAAAACAATAAAGAACGGTCTATGTTAATTTTTTACAAAAAAACATTAGTTTTTTACATTCCGGCGGACACGCTGATTTTTCAGGGTATAATGATACCATCAAATGACAGGAAAGGAAAATGAATATCATGTGGCTGTTACTGGTTTTCAGAAATCTTAAAAGCTTTATCCGCACAAAGCCGGTACTGTTTTTCTTTATGATTCTGTCGCAGGTGGTATGTGTCGTTTCTGCGCTGGCTGTTGCCGGCATGGTCGATGCCGTTACACCTGTGCCGGAGGACAAAAGAGGATACAGTTCGCTGTCTTTTTTTCTGGAATTTAACAGAAACACAGAGAACAAGACAGAGCAAAAAAATGGTGTGAGCCTGTTTGATATCAAACAAAAGAAATTTCTGTATGTCGGAGAGGATAATGAAGAAGCGGAGAAAATACGTCAATCCATCCGGAATACGCCTTCGGAAAATGACATCTATGAATCGAACTTTCTGTTAAGTGCCAAAAGTCCGCCGTTCCTGACTTACGGTAACATGAAAGAAAAAATCAATACGGTCCGGGAATCCTGTCAGAACGAGTTGGCTTCTATACATTTCGGCGGATATATAGAAGAGGACGGTCTTGTTTCCGTTCACTTCAGAGCCGAAAAGCATGATAACGAATGGCTGAAAAAAAACCGTCCTTATTTGTACGGAAAAAGCCATCAGATATCCCTGCGCAGAAATCCGTATTATGAATCGCCGTTTCAGAAACTTTCCGTCGGTGACACCGTAACCGTCGGTCATACGGAATACATCGTATCCCATATAGAAAATGGAGATGCATGGAATATTGCAACGGCTCTTACCATCAATCCGGAGGCCGCCGATGATTCGTTTATCATCAATTATGTTACTTTTACTGTAAAAAGTGAAACCAATCAAGCCGGTATTGCCAAAGTCAGCAAGGCGATACAAGATGCTTTCGGAGAACTATCTCCCTATATAGAAGAACCGCAGCCGCCTCCGCTCATGGAGAAACAATTCAATCATATGGTGTATGTGCTTTCGTTTATCATCATTGCGGTGGTGATATTGAATGTCGCAAGACTTTATACCTATGTCATGGCATCCAGAAAAAAAGCCCTTGCCATATTTTCCGTCTGCGGTGCCGGCAGAAGCAGGATATTTGCCCTCTGCACAGCGGAAATAGGGCTGACACTGCTTGTTTCCTTTGGGCTGGGATGGCTCCTGTTCCATTTTGTATTGACAGAACCCATTACGGCTATCTATCCTACCTTTGCAGAATTCTTTACACCCCGTATTTATCTCATGCTCTTTGGTATTTATCTCGTTACAGGACTTATCATTATGACCGTCAATATCATTCCGACAATCAGGCAATCTATCCATGACCGGACGAAAGGAGGAGAATAATGCGCTACATAAAATTAGCTTTCCATATTATCCTCTATAAGCCTTGGTTTAACCTTTTGATTATACTGGAAGTAACCGCCATGCTGATTCTGACAAATGCCGTTATCGCCGCCTATAACAGCCGTCAGATGCTTTATGCGCCCTATCGGGATATTCTTGCGGAACAAGGCGTTGTCCTGATGCTGGAAAATAAAGAAATTCTTGAAATAGCCGATGATGACGATATCCGAGCAATAACAGACAGGCATAACGGGAATCTTGACTATGACGAGTTGTTTGACTTGATTCGTTCTCACCTCAAAGGCGACCATGTACAGATACGCTGTACCAAACGGCTGGGTCTGGACTCTGCCGCACTGCATTCGGTCATGGCCGGTGACAACGCTTACAGCGTATTCTGTTACTGCATTGACCACGATGTATTTGAAAAACTCCGTATGCCGCTGTCAGCCGGTCGGTGGGCATCCTCCGAAAAAACAACAGACGGTGCCGTGGAGGTTGTCATTTCCGGCGGAACAGATGCAGAACTGAATCGGGTATATGACACACCGGAAGGAAAAATAAAAGTCGTGGGTATTCTGACCGACAGCACCTATATTCCGCCCGGCAACTTCCGGAACATTATGGAAAAAAGAAACATGAACATTTTTGATTACTATGAAGTCTTTGACAGGAATGTGAGTCAGCGAGCACCTTTTGCCATAGCAGACGGAAATATACTTGGCAGAAGTGACAATGCTTTGATGGAAAATATCCTGTTCATTACCTACGGTCATTCCGTCAGCGAGGAGGATTGTAAAGCCAATAACCAATTTCTGAAAAGATTTGGTGTCATACGCCGTATGGACGGTGACGACAGCGAGGAAAATTTCCAAACGGTTGCACAGGCCAGTGAAAAAGCCTTGCAGGACATTTACACCAAAATGCTGCCCATCATATTAGCGGCAGTAGTGGTCGTGTTGGCCGGATTGATTGGTTCGGTATCCATAGCAACCATCCGACAACGAAAAAATTTCGGTATATTCTTTCTGTGCGGCTGCCGTCATAAGGACTGCACCAACATCATTCTTGCCTATTTGTCTTTACTGTTTACGGCTTCTGTCCTGCTGACGGTGGCAGGAATAGGAATCATGAAGCTGATGAATATGAATTACATCATGGGTGCGGTTTACGGGTGGAACAATCTTCTGATAAGTATAGCAGAAATCATAATCATGTATCTGCTGGCGATGATTCTGCCGTATCATATTATCCGTTCATCCTCACCTGTCACCGCTATAAAAGGTATGTAAAGGAGTGATTGCTGATGCGGATCAAGCTGATTTTCCTGAATATCAGGGAATTGATGCGACACAAGCCCTTTCTGTTCCTGTTCATCATTGTTTCTCAGATAATATGTATCATGGCGGCTTTCACCGTTGCCGGTATGATGGATGCCGTCACCAAGCCGCCCGAAGTCAAGGATGAACGCAGCGATTGGGACAGGTCATTCTGTCTGGATTTTGCCGTTTACAGCACGATGGAAGATAAGAATACCCAATATGATAACAAGCAGGTTCTTGT
>ONYQ01000109.1 GCA_900322145.1 uncultured Eubacteriales bacterium
CCTGGCACCTGCTCCGGTATTGCCGTTATCAATCACACGCATCCGGATATGCTGTCCGGCGGGTTCATCTGCATAGAATAGTTCCCGTTCCAGCAGGGACATGGTATGCGTGATGGAAACTTCCCGATGAAACGTAACGGCTGTTAATGCAATACGGACATCCCGTACAAGGTGATTGTCAATCAGTGTGGTCCAACTGCCTTCATATAAACGAAAGGGGAGAAGAGACTTTTCTTCTGTCGTGGTATCGGCATCCGGTATTGTCAGACGAAATCCCACTACCATATTGCGGAGATGTGCCGGTACCGATAGGGAAACCGTTGTTTTGTCGCATAAGTGATATTCGATGGTTTCGGTATATTCTTTCTCGACAGTGCCGCCGTCCATAGCACCGCCGAACAACTGCACACGGAAATCTCCCTGACAGGTCAGTGTCAATGAAAGATTGTCAATGACCGTACAGCGGTACCATTTTGCCGCAGAGCAGGCATTGAAATAGGTCAGAAAATCTGCTGTCTGACCGGGGCGGAGAGTATGCGCCGAAAGAAGTTTATCATATCCGAAGGTATCCCCACGATACAGCATAGGGCGGCATTCTTCCGGCAGACGACTGTATTCTAACAGAATATTCTGAAGCTTATATCTGATTTGTCCCATTAAGGTTTCTCCTTTTCTATTGCGGATAACTGTTTTTCCAGCCAGTCAAGGCACTCTTTCTTGCGTTCTGATAGCAGTCGGCTGACCCGATGATAACGAATGGGCATACGGAAAAGGTATTCCTTTTTTCGGAAATCATCCTCTGTATAAACGATGCGTTCTTCTGACTGCAAAGATAATAATAATTCCTTCACGGGGTTAACGGCAGGATCGTTGACCGATTCTATAAAAGCAAAGGGTTTGTTAAAAATCAAAGCAAAGCACACGCCGTAATAGTCATCCGTGAGGATAAAAGCGCTTTGTTTTACCGCATACAGCCAGTCCCCGACGGTATCATGTGCGTGAAAACGGCGTATCTGACAGGGCTGACGGGCATTGAGAATGGTATGACCGATCTGTGTCCATGCTTGTTTACGGTCACTGTCCTTTTCAATATAGACCAACAGAAAGGCTTCCTGCGGCACCATTGTCTTTTTATCCGTTGGCATGGCGGTTTCCCATTGCATGGCATTGCACAGAAAAACAGGTTCCGGTACATTTTCCCCTGTTAAACTGTCATGTATGAGTCTGGCAATGACAGAAGCTTTTTCTTTCGGTTGAGATAACTGCCCCGGCCGATTTGCTGTTTCAAACAGTTCTACGGCTTTTGTTAGTGAAAGAACGGACAGTTTTGTGTCCAAAGTACACGGTCTGTTCGCTGACAACGGTAAGGAATTCAGCGGTATGGCTGCCTGTATGTTCTTCTGTTCTTCCGGTTTCTGTTTCTTTTCCATATCCTGTGTGCCTGCCTTTCCGATCAAGTGCGTTTATCTTATATTACCGCAAAAATATTCTTAAGTCAATCGAACAAGTTTCCGGAACAGAAAAAGAAGGCATGAAAAAAGCCGCCCACCGAAGTGAGCGGCTAAAAACCGTTAGATTTTTTTAAGGTTTACCCTTTAGGGGGTTCTCTTGGAATTACTCCTTAGAAGCCTTCTTTGTCATAACAACAGCAGCACCCAGAGAAGCAATAACAACAGCTACGAGAGCGATAGCAGAAGTAGTGTCGCCAGTAGCAACGGTGGAAGCATTGCCGTCCTTATCGGTAGCAGGACCAGTTGTAGCGTCGCCATCCTTAGTTACAGTGGAAGTGGCAGTATCAACAGACTCCTGAGAAACTTCTTCAGAAACTTCTTCGGATACTTCTTCGGAAGCCTCTTCAGATGCTTCTTCGGAAACTTCTTCGGAAGCTTCTTCAGATGCTTCCTCAGATGTCTGAGCAGCGCCACCCTTCTCATAGGTGTAAGTTACAGGCCATACATAAACTTCGTCGCCAGAACCCAGCTCAATGTAGTCGCCATCCTTGTGGCCTTCCTGAGCATCAACGGTGGTCGGGTCGAACTTTACATGGATAGTCAGGCTGTCGCCAACTTCACACTCAACACAGCACTGGGTCTGGCTGTCCAGTGTACGGGCGAAAGCAGGCTCATACAGACCCCAGTTGCTGTCAGCGCCCCAAGCCTGATCCAGACGAACTTTGAAGCAGATACCCTTTTTGCCGGTCTTAACTTTACCGCCGTTGTCAGGACCCAGATCGGTCTCCTGCTCCTGGATCATGTTTTCGGTTACGTTCTCGATAACGATGTCAGCCTCATAAACGCCGTCGCCATCATCATCAGTCATAACGACATCAGGAATAGCAGCAGCAGTAGCCGGGTCAGTACCCCAGCTGCAGAAAGAACCGGTGATACCAACAACATGATCCTTCAGTTCGCTGGCCTCAGTAACAGCGCTAACGCTTACGGCAGCAAAAGAAGAAACCAGAGCAGCTGCGAGAGCAATACCAAGAATCTTTGACTTTCTCATTGTAGTATATCCTCCTAAAAATATATGTTGGAAACACGCATTTCGTATTTCACTACGTGTATTATACTATGTTTTTTCCGAAAAATCAAGGGGATTCCTTCGATTTTATTGTGCCTGAATTGGAAAAACGCTTGAAATAGACGGATTTTTGGCGTATTTACGGTCAGACAGCAGGGAGTGAGAGGAAAAAATGGTATCCTATTTTGTTGATAACAAACATAAAATGGTAAAAAGCGGAATGGCTTTCGGCAAAACAACTATTATTTTGGGATGAAATTTGGAAACGGTGCTTGAACAAACAAATATACGGTGCTTTATTTTTTGAATTATATGCAAAACAGACAAAAATAGCGTTTTTGCAGGAAAATTTCGACAAAAATCCATGTGTCATTTTTTCTGTTGGTTTTTCATAACTATAGGATGACCCGCAAAGGAGGGGATAGGGTGGAGGTTATTGTGAAATACAACGGTGATATTATACAGGCGGTGGAACGTATCGGCGCACAGGCGGAATTGCTTTCGCATCAATATGCGATCGTGAGCATAGAAGAAAGTCGTCTGCCCGAACTGTACGGTTTTACCGAAATCGAGGACATAGAATTATCCAAACGATTGTATATCAAGCTCAACTACCAGCTCACTTCCTCCTGTATTACATCCGTACAGGAAAAAAATTCCTTTCATCTGCTTGGCAAAGGTACCATTGCCGCCATTATTGACTCCGGCATTGATTATACCCACGTTGACTTCCGCAGCGAGGACGGCTCTACCCGTATCATCGCTCTATGGGATCAGACCATTGAAGGGAATCCGCCGGACGGCTTTTTAGAAGGAACCGAATATAACCGTGAACAACTCAACGAAGCCCTTGATAGTCCCCGACCTTTTACAGTAGTACCGTCACGGGATAATCTCGGTCACGGTACCGCCGTAGCAGGCATTGCCGCCGGTAACGGTCAGGCCTCTGCCGGAGAAAATCGTGGTGCAGCGCCTCTTTGTGAACTGCTGATAGTCAAGGTCGGTCAGAAAGGCAACGATACCTTTGCCCAAAGTACGGAGATTATGCGGGCGGTTAAGTATGTGACCGATAAGGCAAGAATGCTTGGCCGTCCGGTAGCCATTAACCTCAGTTTTGGCATGAATAACGGCGCTCATGACGGACAATCCCTCTTTGAAGAATATCTCACCGCTATGAGCAGTGAATGGAAAAGTGCCATGATTATTCCTACCGGCAACGAGGGTGCCGCCGGTCATCATTATGAAGGCCGCATTACTTCGGACAATCCTGCCGAAATCGCCTTTTTCACCGCCTCCGGTATCGAAACCTTCTACCTGACCCTATGGAAAGATTTTGCTGACAGCTTTGCGGTTGAATTGATTCTGCCGAATGGTACTTCCGCTGGTGTCGTCACCTTAGAGGACAGGCGCAAGCAGATTCGTCTGGGCAATCTGCTCATTACCATTCTCTATGAACAGCCTACCCGTTATTCCGTCCGACAGGAAATTTTCATCAATGTACAGGCACAAAGCGGTACGATTGCGCCCGGTGCCTGGCTGCTGCGGATTCTGCCGACCCGTATTGTCAACGGTACGTTTACCGTATGGCTGCCGACATTGGAAGAAGTGACCGCCAAAACCTACTTTTCCCGTCCTACGGTCAATAATACCATAACCTTGCCGGCAACTGCCCGAAAGGTTATCCGTGTGGCAGGATACAATGACCGTATCGGCAGTATTGCACCGTTTTCGGGTGTCGGCCGTGTCAATGACCCTGACGGTCTGCCGGATATTGCCGCCCCTGCCGTGAATATTTTAGCGCCGAGAACCGGCGGCGGTTATGATGCTTTTACCGGTACCAGCTTTGCAGCTCCTTTTGTCACCGGTTCTGCGCTGCTGATGATGGAATGGGCGATTGTCAACGGCAACGCTCCGTTTTTCTACGGTGAAAGGCTCCGTGCCTATTTACGCTGGGGCGCTAACCGCAGTGTCGGCTTGCGCTATCCGAACCCCACTTTCGGATATGGCCGCCTTTGCCTTGACAATACGCTCCAACTCATGCAGCAATACGCCATATGAAATGTACAATGTACAATGTGCAATGTACAATGATGGCAAGCGGAAAGTTTTTTCTCTCTTTGAAGGAAAATTCATACAAACTGCTGTTTTTCGTGCCACCTCAAAGAGAGCAGCTATGATGTACGTTTTCATTTGTCATCGAACTCATGCTGTTGACTTTTCATATAACGAAGGGTGCAGGGACTGCGTCCCTGCCGGGGGAGTCTGAGGGGCGAGCAGCCCCTCAGCAGGGTTTGGGACAGCGTCCCAACATGAAGGAGGAGTGTATGGAGGAAGAGGACAGACTGCCGCTGGAGGAGTATGTGAAACTGCCGACAACAGTGGATTTTCAGGTCATCAATACGCCACGCTTTCAGGCGTATGCCAAGGATAAGCCGTATCTGCATTTCGGAACGGAATTAGCGAATAATTACATCATCGTCTATACCAACGAAAAATATATACAGGGCTTGCTGATTGATTTAGGGAGCGATTTTTTGTCGTTCTATCCCAAAATTCTGTCACCGCTGGATAGTATCGGCAATGACCGCAGCGGCATTACACAGGTACTCAACCAGCCGTTTCTGAATTTGTCGGGACGAGGAGTTATTGTCGGGATTGTTGATACCGGTATAGACTACACGAAGGATATTTTCCGTTTTGAGGACGGCAGCAGCAAGATTCTCAACATCTGGGATCAGACAATGGACGGTCCCCGCAGCAATGACCTGTATTTTGGTGCAGATTTTGACAATGCCGCCATCAATCAGGCATTGGAAAGCGATAATCCGCAAAGCATTGTCCCGCAAATTGACGAGGATGGTCACGGTACCTTTTTGGCTTCTGTGGCGGCTGCCAATGAAAGCGGTAATTACATCGGTGCCGCTCCTAAAGCGGAGATTATCGCCGTGAAACTGCGGCGAGCAAGGAATTTTTATATCCGGCGTTATCTGCTGTCGCCGGATAACCCTAATTTATACGAATCTTCCGATTTTCTTTTGGGTATCAAGTATATTCTTGACCGTGCGATTGCCTACAATAAACCGGTTGTCAT
>ONYQ01000032.1 GCA_900322145.1 uncultured Eubacteriales bacterium
ACACCGAACAAAATCATTATCCGTGGTATTGACAAGCAGAAGGTTGGTCAGTTTGCCGCAGAGGTAAGAGAGAAACGTCCTCCGGAGCCGTATAAGGGCAAGGGAATCAAGTATGTCAATGAAGTTATCCGCCGCAAGGAAGGTAAAGCCGGCAAGGGTAAGAAGTAATGAAGGAGTGAGAAAGCTATGGTAAAAAAGCCTGATACAAAGAAGGCCAGACTGAAACGTCACAAGAGAGTCCGCAGCAAGATCAGCGGTACAGCCGAGTGTCCTCGTCTGAATGTCTTTCGCTCCACCAACAACATCTACGCACAGCTCATCGATGATGTGAAGGGTGTTACTCTTTGCTCTGCTTCGACGCTGGATAAGGAAATTGATGTTTACGGCGGAAATAAGGACGCTGCACGCAAGGTAGGCCAACTGATCGCTAAGAGAGCCGCCGATAAGGGCATCACCGAAGTCGTATTCGACAGAGGCGGCTACATTTTCCACGGCCGTGTCAAGGAACTGGCCGAAGGCGCTCGTGAGGGCGGCCTCAAGTTCTAATAGAAGGAGGAGACTACTTTGGCTATCATTGACGGAACAACTTTAGATTTGAAAGAGCACGTAGTGGCTATCAACCGTGTATCCAAGACCGTAAAGGGCGGCCGTATCTTCAAGTTTGCAGCTCTCGTGGTTGTCGGTGACGGCAACGGCACTGTTGGCTTTGGTATCGGCAAGGCCGGTGAAGTACCGGATGCGATCCGCAAGGGTATCGAGGATGCCAAGAAGAACCTGAAGAGAATCTCTCTGAAGGGTACCACCATTCCGCATGAGGTAATGGGTGAGTTCGGTGCCGGTAAGGTACTGATGAAGCCCGCTGCTCCCGGTACCGGTGTTATCGCCGGCGGTCCGGTTCGTGCGGTTATCGAAGCCGTTGGTATCAAGGATATCAGAACCAAGGCGCTTCGCTCCAATAATCCCTGCAACGTAGTAAGAGCTACCCTCGCAGGTCTGGAGAGCCTGAGAACAGCAGATGAGGTTGCGGCTGTCCGCAGCAAGTCTGCCAAGGAAATTCTGTAATTAGGAGGTAGCAAACATGGCACAGCTTAAGATTACTCTGAAGAAGAGCTTAATTGGAAGACCGAAGAACCAGATTGCCACCGCCAATTCACTCGGCCTGACAAAGCCGGGCAAGAGCACTGTTCAGCCCGACAATGTCCAGACACAGGGCAAGATCAATACCATCAGACACCTTGTAGAGGTTACTGAAGCATAAGCAAGGAGGTGCACGAAATGAATTTGCACGAACTTTCACCTGCTGAAGGTGCAAAAAAGGCATCCAAGAGAATCGGCCGTGGTCACGGTTCCGGTTGGGGCAAAACAGCCGGCAAGGGACATAAGGGTCAGAAGGCTCGTTCCGGCGGCAGCATCCGTCCCGGCTTTGAAGGCGGTCAGATGCCCCTTCAGAGAAGAATCCCGAAGAGAGGCTTCAACAATATCTTCGCTAAGACGATCGTTGCTATCAACGTTTCCGCTCTGAATGCGTTTGAGGAGGGTGCGGAAGTTACCACAGAAGCTCTCATCGAAAAAGGGATCATCAAAGCAGCTTATGACGGTGTGAAGATCCTGAGCAACGGTACGCTCAATAAGAAACTCACCGTAAAGGTTGCAGCCTACTCTGCGGCTGCAAAGCAGAAGATTGAAGCTGCGGGAGGAAAGGCTGAGGTGGTTTGATTTGTTTAAAACAATCGCTAATGCCTGGAAAATCCCCGATCTTCGTAAGAAGATGCTCTTCACTCTGTTTATCGTTTTCATATTCAGAATCGGTTCCGTTATTCCGGTACCGTTTCTGGATGTTACGGCACTGAAGGCACTGACGGCAGGTCTTTCAAGCGGTGAAAGTATGCTGGCCTACTTCGACCTGTTCTCCGGCGGTGCGTTCTCTAATGCGACGCTGTTCGCAATGTCCGTTACCCCGTACATCAACTCTTCGATTATCATGCAGCTGCTTTCCGTCGCCATTCCTCCGCTGGAGCGTCTGACGAAGGAAGGTACGGAAGGCCGTAAGAAGATCGCCACCATTACCCGCTATGTTACCGTATTGCTCGGTATCATTCAGGGTACTGCCTATTACATCTGGCTCTATCGTTCCAATATTGCAGAGTACAGAGGCTGGAATTTTGAATGCGTCTTTACCTGTATCACCATTATTCTGGTATTTACCGCCGGTACAGCCCTGATGATGTGGCTCGGCGAACAGATCAACCAGAAGGGTGTCGGCAACGGTATCTCGATCCTGCTCTTCATCGGCATTATCGCCAGACTGCCCGTAACAATGGCTACGCTCTGGGAAACCTTCCAGGCTGGTCTGGCCGGCGATACCCTGAAGATCATCTTCCCGATCATCTTCATTCTGCTCTTCCTCGTGATTATCTGGGTCATCGTTTTCATGAACGATGCCGAGCGCCGCATTCCCGTACAGTATGCGAAGCGTGTTGTTGGCCGTAAGATGTATGGCGGCCAGAGCACCTATCTGCCGATCAAGGTTGGCCTTTCGGGTGTTATGCCGATCATCTTTGCCAGCTCTATTCTTTCCATCCCGTCCACGATTCTCCTCTTCATTGGTGAGCAGAACGTGAACGACTTCTGGAGAGGCTTCTTCAACCTCTTCACGATGGGCGGCTGGGTCTATATCGGCCTGTATTTTGTCCTGATTATCGGTTTTGCTTACTTCTATGTAACGATTCAGTACAATCCGATCGAAATGAGCAACAACCTGCGTCAGAACAACGGTACCATCAGAGGTATCCGTCCCGGTAAACCCACTACCGACTATATCGCAAAGATTCTTTCCAAAATCACGCTTATCGGTGCACTCTTCTTAGCATTCATTGCGATTGTTCCGCTGATCTATTCCAACCTCACCAATATGAGAGGCTTGATGATGGGCGGTACTTCCGTAATCATCCTGGTTGGTGTTGCACTTGACACAATGAAACAGCTTGAATCTCAGATGATGATGCGTCATTATAAGGGATTCCTCGACTAAGTATCTTAATACGAAAGGAGCAACCCCTATGAATATCATCTTACTTGGAGCACCCGGTGCCGGCAAAGGCACACAGGCAGAAGTGATCTGCGATAAGCTGCAGATTCCCACTATTTCCACCGGCAATATTATTCGTGAAGCGCTGAAAACCGGTACAGAAATGGGTCTGAAAGCAAAGAGCTTTATGGAAGCCGGTCAGCTCGTTCCCGATGAAGTCGTTATCGGCATCATCAAGGAGCGTTTGGCAAAGGATGACTGCCAGAACGGCTTTATCCTTGATGGTTTCCCCAGAACCATTCCTCAGGCCGAGGCTCTGGACAAAATGGGCATCGTTATCAACAAGGTCATTGACATCGAAGTCAAGGACGAAGCGATTGTCAGAAGAATGTCCGGACGCCGTGTTTGCGAGAAGTGCGGCGCCAGCTACCACATGGAATACAAGAAGCCTGCGGTAGAAGGTGTTTGCGACAAGTGTGCAGGCGCCCTTGTTCAGCGTAAGGATGACCATCCTGATACAGTAAATGCCCGCCTTGAGGTTTACCACAAGGAAACCGAGCCTCTGAAGGACTACTACGATCAGCAGGGTAAGCTCTCTATCGTAGAAGGTCAGGATACCATTGAGCAGACAACCGCTTTGATCCTCAAGGCGCTTGAGGCTTAATCAATGGTAATACTGAAAACCGTCCCGGAAATCGCAAAAATGCGGGCGGCGGGACGTATTTCCCAAAGAGCGCTGCAATTAGCAGGAAAAGCGGTCGAGCCGGGTGTTTCCACCTATGAACTCGACACGCTGATCCGTCAGTATATCGAGAAGCAGGGGGCTACCCCCTCCTTCCTCGGTTACGGCGGTTTTCCGGCCAGTGCGTGCATTTCTGTTAATCATGTAGTCATTCACGGCATACCCAGCAAAGCGCAGATTCTTCAGAACGGCGATATCGTCAGCATTGACGTTGGCGCCTGTCTGGAAGGATATCACGGCGATAACGCCTGGACGTTTGCCTGCGGTGATGTGTCCAAAGAGGCACAGGCACTCATGGATGCGACCAGAGAAGCTCTTTTTGAGGGCATCGCCCAAGCGGTTGCGGGCAACCGGATCGGTGACATCGGTCATGCGGTCCAGCAATATGCCGAAGCACGCAGTTACTCGGTGGTAAGAGATTTCGTCGGCCACGGAGTAGGTGCGAAGCTGCATGAAGACCCCAGCGTACCCAATTACGGCATACCGGGACACGGGCTGCGGCTGCGCCCGGGTATGGTCATCGCCATTGAACCGATGATCAATCAGGGAACGCCCCGTGTACGGGTATTAAAAGACAAATGGACAACAGTTACCGCCGACGGATTGCTTTCGGCTCATTTTGAGCATACGATCGCCATCACCTCGAACGGGCCGGTAATTCTGACATCGCCGGACTGAGGTGGATTATGCAGTTCGTAAAAGGTATGATCGTCCGGAGTAAAAAGGGACATGATAAAGGCCGCTTCTATGCGGTGCTGGCACTTTGCGGTGATTGTGCGGCGCTTGTCAATGCACAGAACCGTACCAGAGAACATCCCAAAATGAAAAAGCTGCTGCATCTGGCACCCGCCAAAACGGTGCTGACACAAGAACAGCTTGACTCCGACAGCGAAATTCGACAAATACTCGCCGCATTCAGCGAACGAGCAGCTCTTCCTAAGGAGGTTATCTAATGTCAAAGCAGGATGTAATTGAGGTAGAAGGCGTTGTCAAAGAGGCTCTGCCGAACGCACAGTTCAATGTGGAGCTTCCCAACGGCCATGTGATCCTGGCGCATATCTCGGGCAAGCTGAGAATGAATTTCATTCGTATTCTGCCCGGTGATAAGGTGAAGCTGGAAATGTCTCCCTATGATCTGACGAAGGGACGCATTACATGGCGCAGTAAGTAATCATCAGGCTTTTAACGAAAGGAAGGATAACAAGATGAAAGTCAGACCTTCAGTAAAGAAAATCTGCGAAAAGTGCAAGATCATCAAGCGCAAGGGCAAAATCATGGTTATCTGTGAGAACCCGAAGCATAAACAGCGTCAGGGCTAAGACGTAATTATCAAGATGGAGGTGCTAAGAGAATGGCACGTATTTCAGGTGTAGATTTACCCAGAGATAAAAGAGTGGAGATCGGCCTTACTTATATTTTCGGTATCGGCCGCAAGACTTCTAACGATATCCTCGCAGCAACAGGAATTGATCCGGATACCCGCGTCAGAGACCTGACCGAGGAAGATATCTCCAAGCTCAGAGAGTACATTGACCACAACTGCCGTGTAGAGGGTGACCTCAGACGTGATATCGCTTTTGATATCAAGAGACTCATTGAGATCGGCTGCTACAGAGGCGTCCGTCATCGTAAAGGTCTTCCGGTAAGAGGTCAGCGTTCCAAGACAAACGCACGTACAAGAAAAGGCCCCAGAAAGACAATGGCTAATAAGAAGAAATAATCAGGGGAGGAATTAACTGATGGCAGTTCAGAAGAGCGCAAAGAAGACGACGATCCGCAGACGTCGTGAGCGCAAGAACATTGAAAAGGGCGCTGCCCACATTCAGTCCACATTCAACAATACGATCGTTACCATTTCTGATGTATATGGCAACGCAATTTCCTGGGCCAGTGCCGGTGAACTCGGTTTCAGAGGTTCCAGAAAGTCCACTCCCTTTGCTGCACAGTCTGCAGCAGAGACAGCCGCCAAGGCTGCTATGGAGCATGGCATGAAGAGCGTTGAAGTTTATGTCAAGGGCCCCGGTGCCGGCAGAGAGGCCGCTATCAGAGCGCTGCAGAGTGCCGGTCTTGAGGTCAGCATGATCAAAGACGTAACCCCCATTCCGCACAACGGTTGCCGTCCTCCGAAAAGAAGACGTGTATAAATTGCAGGAGGTGCAGTACAATGGCAGTAAATAGAGACCCGATCCTCAAGAGATGCAGATATCTCGGCATCAGCCCCAGCGCTGTCGGCATTTCTAAGGAATCCAAGAAGAACCCCAACGCAAACGCCAGAAGAAAGGTTTCTGAGTATGGTATCCAGCTCAAGGAGAAGCAGAAGCTCAAGTTCATCTATGGCGTACTGGAGAAGCCCTTCCACCACTATTTCGAGATCGCTTCCAAAATGGAAGGTCAGGCCGGTAACAATCTGATTACCGTTCTGGAATCCAGACTGGACAGCGTTGTATACAGAATGGGACTCGCTCTCACCAGAAGAGAGTCCAGACAGCTCGTAACACACGGCCATTTCCTCGTTAACGGCAAGAGAGTAGACATTCCTTCCTACAGAGTCAAGGCCGGTGATGTGGTATCTCTGAGAGATAAGAGCAAGAGCAGCACCAAGTTCAAGGATAATATTGAACAGACTAACGGCAGAGTGGTACCGATGTGGCTCGAAATGAACAAAGAGCAGATTTCCGCTAAAATCGTTCGTATGCCCACCATTGAAGACATTGACTATGAGGTTGCACCGCATCTCATCGTTGAGTTGTATTCTAAGTAATCCCTATGCTTTTGTCGCATACACATATCATGGCGGCCACTGGGTCGCTTCCCTGTTAAGGAGGTCAGTTCATGAACGAGATTCGTAAGCCTAATATAGAAACTACCGAATTATCGGAAGACGGCAGATTCGGCAGATTCGTTGTAGAACCGTTGGAGCGTGGCTTTGGCAATACGCTGGGCAACAGCCTCAGAAGAGTGCTGCTGTCTTCCCTTGAAGGTGTTGCGGTTACTTCCATCAAGATTGAAGGGGTACTGCATGAGTTCTCAACGATTCCCGGTGTCAAAGAGGATGTTACCGCCATCGTTCTGAATATGAAGGGCTTGATTGCCAAGCTTCATACGAATGGCCCGAAAACGGTTGAGATCAACGCCGTAGGCCCCTGTGTGGTAACGGCGGATTCCATCAAGACCGATGCAGAGGTAGAGATTCTGAATCCGGATCTGCACATCGCCACGCTGGGTGAATTGGAAAACGGCGAGGGTGCAAGACTCTGCATGAAAATCACCCTTAACAAAGGCAGAGGTTATGTATCGGCCGATAAGAATAAGGCCGAAATGGAAAGCAATATCATCGGTGTGCTGCCGATTGATTCTATCTATACGCCCGTACTCAAGGTAAACTATACGGTAGATAATACCCGTGTCGGTCAGATCACTGACTATGACAAGCTTACCCTTGATGTGTGGACCAACGGCGTGATCAATGCACAGGAGGCCGTTTCACTGGCGGCTAAGGTACTTACCGAGCATCTGAACCTTTTCGTGAACCTGTCGGATAAGGGCACTACCGCTGAAGTAATGGTAGAACCCAGCATTCAGGGCAAGGAAAAGGTACTGGAGATGACGATCGAAGAACTGGATCTTTCGGTGCGTTCCTTCAACTGCCTGAAGCGTGCCGGTATCAATACGGTTGAGGACCTCATCAATAAGTCGGAAGACGATATGATGAAGGTGCGCAACCTGGGACGTAAGTCATTAGAAGAGGTTGTTGAAAAGCTCAATTCCCTCGGATTCCAATTACAAACGGACGAGGACTGATTCCATGCCTGTCATAATGGACAGTCCCTTATAACTATAGGTAAAGGAGTGAATATCGATGCCCGGAACAAGAAAGCTCGGCAGAGAGACTTCGCACAGAACAGCCATGCTCAGAGGACTGGTCACTTTCCTGCTCGAAAACGGAAAGATCGAAACCACTGTTACTCGTGCTAAGGAAGTTAGTGCCCTGACAGAAAAATTCATTACACTCGCTAAGGAAGAGAACCTCCACAACAAGCGTCTGGCACTCGCCTTCATCACAAAGGAAGACGTTGTCAATAAGCTCTTCAAGGAGATTGCTCCCAAATATGCCGGCCGTAACGGCGGCTATACCCGCATTGCCAAGCTCGGCCCCCGCCGTGGTGATGCTGCTGAAATGGCTATTATCGAACTGATCTGATAAAAAGCCGAATATAAAAAAAAGAGTCCCTGTCTTATGACAGGGGCTTTTTGTACTCCATTTTTTACTGATAGTGGAAATCCCTCCGTGCCGGCCGTCAGCGAGGCGGAGGGATTCTCACATTACTCAGGAACTATGTTGTATTTTTATGAGCATAGATTCGAGTATTTGATGGACTTCTTCTGTACTTTTCCATTCGGTTTTAAGGGGTTCCATGTATGTGATGGTAGTCCCGAACATATTCTCTTCCAGTTTGACATTACGGTAACTAAACAAGTATTCCAGCGTTCCGGTCTTTATGTTCAGGCGTTCTCCTGATGGCTGTTGGGTGTACCTATTGTATTCAGAATCGGTAATACCGTTTACCGTGTCAGCTCTATCCATTTCGACTATACCACTGCCAAATTGGTTAGGATTGTTGATATAGAGATAATCGCCGTCAATCAGTAAATACGCAGCATAGTTGCTGCAATGAACGCCTTTGATGGAACTGTCAGAATATTCAATCTTTTTCTCAGAACCGCCGGAAAGATCTTTCGATTTCACTTCACGAGAAGATTCTGCTATGTTTTCCGCAACACCGACATAGTAAAGTGTATTGCTTGATTGATCTATGGTATAGTTACAACAGTGTATGTCAGAATACTTCTCCGGTGTACCGCCGTCTGTGCTTACTCTGTAAAGATCAAAATTATCATCATCATATTTCATAAAGTATATATTTCCGTTATAGACAGTCATTCTTGTAAGGATTGAGATATATTCTCGTGTAGGTGATGTGTTATTGATATCAGCTATCTTTTTCTTATCACTGCCGTCCAGTTTCATTTTATAGATTCCTCTGACATTTGCGTTGGAAGTGTACAGCTCATCATCTTCGTGACTGCCGCTGTTATAGTAATAAATATAACCGTCGCTTATGGTCATTGCAGAAGCAGAAACACCATCAATCACTTCATAGTTGCTTCCGTCCTTAGCATAGCGTACAAGCTTTGAATCAAGCGGAAAATAACCTGAAGATATATATTCAGCATCGGCTCGCAATACACCGTAGATATATCCGTCACCGCCGTCGATAGGATCTTTTAAAAATACAATCAATGCTCCTACAGCCTCTTCATAGTACGAGGACGGATCTGTCATGTCTTTTGTATGTTTTTCATCATAGTCGTTAGAATCAAATATCTTTTGACTAACAGATTTCAGGTTTTCGGTACTATAAAGAACCTCTTCCTTGACCATATCGGTATCCATAAAGCTCCAATGCTTCAGTGACGCATAATTATCACGGTCGCGCCCGTAAAATTCTCCTCCTGAATATACCATATAATAGGGGTTGGAATACATTGTTTTTAATGATACCTTTGGATCATACTTTTCTCCTGTTTTTTCATAATACTCTTTCATGGTGTCCGGTATTTCGGTGTCGGACATGACTTTTTCATCATAGATCTTTACAGGTTCAAATGTGTTGTCGTCAACAATTTTGAATACAAAAGGTGAACAATAATATTTTGAACGATTGTCTGAACTGACTGCTGCCGATGGAGCATCGTTTTTTTCTGATGAACTGTCCTGATTGTTGCAGGATGCAAGCGGAACGATCATGCACAAAGTAAGAATAGCTGCAAGTGATTTTTTGATCTTCATATTTTTTCCTTTCCGAACGGCTTATCTGTTCTCATCATAAATGATTGCCTCTGATCCATTGTCTTTTCGTAATCTTTGCTCTGCCATCATCGCTTGGCTGTCACATAGGCTTCGCATTTTCTCTGATTTTAACATAAAAATCCATTATTGTCAATTTTTTATCTGCCGTTGCGGAAGCTGAAACGCTTCTGTCAGTATGATGCTGACAGGAGACTTTTTTGTATTGTCCGGCAAGAAAACCGGTCTGCTTTGCTGTCAGAATTTATGGAAGGAATCTGATGAAAAATCCGATAAAGATTCCCCGTCATGACAACAAGCGGACGGCTGTCCGTTCGTGAACAGCTGTCCGCTTGTTGCTTTCAAGTGAGAATGAATAAAAACACAGGAAAAACCTTGTAGGATTACACAAAGATTCTTAAATTAACGTGAGAATATATAGGCAAAACATTGAATTCTGTTAAGACGTGTGATATAATGGGATAAAAGAAAAAGAAAGGATGTGTTGTATATGAACACAAAGATAATAAAGCGCAGCCTTTGCTGGCTGATTACCTTGCTGCTGGTGATGAGTGCAATGGTAATTGCTGTTCCGGCAGAGGCACAGGCGGCAACAGGAACTATCAAGGTCAGAATTGCCAATGCCAGCCGGCGCTACAGCGAAGCCAAGAGTTTCCTCGATAAGATCAATGCCTACCGCAGTCAGAACGGCAAGAAAGCTCTCGTTATGGATGCTGCCTATCTGGAAAATGCCATGATTCGTGCTTCGGAACTGGCGCTGTATATGGATTTGTCCTACTCTCCGAACGGCAGCTCCGGTACCCGCTATCTTACCAATACCTCTCACGGCTCCCATCTGGTAGGCTATGATGTCCGCAGTCTGGATGCCCTTCTGAACCAATTCAAGTCTAATTCCAATGCCGATCTCCTCAACGCTGCCTATGAGTCGGTGGGTATCGGTGATGTCAGCGTCAACGGCTACAAGTATATATGTGTACTGATGTCTGATAAAGTGGCTGTGCCGGCGGCAAGTTCGGTTCTGTCCCAGTCCAGTGTTTCTACTGTGCAGGAGATAGAAACCAGACCGGAATATCTCAAAGAAATCAGTTCTCCCTACAGTGCCGGCTATACGGTGACCTGCGGCAAGAGTCTGGCCGCTCATGTCAAAGTTATCAATCAGGGTTATCCTACCGCTTCACTTTATCTGACACCCTATGGTGCTTCCGTGACATTCTCCGATCCTAAAGTATTTGAATTGAAGGATGACAGAGTTTATGCGGTAACGCCCGGTACCTGTACGGTTACCATTAAATTCCCCGGTGCGAACAGTTCTGCTTCCTGTACGCTCAAGGCTGTCGGCAAAAGCTTCAGCACCTGTACCTTTGATGCGATTGCCGATCAGGTGTATACCGGCAAGGCCATTACACCAAAGGTGGTTATCAGAAACAGTGAAGGCGTTTCTCTGGTCAACGGTACGGATTATGATGTCGCTTATTCCAATAACGTCAATCCCGGTACCGCTAACGTGGTGATTACCGGCAAGAACGATTATGCCGGTGAATCCAAAACGCTGCACTTCAATATTGTAGGCGGTCAGTTTTCAGATTCCTTCAGCGTCAGTCTGACCTCTTCAAGTGATACGATCTCCATCGGAGAAACGGTAAAGCTGACGGCTGTTGCCAAAGGCGGTACAACCCCTGTCAAGTATACCTTCTCCTACGCACTCTATGGTTCCTCTTCCTGGACCAATCTGGCATCCGGTACAACCAGTGCTACCTGTAACTTTACCCCGAGAGAAGCAAAAACCTATTTAGTTAAAGTGGCAGCAACAGACAATGGCGGTGTCACCGCACAGCAGTCCATTATGCTGAATGTCAAAGATACTCTGAAAGTAACCGCTGCTATGAGTCCGCAGACAGTCGTAACAGGCACTACGGTGAAGATATCCGCCACCATTGCCGGCGGTATTGCTCCCGTCAAGGTCGGTTTCTATATTCTGAAACCATCCGCTTCCAAGTGGATTACCCTGCAGGATTATTCCACCACCACAACGGCTACGTTCTGTCCGATGTCCGAAGGTACTTATCAGATTTGTGTCAAGGCAAAGGACCGTAACGAAAATATCGTTAAACAGTATTTGAATATCAAGGTTACCAAATCTACTTTGGTCAACCGTTCTACGGTATCCGCATCGGCCATTGATCTGGGCGCTTCTGTTGTACTCAAGGGCGTGGCAAGCGGCGGTGTCACTCCCTATACTTATGCTTACTGCTATAAGAAATCCGCCGATAAAGTCTGGCATACCTTCAAGGATTACAGCACCGCTGCTTCCTATACCTTCAAACCCGCTGCACAGACGACCTATAATCTCTGCATTAAGGTTAAGGATGCATCCGGAAAGATAGAAAAAAAATATATCGACCTGGTTGTTTATCCTGCTTTGGTGAATAACTGCACCGCTTCTGCCGCCAGTATTGAGTTAGGCAAAAGTGTAACGCTCAAGGGGGCAGCTTCGGGCGGTAAGGCAGGCTATCAATATTCCTATTGGTATCGCTCTGCCAACAGCAGCAGCTATGCCAAGATCAAGGACTTCTCCACTACCCAATCCGTTAGCTTTACGCCCAAGTCTTTGGGTAAATGGTATTTTCGTATGAAAGTCAAGGATGCGACCGGCCGTGTGGTCAGCCGTGATACTTTCGTGGATGTCATTTCCACCCTGACCAATAAATCTACCGTGAACACGACCTCTGTAGCAACCGGTAAGAGTATTACCATTACCTGCAGTGCTTCCGGCGGTACGGCACCGTATCAGTACGCTGTATACTATCGTAAACCGGGCACTACTTCCTATGTTCGTGTCGGTGATTACGCTACAACTACCTCCCGTACCGTAAAACTCAGCACCAAAGGTTCCTATACGGTGATGGTAAAAGTCAAGGATGCCGCCAATACGGTCATCAATAAGGAATTCACCGTTCAGGCTACCTGATGCTTGCTGCTTTTCCTTCTCAAACCCCCCTTTTCTTTCGGGAAAAGGGGGGTTCTGCAAAGCACAGGTTAGTAAAA
>ONYQ01000064.1 GCA_900322145.1 uncultured Eubacteriales bacterium
AGGCATAGGTATCGAAATAAGCGGGGTAAGCCTTGCGGATGCGTTCACGGTGACTGTCCAGTACCTCATCGGCTTTGATAACACCCATGCTTTCCAGTTCTTTGGCGGCAAAGGCAATACATTCCTCATCGGTCATGCTCCAGAATTCATCGCCTTCTGCACAGAAATATTCCAGACCAATCCACACGGTATGTTCGGGATCTTTGACCATATAGGGCGACCAGTTATTGAAAATCTGAATACGTCCTAACTTGACGTTGGTTTCCTGTACATAGATCCAACAGTCGGGAACGATATTGCCCAGTGTTTTCATTTTAGTTTTGTTTTCCAGATCCAGACGGTTGACCAACAGACCAACGGTTACGAAATCACGGTAGGGAAGTCCTTCCGCAATATCGGCGATGGCTCTTTCGGGGACATCGCCTGTCATGCCCGATACTAAATCCTTGACCGGCATGGAGGAAATGAAAATATCTCCCTTGATGGTGACTTCTCCTTTATCCGTTTCACAGACAACAGCGGTTACCTTGCCATTCTGACAGACAATTTCCTTGACCTTATGACCTTTCAGCAGTTGAGCGCCTCTTTCAACGGCTTTATCAGCGGCTAACTCCCACAATTGACCGGGACCGTATTTCGGATACCAGAATTGTTCGATGAGGGATGTTTCCACATTCTTGCGCTTTTTCTTGCCACCGAACATTTTGGAGAACATATCCTTGAGAACGGCACGAATGGACAGACCTTTGACACGCTGAGAGCCCCAGTCAGCGGAAATTTCTCTCGGATGCCGTCCCCACAGCTTTTCGGTATAGCCTTCAAAGAACATACTGTACAGCTTTTTGCCGAAACGGTTGATGTAGAAATTTTCGAGAGAGGTTTCCGGCTTTTTGAACATAGCGGCTTTGAGATAGCTGAAACCGGCGGCCATCGTGGTCAGAAAACCCATATTCTTGATAGTGGAGGCGGACATGGTGACCGGATAATCAAAGAAATGTTTGCGGTAATAGATGCGGGATACTCTGTCACGCACCAGCATAACAACATCCTCCTGCTCCGGATCAGGGCCGCCTTCTGCTAAGGGCTTAGTACGGCCTAACTGTTTGTCATCAAAAGCATCCTTGCCCTGTAAAGGCATCAGTTCTTTCCACCAGTTCATGATCTCATCACTTTTGGAAAAGAAACGGTGTCCGCCGATATCCATACGGTTGCCGTGATAGCGGACAGTCTGTGAAATACCGCCGATAGCCTGGGTTTCTTCTAAGATGACGACCTCATATTCGTGAGAATTTTCTTTCAGTAATTCGTTGGCGGCGGTCAATCCTGCGGGACCTGCGCCGATAATGACGATCTTTTTCATTCAGTTTTCCTCCGATTTGTTGTTTCCTGCGTTAGGGGCGGCTGCCGTGCTGTCCTTTTCTTCCACTTTGCGGTAGAGAATGAACTTTCGGGCAAAGAAATTCCACATATAGACGATGACAACGGCCAATACTTTGCCCACAATGTAGTATTTATCGGTGGGGAGCAGAATGCCGAAAATCTGCCACTGCACAAACCAGCCGGTGCCGAACATTCCCTGTGTGGCAAACGGTTCAATAATCAGTTGTGTCAGTCCCATTCCGATGATGCCGATGACCGCAAAGGCCACGAAATCCACAATGCGGTTCTTGACTTTCGCTTTGGCGAATACCCAGTAGGTCGAAACAATATAATTAACGGCCAGACCTGCGATAAAACCGAAAATCGCCGCAATCCCTTCGGGAACGTGTACCAGTTCCCGGAACAGAATCATAATCAGCATATCTACGACTGTAGCAATGCCGCCCACAAACAGACTTCTGAAAAACTGGATGCCCGTATGACTGGTATCACCGATAAACAATTCCTTTATTTTCACGTTTGCTGCACTTCCTTTGAATACAGATATACGCATACCATTATAATACATCTTTCCCTTAAATGTCAATCAATCTCCGAAAATCTTCGCAAAAATCAATTTTGTGTGGTACCATACACCATATTGTCGGATTGCATGAAAGCAGGAAATATGGTATAATACAACGATGATATCATTCAAGGGAGAGAAATGCATGGACGAAAGATTTGTCAGGACAGAAATGCTGTTCGGTACAGAAGCCATACAGCGTCTGACACAGGCAAGAGTGGCTGTATTCGGTGTCGGCGGTGTCGGCGGTTATACAGCAGAAGCATTGGTGCGCAGCGGTGTGGGTACACTGGACTTGATTGATCGGGACAGGGTCAGTATATCGAATATCAATCGTCAGATTATCGCTCTGACCTCAACGATAGGCAGACTCAAGACAGAAGTGGCGGCAGAACGGGCAAGGGATATCAATCCGGCTGTTATCATCCATACCTATCCGATTTTTTATACACCGGATACCGCCGCACAGTTTGATTTTACGCAATATGATTATGTGGTGGATGCGGTGGATACCGTCAGTGCGAAGCTCGATTTAGTCATGCAGGCACAAAAAGCCGGTGTACCGATCATTTCTTCTATGGGTGCCGGCAATAAGCTGGATCCGACACGCTTTGAAATAGCCGATATCTATCAAACATCCGTTTGTCCGCTGGCAAGGGTGATGCGCAAGGAACTCAAAGCACGGGGCATCCGTCATCTGACGGTGGTTTATTCCAAAGAGGAACCCATCACTCCGGCTTGTCCGCTCAAAGACACCGAAACCGGCAAGCCTGTTCCGGGCAGCTGTGCGTTTGTGCCGTCTGCCGTGGGTCTGATGATCGCTTCAAAGGTTGTACGGGATCTTGCATTTCCGGAGAAAAAATAAATATCCGGTTGTTTTTGCCGGAAAATTGCATTATAATAAAGACATCAATCTTACAGGAGGCTTTGTGATGCATAAAGGTACATTTATAGCGGGGCTTTTAGCGGCACTGTTTGGCGGAATACTGATAGGCTTACTGCTGGCACCCTTCAAAAACGGCGTTAATTTCAACAACAGCAAATTCAATATCGGCAATCACTCCGGCAACGGCAATGCGCCGTCCCTTTCGGTTTTCAGCCCTCAATCGACGGTTCGTAAAAACAGCCCTAAGAAAAAAAGCGCCCCCGACCATGAGACAGGAAAGGAAAAAGTATAATGGATTGGACAGAAATTATTGTAGAAGTAGATACCAAAGATATTGATACGGCGGGCAATATTGCCCAGATGACGGTGCCTTATGGTATTTATATCGAGGATTATTCCATGCTGGAACAAGAGGTACTGGAAATTGCCAGAATTGACCTGATCGATGAGGAATTGCTTCAGCAGGACAGAACAAAGGGCAAGGTACATATCTATATCAGCCCCGAAGATAATCCCGCCGAAGCGATCGCCTTTTTGAAAGAACGGCTGGAGGCGGAAGGCATTACATACCGTATCCTGTCGGATACTTGTGATGTAGAGGGCTGTCTGGAAAACTGGAAGAAGTATTTCCATCCCATCAATATCGGTCAGCGGTTGCTGATTCGTCCCGTATGGCGGGAAGATTACGACCCGCAGGGACGCATTGTGCTGAATTTGGAGCCGGGACTGGCTTTTGGTACCGGTACCCATGAAACCACCCGTCTGTGTCTGGAAGCGCTGGAAAAATATACCTTTGACGGTGCCACCATGTTAGACGTTGGCTGCGGCAGCGGTATTTTGTCCGTAGCGGCACTGCTGCTCGGGGCAAAGTCGGCCACCGGCATTGATATTGATGAACTGGCAGTGAAATCTTCCATCGAGAACGCCCAGCGCAACGGTGTTGCGGATCGCTATACCGGTATTCACGGCAATCTCACCGATAAGGCGCAAGGAACGTATGACATTATTACCGCTAATATCGTAGCGGATGCTATTATCATGCTGTCGGGTGATATAGAACACTTCATGAATGACAATACTATCTATATCATGAGCGGCATTATTGATACCCGTCTGGATGATGTGCTGACGGCACTGCCGCCCTCGCTGGAAATTATCCGTCAGTATGAGGAAAAAGGCTGGATCTGTTTAGTGGCGCAAAAGAAAAAAGCCTGAAAAAGCACTTGTAATTCCTTTGTAGAATTATAAGCGGGCATATCATGATACAATAGAAATACTTTGTGTCACGGGAGACCATGACGTAAAGTATTTCTTTCATGATGGAGGATAGAAAATGAATAAAAAGAAAAATGACGTTTGGAACCTGGTCTTTTCCGCCTTTTTAGTGACGGCATTTCTGATTTGTGCATCCTTTTTTATCGGGATGATTAACGATTCCTTCACACAGGACAGCGTGAAGCGTACACTGCTGACAGCACTGATTTTTGTGCTGTTCGGTTTGCTGCTGTTTTATGCCACAAGAGTGGGGGACGGCCGGCAGGTTGTCCGGTTTTCTCTGTCCATTCTGGTGCTGATGGTTCTGCCGGCTCTGTATGTTATCATTGCATCAGCGGCAGCAGGCTGGCCGTTTCATGATGTTATCAGTCAGCGCAGTGAATTGGTCGATATTGCCGCCGTGATTCTCGGCTATGGCATACCGTATACTTTCCTGAGCGGCTTTGAACTGAAGCGTATCGAAAAGGAACCGTCAGCCAGTCAAAATGACGGCACTGTTGATAATACCGTCACAGACAATCCTGAGAAAGACACGGTCAAAGAAGCCGATGCGGAAACGACGGACGAAGCAGCAGGCAATATCCCCGTGAGTGAGTCCATCCTCGATAATTTTTCAGACGATACTTCCGATGAGGAATCGTAAATATCAAAACACAGCAAAGGAGTTTCAACCATGGCAGAAGAATGTACACACGATTGTTCGACCTGCGGCGCTAATTGTTCATCCCGACAGGATCCGCAGGATATGACCGAAAAGCTCAATGACTACAGCAGCGTTAAAAAGGTCATCGGCATTGTCAGCGGCAAAGGCGGTGTCGGTAAATCCACCGTTACCTCGCTCATGGCTGTTATGTTCAGCCGTATGGGATATCATGCCGCTATTTTGGATGCCGATATTACCGGCCCTTCTATTCCGAAGGCCTTCGGTATTCATGAGAAAGCAATGGGTTCCGAACAGGGAATCCTGCCGATTACCACTCATTCCGGCATTGATGTTATGTCCATTAACCTGCTTCTGGAGAATGAAGAGGATCCCGTTATCTGGAGAGGTCCTGTCCTCGCCGGTGCGGTCAAGCAGTTCTGGACAGACGTTGTCTGGAAGGATGTTGACTATATGTTTGTGGATATGCCGCCCGGAACCGGTGACGTACCGCTGACTGTTTTCCAGTCTTTACCGCTGGACGGTATTATTATTGTGACCTCTCCGCAGGATTTAGTATCCATGATCGTCGGCAAGGCCGTCAGAATGGCACAGATGATGAATGTCCCGATTTTGGGCATTATCGAAAACATGAGCTGCTATGTCTGCCCCGACTGCGGCAAAAAACACTATCCCTTCGGTGAAAGCAAGTTAGAGAGTGTCGCCAAGGAATACAGTCTGGAAATTCTGGGTCGTTTCCCCATTGATGCGGCCTGTTCGCTCGCCTGTGACAACGGCAAAATCGAATCCGTCCTCAGTCCTGACGCACAGCAGGCTGCTGACAAACTGGAAAAAATCCTGATCGGTGAAACCGGATAAAAGAAAGGAGATTGGATATGAGTAGGCAAACAGAAAATTTCTTCAAAGAATTTCATGAGTATGCGGCCGAAAAAGGTGCGGAAACAGAAGAAGAACTGCAGCAACTACTGAAGGAATTTGTAACACAGTATAATGCTTCTCTGCCGGTTGCCGTCACCGAGGAAAATGCACAAACCGCAGATGATTATCTGGAATTGGCTGAAAATGCCAAAAGCAAAAAACAAGCCCTGAAATATGCCCAAATGGCATTGGAAGCCGAACCTGACAATATAGATGCTGCGGTCACAGTAACGGAAATGACGGCGAAAACGCCCGATGAGCTGTATGAAAATCTCTGCGGTCTTATCGTCCGTGCCAAAGAACGCATGACGGAAGAAGGCTGGTTTGACGAGGAAAATATCGGCAGTTTCTGGCAGATACTTGAAACACGTCCCTATATGCGGCTGCTGAACAAGTATGCACAGACCACCAAAGAGTTAGGTATGCTCCGGTTAACCGTTGCCACCTGTGAAGAAATGCTGCGGCTCTGTGAAAACGATAACCTCGGCATAAGATATTCTTTGATGCATCTCTATACATTTCTGGAAGAAGAAGCACCGGCCATCGCTCTCATGGAGAAGTATGAAAAGGAAGAATCCACGCAGTTTCTCCTGCCGCTGTCCATTCTTTATTTCAAGCTGGGCAATAAGGAAAAATCCGAACAGTACCTTCAACAGCTCAAGGCTGTCAATAAAGATACCGTTGCTTTTTTTAAGGCTATCAGCAAGGGCAATCTGGATACTAATCCCAATGAAATAAACGCCTACGGTTACAGACCGAATACGATAGAAGAATTTATTGTGGAAACGCATGAAAACATCTATTTGTTTATCTCCAGTGCCGGTTATTTCGACTGGGCATTAAGAAAGCTGACCAGCCGCAAGAAAAAACAATCCTGATAAAAACGGCATACACCCCGCTGAAATGTACGGGTGTGTATGCCGCTTTTTTATCCGTTATCGCTGATAGGCAATGTCATTATTTGGCAAGATAACCGATTTTCTTCATCGCTTTGTCGAGGGTACGCTGAGAAATACGCAAAGCAAATTCTGCACTTTTGCGGTATTGTTCGGTGAGATAGTCCTTGTTGGCGATATATTCATCAAAGCGTTCCTGAATCGGACGGAGCTTTTCAATGACCGCTTCCGCTACGGCTACTTTGAAATCACCATAGCCTTTGCCTTCAAAGTCGGCGGTAATTTCATCCGATGTTTTACCGGTGACGGCGCTCATAATACCAATAAGGTTATTGATGCCGTCCTTGCCTTCGCCTACGCATATTTTGGCTTCGGAATCGGTCACGGCACGTTTGAATTTCTTCATGATAATATCCGGTTTGTCGAGTACAGCTACCCACGCATTGACGTTTTCATCGGATTTGGACATCTTCCTGGTGGGATCCTGTAAAGACATGATCTTGGCACCGACCTGTGCAATATAGGGATCCGGCACACGGAAGGTATTGCCGTAAATGCCGTTGAAACGCTCGGCAATATTACGAGCTAATTCAAGATGCTGTTTCTGGTCAACGCCTACCGGCACTAAATCCGCCTGATACAGCAGAATATCCGCCGCCATCAGGGACGGATAGGTGAACAGACCGGCATTGACGTTATCGGCGTGTTTCTGGGATTTATCCTTGAACTGTGTCATGCGGGACAGTTCCCCGAACTGGGTATAGCAGTTGAGGATCCATGCTAATTCGGCGTGGGTATGTACATGGCTCTGAATAAAGAAGGGGCTTTTCTCTGTATCAATGCCGCAGGCGAGCAGAAGCGCATAGGCTTCTAAAATATTCCGGCGAAAATGCTGCGGTTCCTGCCGTACAGTGATAGCGTGAAGGTCAGCAACCGCAAAAATGCAGTTGTATTCATCCTGTAACTTGACCCAGTTCTGCAAAGCACCAAGATAATTGCCGAGGGTAATCGTACCGCTGGGCTGGATGGCGCTGAAAATCACTTTTTTCTTTTCGGTTACGGGGGCTTCTGACATTATAAAATCTCCTTTGCAAGCTCTCCTAAAATACGGATGCCTTTTTCTAATTGTTCATCGGTAGGCGTTGAGAAATTGATGCGGAATGAACTGCACTGCTCTTGCTCATCGGTCAGGAACGCATTGCCCGGTACAACACAGACCTTCCGCAGAACAGCCTGTTTACAGAAATCCGCCATATCCACGCCGTCCGGCAGTTTGCACCAGATGAACAGACCGCCTTCAATCGGCTGATAGGTAATCTTATTCGGTACGAGGTGCTGATCGAGCAGTTCCATACAGAAAGCCGCTTTCTTTCTGTAGATTTCACGCAGTTTTTTCAGGTGACCCTTGAAATTATATTCTGTCATGAACTGATGCGCTACCATCTGCGCCCAGATATTCGTATGAACGTCCTCGCCCTGCTTGCAGACAACCATTTTTTGTACAAGGGGTTTCGGTGCGATCACATAACCCAGACGCATACCGGGGGAAAGAATCTTGGAGAAGGATCCGGCATAGGCTACGATGCCGTCCTCGTCAAAGGACTTGATAGACGGTACATTTTCACCGCTGATACGCAGTTCTCCATAGGGGTTGTCCTCTAAAATCATCACGTTGTATTTCTTGGCCAGCGCATAGATAGCCTTTCTCTTTTCCAAAGAGGTCGTTACACCCGAAGGATTCTGGAAATTGCAGATAATGTAAATGAACCGTACATTCTTTTCAGTCTGCAAAGCCTTTTCGAGTGCTTCGAGGTTCATGCCGTCCGGTTCGAGCGGAATACCGCACAGACGGGCGTTATAAGAGCGGAAGGAATTGAGCGAGCCAATAAAGCTGGGGGCTTCACAGATAACCGTATCGCCCTCGTTAACAGTTGACTTTGTAATCAGATCCATGACCTGCTGAGCGCCGGAGGTAATAATCAGGTCGTCAAAGTCACGGCCGACATTATATTCCTCTTTCATAAAAGCGCCGACAGCATTCCGCAGCGGTGTATAACCTTCGGTAACGCTGTACTGTAAGGCGGCAATGGGATTTTCGGTCATGATTTTGTTGGAAATTTCGGCAATTTCCTTGACAGGAAATGCTTCGGGGGCGGGATTGCCGGCAGACAGCGATACAACGCTCGGATCAGCCGCATATTTGAAAATCTCACGGATGGCGGAGGGTTTGAGTGTCTGCACTCTGTCAGAAATAATATAGTCCATCATAACAACTTCCTTTTCCATAAAAAATAATACATCTTATTCTAACACATTTCTTTTTCTCTTGCAACTTTTTTTAGTATCGGCAATGACAGCCTATGAGACTATCCCTGCAAAATTGGCTTGATTTATAGGAAAAGAACGGTTATAATAGGATTGTACCTTATCCTTCTGCTCATATAGATGTATGGAAGGAAAGATAACATTGATAAAAAGGATGATGGCTATGAAAAATACGGTTTCTACGCTGCTCCAGCAGAAGCAATCCGGTGATAAGATCACGATGCTTACCGCTTATGACTACACCACAGCGAAAATCATGGATGAATGCGGCGTGAATGCCATTCTGGTAGGTGATTCTTTGGGAATGGTCATGCTCGGCTATGAAAATACCCTGCCTGTTACCATCTGCGAACAGATTCGTGCCATTGTGAATGCCTCTATTCCGGTTGTTGCCCATCTGGGACTCACACCGCAGTCCGTCAATGTTTTCGGCGGTTTTAAGGTGCAGGGTAAAACACTGGAAAAGGCTAAAAAAATCGTGGAAGATGCCGTGAAAATTCAGGAAGCCGGTGCCTGTGCGGTCGTATTGGAAGGAATCCCCGCTCTGCTTGCACAAACCATCACCGAATGTCTGACTATTCCGACCATCGGTATCGGCGCAGGCAATGGCTGTGACGGTCAGGTACTTGTCTATCAGGATATGCTTGGTCTGAATACGGATAATGTGCCGCAATTCGTCAAGCAGTTTGCTAATGTTAAAGCTGTCATGTGTGAAGGAATTCAGGCTTACATCAACGAAACAAAAGCCGGTACCTTCCCATCAGAAGAACATACCTATAAATTGCCCGAAGATGTAAGGGCTTCTCTCAAGGAGGAATTCAATCTATGAAAATTGTCACTACTGTACAGGAAGTGCGTCAGCAGGTGGCCGAATGGAGAAAACAGGGGCTGACGGTTGGTCTGGTGCCGACAATGGGTTATCTGCATGAAGGTCATGCCAGCTTGATTGACCGTTCCGTCAGCGAAAATGACCGGACCGTTGTTTCTGATTTTGTCAACCCGATGCAGTTCGGCCCGACAGAGGATTTACAGACTTATCCCCGTGATATCGACCATGATGCCGCTTTAGTGGAAGCACACGGCGGTGATCTGATCTTTCATCCCGAACCGTCAGAAATGTATCACGAAGGCTTTTCATCGTTTGTGGATATGACGGTACTCACGCAGGAATTGTGCGGTCTGAGCCGTCCGGTACATTTTCGGGGCGTATGTACCGTTGTGACAAAGCTGTTCAATATCGTACAGCCCGATGCGGCTTATTTCGGCAAGAAGGATGCCCAGCAATTAGCCGTCATCCGTCACATGGTCGATGACCTGAATATGAATCTCCGCATTGTTGGCTGTCCTATTGTCAGAGAAGCGGATGGTCTGGCCAAAAGTTCCCGCAATACTTATCTTTCTGCCGAAGAACGTCAGGCGGCCTTAGTTCTTTCACAGTCTATCCGTCTGGGCAGTGATATGGTTCATAACGGTACAACCGATTGTGCCGCTATTATCAGCGCTATGCAAGAACATATCAATACACAGCCGTTGGCAAAAATTGACTATGTAAAAATAGTGGATGCCGCTACCATGCAGCCGATTCCGACACTGGATCGCCCTGCTTTGTGTGCCATTGCCGTTTATATCGGCAAGACCCGTCTGATCGACAATTTCTTTACCGAAGATGTCTGAACAATGTACAATGTACAATTCAGCGGAGGCTAAAACCATTGCAAAGGGAAGAGGGGAGATTGTGAATTTATGACAATATCTGTATTGAAGAGCAAAATACATCGTGCGGTCATTACACAGGCCGAACTGAACTATGTCGGCAGTATCACTATTGACAGTGAACTGCTGCAGGCGGCAGGCCTTTATGAATATGAAAGAGTCCACGTTGTCAATATCAACAGCGGCAGCCGCATTGAAACCTATGTGATCGCCGGTGAACCCGGCAGCGGTATTATCTGTCTGAATGGTGCAGCTGCACGTTCCGGACAGAAAGGCGACACCATTATTATTATGTCCTATGCTGATATGACACCCGAAGAATTGCGCAGCCATACGCCCAAAGTCGTGCTGGTGGATGCACAGAATCATCTCAGCCAGATTCTTTCCTATGAAAAGCACGGGGAATTTGGCGGTGCAGCGCCGGCGGATGTATGACTTTTCCGTTCTGTCGATGGTGGTGACATCTGTCAGCATTCACACGGAGTACATAAAAATCACAGAAACACAAGCCGATGAACGATAAGGTTCATCGGCTTTTTCATGCTTTGAAACACTGTCTGTCAGAGGATTCTTCTGCACGAAACAGCGGATACCGCTTTTTACCGTAAAAAACAGCGGAAAATCCCCTGAAAAGACCGGATGCTTCCATAGTATCAAGGCGAATCCTATGGTATCATAGACCTGTAAGATCAACAAAAAACGAAATTTATCAGAAAGGGGCGGCAAACGGTATGATGACCATCAAAAAGCTGCAGGAAAGGATGAAGGATCCCATTGTACGGGATCATGCATTGATTCGCAAGGCAACAGAGGAAATGGTACAGCTGCCGGTGACATCGTGGTGCAAGAGCAGTATTATCCTTACTAAAACGAAGGAGCCGTTACGGAAGTATGTACTCCGTGATATTTGTCAGCGGTTATCCATACCGCAGGATGATGCAAGGATAGAAACCTTAGGCAAGCTGATGATGCAGATTGATCCATCGGACATGGATGTGGATGACTATCAGCGTGCGTTAGTCGATCTGTCCTGTATCGGTGACTTCTTTGGCTTGCCCAAAAAGGAGGAGAAGACATGAAGATTGATAGGGAAAAAATGATGCGATCCCAGATGTCACAAACCACACAAAATATTTTCTACCTGAGCGGTTGAAACCCCTCCGGCAAAAATCGACAATTTTAATTGTCGATTTTTGCCACCTCCCCTAAAGGGGAGGCAAAAAACACTCCCA
>ONYQ01000029.1 GCA_900322145.1 uncultured Eubacteriales bacterium
GGGGAGGTGGCAAAAATCAACCATTAAAATGGTTGATTTTTGACGGAAGGGTTTGTGCAGTCTGACGAAAGCATTAGAAATTTGCTCATTTATAGTTTATATATATCTGAACGACCCGAAGGCCGCAAACATCATTTTTTTGTTTTTCGGGAAACATCAATTTTTTTCGGCTTTTTATACCAGCGCACCCGAGGTGATTTTTCCGGCACCGGATCATAGCCGCCCTTTGAAAAGGGATTACAGCGCAGAATCCGCCAGACAGTCATCAGCGTACCACGCAAAGCGCCGAAACGCTCTATCGCCTGCAAGCCATAAACGGAGCATACCGGATCATACTTACACGACGGCGGGGTCAGAGGCGAGATACATTTCTGATAAAAGCGGATAAGCCAAATAAGCGGGCGCTTCATGTCAAAACACCCGCATCCTTGAGCTGTTTTTTCATCGCCTTCATCACATCATAGCTTTTGACGAACGGGGTTTTTGTCCTGGCTACAAAAACGAGATCATAACCCGTCCTGACGCTGTCAGACAAAGCCCGGAACGCTTCTCTGATGATCCTGCGTGATCGGTTGCGCATAACGGCCTTGCCGATTTTCTTGCCGGTTGTGATACCGATCCTGACATCTCCGCTGCGGTTTTTGAGTACATATGTAACGAGCAAGGGAGATGCATAGGATCTGCCACGTTGATACAGCCGGCGAAAATCTCTGTTATCCTTTAAAGTGATAATGTCACCCATAATTCCTCTTCCAAATAATCAAGTCATCTTCAAGGCCCGTCTGCATCCATTAGTGCCAACGAATGATTCCACCCGAAAAAAAATCAGTAAGACAGCTTCTTTCTGCCCTTTGCTCTTCTGCGGGACAGAACCTTGCGTCCATTAGCGGTAGACATTCTCTTTCTGAAGCCATGCTCCTTTTTTCTGTGGAGCTTCTTCGGC
Source organism: uncultured Eubacteriales bacterium (assembly GCA_900322145.1). Taxonomy (GTDB): domain Bacteria; phylum Bacillota; class Clostridia; order Oscillospirales; family Acutalibacteraceae; genus UBA1213. Next base: position 944 of record ONYQ01000029.1, read on the forward strand.
TGATAGGTTCTCAGCATGAGAAATTCCTCCTTTCAGAAGGTGTCAATGCACCCGGAAATTTTCAAGATATAACCTTGCACCATAGAATTATAAACCAAACCCCCGCCTTCTGTCAACTAAAAAATAAAATAATTCTCGGGAAATTTCCTGACAAAGGGTAAAAATTCCGAAAAATCAACAAACTGTAATATTTTTTTCGGAAAAAGTGCAGGATTTCAACATTCCGTAGTGTAAATGTTGAAAAACCATTTGAAATATGCAAAGAGATGTGCTATACTTAAAACTGTATAAGTGTTTATTTGCGGTAACGTGTTTTCAGATCGAGCCTGAGGGTCAGCGTATCGCACTACAGTAAAAATACAGGAGGAAGATAACATCTATGGATTCATTCAACGAAGCTTGGAAAATTGTCTGCGATTATTGTAAGCAAAGGATCACCGATGTTGCTTACACGACCTGGATCAGCAAGATCGAACCCGTTAATTTAGATTTTGCCCAGGGCAAAGCCATTCTGATGGTACCCACGGATTTCAACCGCCAGACGCTCATCAGAGGATATATGAAACTGCTCAACGATGCCTTTGCCAGCGTTTTCGGAGAAGGGATTGAAATCTGCTTCACCATTCCCGAAGAAGCTTCCGTCAAAGAACAGGAAACCTCGGAAACGGTGATGGATGCCGATTATGAATACACCTTCGATACCTTTATCGTGGGCGCTTCCAATAAATTTGCCCATGCGGCTTCTCTGGCCGTTGCCACCAATCCCGGACAGGCCTATAACCCGCTGTTTATCTACGGCAATTCGGGACTCGGCAAAACCCATCTGCTTTATGCCATCCGCAACGAAATTATCAAGACCGATCCCCATTCCGTCATTACTTATGTAAAGGGTGATGATTTCACCAACGAATTCATTGAAGCCCTTCAGAATGCCACCACCAGTGAATTCCGTCAGAAGTACCGTAACTCTGATGTACTGTTAGTCGATGATATTCAGTTCATCAGCGGTAAGGAACGGACGCAGGAGGAATTCTTCCATACGTTTAATACCCTCCATGAAGCCAACTGTCAGATCGTCCTGACATCCGACCGACCGCCCAAGGAAATCAAAACATTGGAGGACCGGCTGCGCAGCCGCTTTGAATCCGGTCTGCTGGCCGATATTCAGCCGCCGGATTTTGAAACACGCATGGCCATCATCAAGCGGAAAGCGGAACTGCTCGAAATGAATCTGCCGGACGATGTGACCGAATATATCGCTACCCGACTGAAAACGAATATCCGTCAGTTAGAGGGTGTCGTCAAGAAGCTGAAAGCCAAGAATCAGCTCTACGGCGAAAAAATCACCATCAACGTTGCCCAGAAAACCATCTCAGATATTCTCAACAACGATCAGCCGCCACCGCTGACCGTTGAAAAAATCATTGACGAAGTGGCCCATACCTACGGCGTGACCGGCGATGATATCCGCTCTGCCAAAAGAAACTCCAATATTTCCAATGCCAGACAAATCGCTATCTATGCCGTCAGAGAAATTACCGGTATGTCCATGAAGCTCATCGGCGAAGAATTCGGCGGACGTGACCATTCTACCATCGTCTATGCCATCAACCAGATCGAGAAAAACATGAGCAAGGATCCCAAGCTGAAATCTACCGTAGAAGATATTATCAAGAACATCCGTGACCGCTGAGAATATTCCACCAGCGGTGGAAACTCTTTCAACTTCTCAACAAATCCGGTGGAAAAGCGTCCGAATCGCATCCTTTCTCTTTCAACAAGTTCTTAACATTCCACCAACATATCTCAACACTGATGTTGAAACCATTTTGAGTCTCAACAATTTTTCCACAGCCCTCCACACGCTTTCCACCACGCAAAAATCCCCCTCATCCGCTATTTTTCAGGGCAAAACGACCTTTTCAACATTTCAACGCCCTCTACTACTACTACTACAATAATAATATATAATAGATCTTCCGCACCCGGCAAAAAAACGCAAAGGACTGATAACATGAAATTCAGCTGCAACCGACAGAAACTCAACGATACGGTGTTAAATATCCAGAGAGCTGTCGCTTCCAAATCCACCATTTCTGCCCTTGAAGGCATTCTGATCAAAGCCGTCAATAATTGCCTGATCCTTACCGGCTATGATCTGGAAATCGGTATCACCACTTCCATTGATGCCATGATTTATGAGGAAGGTGCCATCGTACTCAATGCCCGTCTGTTTTCCGACATCATCCGCAGAATGCCCGAGGAAAATATCTCCATCGAAAGCGACGATAAATTCGTCGTGTATATTAACAGCGGACGTTCCGATTATAAGATCATCGGCATTCCTGCCGCAGAATTTCCGGAACTGCCGACGGTCAGCGCTGCCGATTCTATTATAATAAGCGGCAAGACCCTGAAAAGCATGATACAGCAGACGATTTATGCGGTATCCGATAAGGACATCAAACCTGCCCATAAAGGTTCTCTGTTTGAAATCGAGAACCACACCATCAAGATTATTTCCGTAGACGGTTACCGTCTGGCTATCCGCAAGGAAGATATCACCTATGACGGACAGAAAAGCTTTATCGTTCCCGGTAAATCTTTGACCGAAGTCGAAAAGCTCACCGCCGATGATACAGAAAATGTAGAGATCCACGTTGGCAGCCGCCACATCGTCTTTAAGATTGACAACTATTCGGTCATCACCCGACTGATCGAGGATGAATTCATGAACTATAAAGCCGCTATTCCGGCTAACCACACGACTGAACTGAAAGTCAACACCCGTAAGTTCATCAGCGCCATTGACAGAATGTCGCTTTTGCTCAATGAACGCATGAAAAGCCCTATTCGCTGCCGTATTGATAATGACACCATCAAAACTTCCTGTCATACGGCGCTCGGACAAGCTTATGACGAATTTGAAACAGCCGTACAGGGAGAAGATATTGAAATCGGCTTCGACTATAAGTATATGCTGGATGCTCTGAAAAACACCGATACGGACGAGGTACGCATACAAATGAACGGACCGCTCAGTCCGATTATCCTGCTCCCCAATGAAGGCGACAGCTTTGTTTTCTTAGTATTGCCTGTGAGGTTAAGAAATGAACACTAAGGTTATCACACTGAACGAACAAGAAGAATATATCCGTCTGTGCGACCTGCTGAAAACAGCCGGCGCTGTGGAAACAGGCGGTCAAGCCAAAGCCGTGATACAAGACGGCCAGGTCACCGTTAACGGCGAACCGTGTACACAACGGGGCAAAAAACTCCGCCGGGGCGACCAGGCCATTTATGAAAATACCGTTTTCGAGGTGCAGTAACGGTGTATATCCAACAAGTAACCTTTGAAAACTACCGCAACCTGCAGCCCATTACTTTTCTGCCCGAAAAAGGTATCAACGTCATTTACGGTGACAATGCTCAGGGTAAGACCAATCTGTTGGAAGGCATCTGGCTCTTTACCGGAGGACGCTCTTTTCGAGGCGCTAAAGACAATGAACTGATCGCTTTCCACCAGAATTATGCCCGCCTGCAGCTTTCTTTCCGTTCCCGTGAACGGGAACAAACGATTGTTATCAACATCAACAACCATAAACGCTCCGCCGTCCTCAATGGCGTACCTAAATCCAGCATGGCGCAGATCATCGGCCATTTCTGTGCGGTTGTGTTTTCTCCTCACCATCTTTCCCTGATTAAAAGCGGGCCGGAGGAACGCCGGAATTTTATAGATGCGGCCATCTGTCAGATCAAACCGCTCTATGTGGCTTCTCTCAGCCGTTATAAACGGGTTCTGAATGAAAGAAACGCCCTGCTCAAGGATATTCCGCAGCATCGGGAATTAGAGGATATGCTGTCCATCTGGAATGAACGTTTAGCCGCAGAAGGCGCCGTCATTGTCATGGAACGCCGGCGTTATATCCGCCGATTATCCGAAAGTGCCGTCCGTTTTTACGATGGTTTATCCGGCGGAAAAGAATTAATGCAGTTTACCTATAAGACCACCGCCGCCGAACCGCAGGAAGAATCCGACATTGAGGAAATTCGTCACAGACTGCTGACAGCCCTGCAAAATCGTCAGAATGACGATATCTATTGCGGCTATACGACAGTCGGTGTCCATCGGGACGACCTTATTGTACGCATTGACGGCAAGGAAGCACGCAGTTTCGGTTCTCAGGGACAGCAGCGCAGCGCCGTTCTCGCCATGAAATTAGCCGAAGCCGCCTTGCTGGGAGAGGCCAAAGGAGAAAAACCCGTGATTCTGTTAGATGACGTACTCAGCGAGCTGGATCCGAAACGCCAGCAATATCTGCTGACCAGACTGGAGGACTTTCAGGTATTGATTACCTGCTGCGAAAAGGAAATAACCGCCGCCCATCCGGTGCATATCAGCGGCGGCCAGATTACAACAGCGGAGGAATAAATGTGTATCTTCATTTAGGCGGCGATACCGTGATACGAAAGGACGAAATCGTCGGTATTTTCGATCTGGAAAATTCTACCATATCGGTCCGGACACGGGAATTTTTGACAGAAGCAGAAAAAAACGGTAAAATAGTAAATGTATCGGCTGAACTGCCCAAATCCTTTGTGGTATGTCAAGAACAAGGCGTAACCAGAATTTATATCTGTCAGCTTCTGCCCGGTACGCTGATCAAGAGAGCCTCTCAGATGATGGGAGAAGCAGAAAGAAAGGAATGATATCTTCGTGGCGAAAACAATCAAGCTGCCGACCTGCCCCTATTGCCATAAACGGATCTCCTATGTCGGATCCATATTTCTGAAAACAAAGGGTGAATATAACTGTCCCAGATGTAAATGTATTTCCAATGTCGTTATCAGCCGTTCCGCCTATGCCATCGCCAGTACCGTTTGTATTGCCGCACTGCTGATTGTCGTGCTGTATACCATTTCGGGCGATCACAGCAGTTTTGTCGGCATTGCCTGTGTACTGGCACCCTTTCTCATTTTCTATATTGCGGTGCCGTTCTTTGTACAGTTAGTGCCCTGTAAGGATAAATCAGCCGTGAAAAAAATCATGGACCGGACAGCTTCCGATATGCCCAATGAGGCGGCTTATCAGGCCGCTATGCAAAACAGCGCCAAGCCTGTCATGCTGGATGTGGAGGAGGATTTCTCCGCTAAATTCATGAAGGCCAAAAGCCATAACAAAGCGCTGTATCAGGAAGCATCCAACGCAACGGAAGCGGATGCTTTGCCGCACGAACCGGAAGATATCCAGAATACCCGTATTGCTTTTGAGATCAACCATGAAACCCAGATGATGGCGGTGGACAGGGAAATGTTTCCGCAAAACGCCGAAACACCGCAGGAAGAAACGAATGCTACACCGGAAGAAACACCGGACAGCCCTTTTGACCAAGAAGCATCAGCACCGCAGGAGGCCGCCGTACCTTCTGAGGATCACTGACAGAAAAGAGGAACTTTATGTTCAAACCGCGTCAATGTCCCTATTGCCATACAATCTATCGCTATCAGGATATTATCAGAATGAAAGGCCGGCAGCAATTATGTTATCACTGCCATAAGCCGTTTGAGGTGCATAAGCGCTGGCAGATACTTCCCATATTGATTGCCTGCGTTCTGATGACAGCGGTCAATCTGATCATGCTCAACACCACGCAGGATATCACCAAAAGTACCTTTGCGGTCATGATCGTCACGGATGCGGTTGTCATCCTTACGGCACTGCTGACAGCCCCTTTGTTTACCCGACTGGTCAAAGTGTCATAACAAGCAGGCATACCGTGTGTTATCAGGAAGTTTTTTGTGATATATCCTTCCCGACATCATACAACGCAAGTTTTAGAAAGAATTTCCCTCAGCAGAAGGAGGTCAAAGAACATGGAACCGAATGAAATTTCTCAGACCACAGAAAAATATGGTGCTGATGAAATACAGGTATTGGAAGGACTGGAAGCGGTCAGAAAAAGACCGGGGATGTATATCGGTTCAACAGGTCCCAGAGGACTGCATCATCTGGTATATGAAATCGTGGATAACTCCATTGATGAAGCCCTGGCCGGCTATTGCAGTAAAATTGACGTGCATATCCTGCCGGGAGAAATCATCCGTGTCACCGATAACGGACGTGGGATTCCCGTTGGCATTCAGCCGAAATTGGGTATTCCTGCCGTGACCGTTGTCTTTACCGTATTACACGCCGGCGGCAAATTCGGCGGCGGCGGTTACAAAGTAGCCGGCGGTCTGCATGGCGTAGGCGCTTCGGTGGTCAATGCCCTGTCAGAATGGACAGAGGTAGAAGTACATGACGGCGCACATATCTATCGTCAGCGCTTTGAACGGGGCAATACCGTAACCCCGCTGGACATGATCGGCGATACCGACAAAACCGGTACTACCGTTACCTTCAAGGCCGATCCGATTATTTTCAGCGAAACCGATGTTTATGATTACGAGGTACTTTCTACCCGTCTGCGTGAACAGGCGTTCCTGAATGCCGGTGTCCACATTGAACTCACCGATGAACGTGATCCGGACAATATCGTAAGCGAGGACTTCTGCTATGAAGGCGGTGTGTCCAGCTTCGTAGAATATATCCACAAGAAAAAAGGTTTGGATGTCATCCATCCGGATATCATCCATTTTCAGGCCAAAAATGACGATGATACGGCTTCGGCGGAAATTGCCATGCAGTATAACGACAGCTATAATGAGCTGATCCTTTCCTTTGCGAATAACATCCATACCAATGACGGCGGTACGCATGAGGAAGGTTTCAAGCGTTCCCTCACCCGTGTGATGAATGACTATGCCCGCCGGTTCAATATCATCAAGGAAAATGAAAAGAATCTCAGCGGTGAAGATGTGCGGGAAGGTCTGACCGTGGTGATCAGCGTCAAGCTCAAGGATGCCCAGTTTGAGAGTCAGACCAAGGCAAAGCTCGGCAATACCAATATCCGCACACTGGTGGATAAACTCGTCAGCGATAAACTGGAACAGTATCTGGAAGAAAATCCCGCCACCGCCAAAGCGATTTTTGACAAGGCACTAATGGCCGCCAGAGCCAGAGATGCCGCCCGCAAAGCAAGAGATTTAGCACGGCGTAAAACAGCGATGGAAGGTGCCGGCCTGCCCGGTAAATTAGCGGATTGTCAGTCCAGAAATGTCGATGAAACCGAAATCTATATCGTAGAGGGCGATTCCGCAGGCGGTTCCGCCAAGGGCGGCCGTGACAGACGTTTTCAGGCCATCCTTCCCTTATGGGGCAAAATGCTGAACGTTGAAAAAGCCCGTCTGGACAAAGTCTATGGCAACGACAAGCTCATGCCCGTTATTACAGCACTCGGCTGTGGTATCGGTGATGAACTGGATCTCGGCAAGCTGCGCTATGGCAAAATTATTATCATGGCGGATGCCGATGTTGACGGTTCCCATATCCGCACCCTGATGCTGACATTCTTCTTCCGCTTTATGCGGCCTTTAATCGAGCAGGGGCATATTTATATCGCCCAGCCCCCTCTTTATCGTATTACCAAAGGCAAAAACGACCATTATTATGCTTATTCCGATCAGGAACGTGACAAGATCATGGCGGAACTGGGCGGCAAATATGAGATTCAGCGCTATAAAGGTCTTGGTGAAATGGATGCCGAACAGCTCTGGGAAACTACCATGAACCCCGATACCCGCATTATGCTGCGTGTTGAAATGGAGGATGCCGCCGCCGCCGATGAGGTCTTTACCATTCTGATGGGCGACAAAGTAGAACCTCGCCGTGAATTTATTGAGAAAAACGCCAAATATGTGCAGAATCTCGATGTCTGATACACGAAAGGACACAGAATCACGCATGAAAAAGATTATTTTGATGATAGGTACGCTGCTGACAGGGATAGCAATCACAGGCTGTTCCGTTGCGGATAAGCCGAATAACCCTGCGGTCAGTGCTTCGTCTGCGGCTTCAGCAGTTTCACAAAACGAGAGCAGTGCAGAAGAAAGTCACTCCGCTGAGCCGATTGACAATCAGGAAGCGCTGAAAATACTGGATGAAGTCATCGCTCAACTCGACACATCCTCGCTTGAAGCATTTACCAAAAGTTTTTCCGACAGAAGTGAACAGGAGTATATTTCCAACAGCTATGTTTCGTTGGTCGGCGGTTTCATCGTAGGTGAAAAAGTATGTATTTATCAAGAAGACGATACCTGCATTTTCGCTTTCAAAGCGGCTTATATGGCCAGAGACGGCGAACAGATCATCATGCTTCTGCCCGTTGTCATGGAAAACAACGTTCCTAAAATACTGCTGGATCAGCCAATGATGCAAAAAGCAAGTGCGGCCATCAATGATTATCTCTGTCCTGTATGTCGGGGAACCGGCAAAAACGGCGAGAACAGTAAATGCAGTGAATGTGATGGTTTCGGGTATATTCTGCATGAACATGAGAAGGCGGAACTGACAAAGGAGATTATATGAAAGATATAGACGACAGTATACAAGACGGTTTAGAAGAAACCAAGGATGACAGAGACAGTATTCATGAGGAAAATCCTGAATGGGACGGTTCGGAATCGGAATTAGTGGCCGATGACGATGCCGAAAGCTATGAGATTCCCGAAACGGGGATTAAAATTTCTTATGTAATGACCCGTGAGGAAATGGTGCGGTGTCTGTATCATAGTAATATATATAAAACCAAAGGCAGTCGGGCGGTATTCGCTTCGGTGCTGTTTGGTGCGGCGGCGGTGATCTTTGCGGTGGCCTATTTCACGACCAATCAGTATCAGCCGGCGAATCTGTTTTTCAGTATTTTCAGTCTGGTGATGATTGTGCTGATATGGCTGGTGCCGTTTTTACATATCCGGAGTATGGCCAAGGTGATGGCCAACGGCAAAACCATTGAAGCAGAGGTTTATCCCGACCATATTGATATCGGTCAGGGAGCCGGTGCGTGGGAAATTGATCTGGACGGCAACTGCGAACTCATGGAATTTGACAATATCTTTATGATTGCCCTGCCGGACGGCAGAAATTTTGCCATTCCTGAACGGGTCATCGAGCCGGAAATCTATAATGAATTCAAAGCTATCCTGATTGCCGGTACGAAACCACAGGATGAGTGATAAGGAGTTTTTCCGATGAAATGTGAAACAAAAATTGTCGCCCGCTATGCGGAGACAGATCAGATGGGGATTATTCACCATTCTGTCTATCCGATCTGGTTTGAAGCCGCCAGAACGGAATTTATCAAGCTGTCAGGGATTACCTATACACAGCTTGAACAGCAGGGCGTGATGCTGCCATTGGCCTCTCTTACCTGCCAGTATTACCGGCCGGTGCATTATGAAGATGAAGTGACCATTATCACCGAAACCGAAAAGCTGAGTTATGCCAAGATCATCTTTCATTATCGTGTGATGCTCAATGGTGAACTGATGGCAGAGGGCAGCACAACGCACGGCTTTGTCAACAGCGCCACTTTCAAACCGGTCAATCTTAAAAAACTGATGCCGGATTTCTATACCGCCTTACAGGCATCTGTTGAGGCTTGAGTCTTGCCTGTCGGCTCGGTCGGCGCTGCTGCTGATGCAGCGATGTTCACTGAACACCTGCGCCCCTTGACCCTGCAAGCCTTTGAAAAGGCTTGCGCTCACATTTTGTGTTGTGTGCTGAGAAAGAGATAAGGAACTTATGGAGCATTGTACAACTCCACACTCCACTCTCCACACTCCACACTCAAAAAGAGGTGTATTGAATTGGAAAATGAAGAAACGGTACAGCCTTCCAGAATTATAGACGTTGATATTGAACGGGAAATGAAAAAATCCTTTCTGGATTATTCGATGTCCGTTATCGTTTCAAGAGCCCTGCCTGATGTGCGTGACGGTCTGAAGCCCGTACACAGAAGGATTCTCTATTCCCAGTATGAAGATAACCTGACCCCCGATAAGCCCTACAAAAAGTGTGCTACAACGGTCGGTAATGTGCTGGGCCGCTATCATCCGCACGGTGACAGCTCGGTATATGATGCGCTGGTGCGTCTGGCGCAGGATTTCTCCATGCGTTATATTCTCGTGGACGGTCACGGTAACTTCGGTTCTGTCGATGGTGACCCGCCGGCGGCTTATCGTTATACCGAATCCCGTATGAGTAAGATCAGCGTGGAAATGCTGACCGATATCGACAAGGAAACGGTTGATTTTATCCCGAACTATGACGACAGCCGCAAGGAACCGTCGGTGCTGCCGTCCCGTTTCCCGAATCTGTTGGTCAACGGTTCTACCGGTATTGCCGTTGGTATGGCCACGAATATTCCGCCGCATAATTTGGGCGAAGTCGTGGATGCCGTCAATTATGTCATTGACCATCCCGATGCTTCGTTGGATGAGATCATGCAGTTTATCAAGGGACCCGATTTCCCGACCGCCGGTATTATCATGGGACAAAGCGGCATCAAGGCGGCTTATGGCACCGGCCGTGGAAAAATTACTGTCCGTGCCAAAGCGGAAATCGTGGAAGATAAAAATAACCGCACCAAGATTGTGGTGACGGAACTGCCCTATCAGGTCAATAAAGCCCGACTGGTAGAAAGTATTGCCGATATGGTCAAGGAAAAACGTTTAGAGGGTATCTCCAATATTGACGATCATTCCGACCGTAACGGTATGCATATCGAAATCACCCTCAAGCGGGAAGCCTCGCCCAATGTTGTTCTCAACAGCCTGTACAGAAATTCACAGATGCAGATCACCTATGGTATTATCCTGCTGGCGATTGTCGGCGGTGAACCGAAGATTCTGACATTGAAGGATATTCTTCAGCACTATATTGACTTTCAGGTGGATGTTATCACCCGCCGCACGATTTTTGACCTGCGAAAAGCCGAAGAACGTGCCCATATCCTGGAAGGTCTGAAAGTGGCAATTGACTTTATTGATGAGGTCATCCGCATTATTCGTTCCTCGAAGGATCAGCCCACCGCCAGACAGCGTTTGTCAGAGCGTTTCGGTCTGGACGATGCCCAGACACAGGCCATTGTTTCCATGCGTTTGGGACAGCTGTCCGGTCTGGAAAGAGAAAAAATTGAGGGAGAATTGGCGGCGTTGGTTGAAAAAATCGCTGACTATAAAGATATTCTCAGCAACGGTGAACGCCTGCTCGGTATCATCAAGACCGAACTGAGCGCCATTCGTGCCAAATTCAACGATGAAAGACGCACACAAATCGAAGCCATCAGCGGAGAAGTGGATATAGAAGATCTCATTCCCTATGAGGATTGTGTCATCACGATGACGAATTTCGGTTATGTCAAGCGTCAGAAAGTGGATACTTACCGCACCAAGCGCAGAGGCGGACGGGGCATTTCCGGCATGAACCGACGGGCAGAGGATGTTGTTTCGGATATGTTCGTAGCCGGAACACATGATTATGTGCTGTTCTTTACTAATCTCGGCAAGGTTTACCGCATGAAGTGCTACATGATTCCCGAAGGTTCCCGTACCGCTAAGGGAATGAATATCAATAATCTGCTGACGCTGGCACAGAATGAAAAGGTAACATCCATGATTCGTATTCCCGAAGAGGGTGACGAGGGAATGTACCTCGTGATGATCACCAAGAAGGGACTTATCAAGCGTACCGCTACCCAGTCCTTCCATTCACTCCGCAATAAGGGCGGCTTGATTGCTCTGGGGTTAGAAGATGATGATGAACTGGTATGGGTACGATTGACGGATGGTCACAGTCAATTGCTCATAGCCACCCGCAACGGTATGGCTATCCGCATTGATGAGAATGAAGTAAGAAATATGAGCAGAGTAGCCAAAGGCGTAAAAGCGATCCGACTGCGTGGAGATGATCAGGTCATCGGAATGTCTATTCTGCGTGAGGATGCCTATATTCTGACCGTATCTGAAAAGGGTTATGGCCGTTTATCACCGCAAAGCGATTACCGTATCCAATCGAGAGGCGGTCATGGTCTGATTAACTATCATACCAATAAATTCGGCAAAGTAGCCGCCATCAAGGCCGTTGATCTGGAGGATGATATCATCCTGATTTCCGACAATGGTATTATTCTTCGTATTTCCGCCTCATCCATTCGTATTTGTGCTCGTCCTTCCAAAGGCGTTATTCTTATGAAGATGAATGACGAAAGCAAGATCGTTACCCTTTCAAGAGCGCCCCATGAAGAAATTCCCGATGCCATGAGCGATGCCGATGATGATGACGATGACGACGATGAAAGCCTGTAATATTCAGCTGTAAATGAAAAACCTCAGTCTTTTCCCTATCGGGGAATGACTGAGGTTTTATTTCTTGCCGGCAGACCAAAAATATAGCAAAAGTGAGGAGTGAGGAGTGAGGAGTGAGGAGTGAGGTCACGCACAGACCGTCACCAAAACATTTAAGGCACTTATTAAGTTGGATGGCTATCCAAAGAAATTGGAGAGCGGTGCGTCCGGCGAAGAAATAGCGAGGATATCGGGAGAGGTATAATCGGGCAGGGTAAAAGAAGCGGTTTTGTGGTTGAAGCCGAGGGAAGAAATATAAGGGGAATAAACCGTGTAAAAGCCGGCATAGTCAAGCGCACCGCTGATGGTAGCATTGCCGGCACAGCGTTCACGTTCCTGCACAGAAGCGTTTGGAGCGGGCAAGACATCCGCCGTATGGGATAATGACCGTCTGTTGGTGATCGTGTCGTTAAGGATGCCCTGATAGTAATTTTTGACATAAGTATCAATGTCCCCGACAGCATAAGTCAAGGCATCCCGTTCCACCTTGTCATTATTCGCATAGCGGAAAATAAAATACAGTGTCTGGGAAAAGCTGTTCATGGTGAGAGTATGTTCCGGCGCAGAGGCGGCAGGATAAACAGCGGCTTCACGGTCATAACAAAAATAAGGCAGTGTGCCGTTATACATGGTCAGGTATTTCATGCGGTCCTTGAGGTCACAGCCGAAATATTCCAGCGCACCGCCTACGGTACAATAGGCGGCTGTCTGCCAGCGTTCTTCTGCGGTGGCCTGCGGTGAGGGAAGCTGATCGGCCGCATAACAGGGAGAAAAGGTATCGGCGTTAATGCTTCCGCTGAGTAAGCCGGCATAGTACAGCTTGAGGATATTTTCCAGCAGATCGGCATAGAGGGCGGGATTATTCTGCATATAATCGGGTATCTGTTCCGCCCGTGGGATTCGTACAAAATCCTCCGGCGTGAGGAATGCTTCGGAGGATTCCTCTTCGGTGGTATCGGTGGTTTCCGGTGTCGGTTTTGACGAAGAAGAAAGGCGGACGACTCTTTGCGAACGGTCAGGTTCGGTCGGTGCGGTATGACAGGCCGTACAGGATGCTGTCAGGAACAGACAGCAGAGGATGCAAAGAAATCTTTTCACAATAATTCCCCCCATTCTGTGTGATTGACTGCTTTTATCATAGCAGTTTGACGGAAAAAGTCAAATGACAGTTTTGCAACGATAGGGCGGAATTCGTCACGGAAAAACAACAAAAGGGTACATTTCATCGAGAAATGCACCCTTTTCATCCTGACAATATCACAGACTTTCTTACGGTTGGCTATGTACCTCAGAAAAGCTGTTTTCTTCCGGCAAAGAACTTTGTTCAGAGGAGGAACTTTGTTCAGAGGAGGAACTTTGTTCAGAGGAGGAACTTTGTTCGGAGGAAGAACTTTGTTCGGAGGAAGAACTTTGTTCGGAGGAAGAACTCTGTTCGGAGGAAGAACTTTGTTCAGTGGAAGAACTCTGTTCGGTGGAAGAACTCTGTTCGGTGGAAGAACTCTGTTCGGTGGAAGAACTCTGTTCGGTGGAAGAACTCTGTTCGGTAGAAGAACTCTGTTCGGTAGAAGAACTCTGTTCGGTAGAAGAACTCTGTT
>ONYQ01000030.1 GCA_900322145.1 uncultured Eubacteriales bacterium
ACGTTTCCTGCCTCCCCTTCAGGGGAGGTGCCGAGCGTTAGCGAGGCGGAGGGGTTCTTGTTTTTGTGCAATTTTCAAATTTGCTCATTTATAGATTATAACAAACTGTGGACAGAAATACAACCGTAACGGGAAAATCACAGCAATTTCCTTATCACGGCAAAAAGGACCGGTGAAACGCATCTTTCACCGATCCTTATCAACGTGCCTCAGTTCCTCCATTTTTCACTTTTAAGCAGAAACTGCCCTGTCAAACCATTGCACATTGTACATTGCACATTAAATCAGGTTTCTGCCCTCGCAATACTGACACAGCACCATATCGCCGCCCAACGGACGGAACAGATGCGGCAGATATTCTTCCGTATAGGTAATACAATTCGGGTTGGTACATCTGATATGATGGGTACTCAATTTTCTGGCCATAGGCTTGCCGTCAGCATTTTCGAGCATTTTGATAATCAGTGCCATTCTCGCATACATACCATAAACGGTCTGCACAAAGTATTTGGCACGGCTGTCATAATCCACATCCTCTGCGATTTCATCCACTCTGGGCAGCGGATGCAGGATTTTCATATCCGGTCTGGCACGGAGCATTTTTTCCCTGTCAAGCACAAAAACGCCTCGTTGCTTTTCGTATTCCTCATAGTTTTTGAAGCGTTCCCGCTGGATACGGGTCATATACAGCACATCAAGCATCGGAATGGCCTCTGCCAGACTGCTGACTTCTGTATAACGACAGCCGGAAGCGTTCATCACATCTTTGATATACTGCGGTACCGTCAATTCGGGCGTAGAGATCAGCACAAAGCGGTTACCCTTGAAATGTGACATGGTTTTAATCAGGGAATGTACCGTTCTTCCGTTTTTGAGATCGCCGCAAAGACCGATACACATATTATCCAGCGTTCCCTTTTCGTTATAGAGCGTGACCACATCGGTAAGCGTCTGTGTCGGATGCAGATGTCCGCCGTCACCGGCATTGATGACAGGAGCCGCCGAATAGAGAGAAGCCGCTTTTGCCGTACCTTCCATAGAATGACGGATAGCGATAATATCCGCATAGCCGCCGACAACGGTAATGGTATCCTTCAGGCTTTCCCCTTTGGCAACAGAAGAATTCTGCGGATTATCGAAGCCGATCACGCTGCCGCCCAAACGCAGCATGGCGGTTTTGAAGGACATTTGTGTTCTGGTAGACGGTTCATAGAACAGGGTCGCCAGAATTTTTCCACGGCACCGTTCCGCATAGGCGGCGGGATTCTCACGGATATCATTGGCCAATGCAATAATTTCCATCAATTCCTCGGTTGACAGTGCCTCCAGATCGATCAGATGTTTTGTTTTCATGAATGATTCCTCCTTGGTACAAGCTCTTTCCTTTTATTCCGGACAATCCTGTGATAAGCCACATCCGCATCCCCCAGCAGGGATAACGTTCCAAAATGATACTAAGAGAGCCTGTCGTAAAAAACGGCAGGCTCAAAAAGATTATTTGCTGTTAAAAATCCTCATGATGTCGATATAGGAATCATCAGAGTCGCCGCCCTTCGGAGAAGGGGCAGCCGGAGATGCCATACCGCCTTTGGTACCGGCATTGGGATAAACAGGCGCATTATTATGCTGCATATTATCCTCAGCAGGGGCAGCGGGATGGCCATAAGCAGGCTGCTGATACATCGGCTGCTGTCCTCTGGAAGATCTGTCGGGCTGTCTTACCGGCGCATTATAGCGGGGCATATCCTGCTTCGGCGCAGAACCGCCATACTGGAAAGGCGATCTTCTGTCATCCTTTTTGGGCGCCATCATCGGCGGCAAGCAATTATCGGTGGTAGGGAAACCGGTAGCGATAACGATGACACAGAGGGTATCCTCCATTTCCTCATCCAACGCAGCACCCCAGATAATGATAGCGTTTTCATCAGCCTGTTCGGAAATCATGGTAGAAGCATCCTGAATTTCGTCCAGACCGATATCCGGAGATGCCTTGATATTCACGATCAGACCCTTGGCACCCTGAATAGAAGTACCGAGCAGCGGGCTGGAAATCGCATTCTGTGCGGCCAGCTTCGCCTTATCCTTACCGGAAGCCACACCAACACCCATCAGGGCATAGCCGGCATCCTTCATAACAGAAGTAACGTCTGCAAAGTCAAGGTTAACCAGACCGGGAATAACGATCAAATCGGTAATACTCTGAACGCCCTGACGGAGTACATCGTCTGCTGCACGGAAAGCGTTCTGGAGTGTAATTTTTTCTTCGCTGATATGCTTCAGTCTTTCGTTGGGGATAACGATCAGAGAATCAACGTTTTCACGGAGTCTCTGGATACCGCCCTCTGCCTGATCCATCCGGCGCTTGCCTTCAAACAGGAACGGCGTAGTAACGATACCTACTGTCAGAATACCCATCTGCTTCGCAATTTCAGCAACAACAGGTGCAGCACCGGTACCGGTACCGCCGCCCATACCAGCGGTGATAAATACCATATCGGTATCCTTGAGCAGTTCAGAGATAACCTCTCTGCTTTCCTCGGCAGCCTTTTCGCCTACTTCGGGCTTGGAACCGGCTCCTTTGCCGTGCGTGATCTTTTCACCGATCTGTACTTTCTGAGAAGCTTTGGAACGGTTGAGTGCCTGCTGGTCAGTATTGATAGAGATAAACTCTACACCGGTTACATACTCCACCATGCGGTCGATGGCATTTCCGCCGCCGCCGCCAACACCGACAACCTTAATGTTTACTATGTTCTCCATTTCATTTTCAAACTCGTAAGGCATTGTTTTTCTCCCTTCAATATTAACATCTGACAGAACTTCCCTCTAAACCTTTCCATTCTGACATTGTTGTAAGTTGATATATATATATACAGCTATCTTTAATGTACCACTTTTCCCGAAAAAATTCAATATGCTAAACGACATTTTCAACAGATTTATCATTCTTATAATATATTTCCCTATCGCAGAGGAATTTTTTTGGCAATAATGACAAGTCCTGTCCATTCATCGTCATTCTGTAGCTTCCCTATCACTCTCAGTATTGCCATTCTCACTGCTGCTGTCGTCTGTATCGTCCTCGCTGCTTTGTTCAACGCTTTCTTCGGAATCCTCTCCGGAACTTTCTTCGCTGTCCTCCTGACTCTCTTCAAAACTTTCTTCAGCACTTTCTTCGCTGTCCTCCTGACTTTCCTGAGAATCTTCTTCGGAGATTTCCTCACTTTCTTCCCGACTCTCACCGGTACTGTCCTCACTCACTTGTTCAGAATCCTGTGATATTTCGGTTGTTTCGGAAACCTGTTCAGAGGTTTGTGACGAAGAGGAAGAAGCTTCCGACGGTTGAGAGGAAGTATCGGATGGCTTCACGGAACTTTCGGGTTTGCTGACCGGTTTTGATGTCTGCGGCTGCTGCGAAGGCTCCGGCGCTTTGGACGGTTCCGGCTTCTGGGAACTGAAATAGGACTTGCCGCCTTCAACGGCACTCAGAGAAACATCCAGTGTACCGATATCGCCCTCCGCTATATCCTTCTTCATGATTTTTCTGGCGGTCATCATTTTATGGTGAATACTTTCGGGCTTACCGAGAATAATATGGAAACCGTCCTTTGTTTCGAGGGTGATATTGGACAGTCTGGTAATGTCAATCACCTTGAGTACACCGAATTTATATTCCTCTGCGGCGGCGAGAATCTCGTTAAGATAGCCTTCCACATTTTCATCCTGATATTTCACCGAAGCGGATAATGTAGGGGGCGCCAACTGAGCGCCCATCACGATCGGCACATCTGCCTGCCGCTTGTCGGAAATGTCAATGATCTTGCCGCTTTCACTCAAAAGGACATATTTGCCCTCGCTCTCCACTACGGAAGTCGGCACGGCTTCACGCACGTTGATGACGATCTTATTAAACAGCTTTTTCTCAATACGAACCGATTCTATGTACGGAAACTGCTCCCAGATTTCTTTTTCACCGGGCGAAGTATTGCACAGGAAAAAGTTCTCCCCCTCCTGTATCATAGAGGCCGCAATAATTTCTTCACTCGGATAACGTGTGTCGCCCTCTACTTCAATGCTTTCGATCTTAAAAAAGACCGTAAAGGACAGCAGCAGACCGACAGAAATAATAATCAATAGGGTAAGCATACCAAACAGGAAGCGTTTCAGACGCCGGCGATAGGGACTGATCGGCGCCTTCGCCGGCGGCAGCGGCATAGAATAATGCAGAGCGCTTTCCCGCTTCTTCTTTTTCAGATAATTTTCCGCATCGGTGTCAAAGCCGTCCTGTGAATTATAGCGGTCACCGTAATCGGTATTGCCTTCGAGACGAATTTCATTCCTTTTCCGTTTTCTTTTCCCCTGTGTACCGGCACGCTGGCTGTTCGGCTTCGGGGAACGGGAAACATTTTGTGGCGACCGCCTGACAGAAGGTGTCGGTTTTCTGGCACCGTTCCGGCTGCGGCTGCTGCCTGTTGTTTTTTTATCCATAACACGATCCCCCTATAGCAGCGCACGATCAGGCTTTCTGACTTTTCTGGGCAGACAGCACTTCAATCATCACGGAATAAATCCGTTTGGCGGCATCGGCAATGGCCATGCGCTGCGCATTTTCCGCATAAGCTGCTAACCGCTGCGGATCAGAGGCTAATTTATCAATTTCCTCGGTCAGCTTTTCGGGTGTCAGATCCTTTTCCTCGATCATAACAGCCGCTTCCTGTTTTACCAGCGACATCGCATTATGATACTGATGATTTTCCGCTACATTCGGTGACGGAATCAGAATAGAAGGCTTGCCTTTTACCTGTATTTCACTGAGTGTAATGGCACCGGCTCTGGCAATCACCAGATCAGCCGCCGCCAGACAAACCGGCATATCATTGATATATTCCCGAATATCGAGATTCGTGGCCTTTTCTAAATCAGCGCCCTTTTCCTTGAGCAGATCCGGAAACCACTTGCCGTATTGTCCATAGGCATGGATATGCTGATAACGGCCATCCTGCGCACTGCGGGCGATAACATCCGCCAATGACTCATTGATTTTTCTGGCGCCCAGACTGCCGCCGAAGGAAAGTATCACCGGACGTTCATCCAGACCTAACTGACGGCGTGCCGCCGCTTTTTCCTGCACCAGAATTTCACCACGGACAGGATTGCCGGTATCAACAAAACGGCAATGGCCTTTGAAATGCTGTCGGGCATCCGGCATGGCTAACAATACACGGTCAGCGTGTTTGGACAGCATTTTATTGGTAACACCGGGATAAGCATTCTGCTCATGAATCATGGTCGGAATCCCCAATTTTGCCGCCGCTCTCAGAACGGGACCGCTGACATAACCGCCGGTTCCGATACAGATATCGGGCTGGAATTCCTCGATGATTTTTTTGGCATCCTTGCCTGCCGTAATCGCCTTTTTGACGGTCACGATATTTTCTTTCAGCGCCTTGAAAGAAACCTTCCGGCGGAATCCCTGTACGGTAATGCCTTTGAAGTTAAAACCGGCCTGCGGCACCAGACGTTCTTCCATACCGCCCTTACAGCCGATGTAGAGAATTTCGGCATCCGGCTGACGTTCCTTGACATAGCCGGCAATCGCCAGTGCCGGATTGATATGGCCGGCCGTACCGCCGCCGGCAAATAATACTTTCAACATACACACTCTCTCCTATGCTTTTTCAAGATTAGATGTGCGGGAAATCGACAGGATAATGCCCATCTGCGCCAACAGCATAATCAGCGATGAACCGCCGAAGCTGAAGAACGGCAGACTGATACCCGTATTGGGCAGCCAGTCGGTGATAACCATGATATTAAGTATCACCTGCAAACCGATTTGTGCCGACAGACCGATACCCAACAGGGAACCGAATTTATCCTGTGCCCGCATGGAAATGGTGATGCCTCTCCATACTAACAGGGCAAACAGACAAAGGATGATGGCCGCCCCGATAAAGCCCAGTTCTTCACATACAACGGCAAAAACAAAGTCGTTCTGTACTTCGGGAATGTACAGATATTTCTGACGGGACTGCCCCAGTCCCAAGCCCCAGAATCCTCCTGAACCAATGGCATACAGGGAATTACGAGTCTGATAAGTGGTCTGCCACAGGTCATCATCCGTATAGATAAGAGCCTGTCCCCAGCCGTCCAGACGGGTCATCGCATAGCCTAAATTACCCGTAACAGCTAATCCCAGTACGGCTACCGCAATAACCGCAAAGATAATGATAAAGTAACGCATCTTGACACCGCTGATAAACATCATCAGCAGTACCAGCGCACCAATGATAACGATACCGGAATAATGCGGCTCCTCCAACAGCAGAAATCCTACTAAGCCCATCAGCAGAGCCGGCACTAAAACGCCGTACCGGAAGGTATCCATTTTCTTGAAATGCAGTGACCCCCAATGCGCTAAAAACAGCACCACCGCAAATTTAGCAATTTCCGATGCCTGTATCGTAAAGGAAGATCCAACAGAGATCCATCGTTTGACACCGTTAGACGGCACCACTAAAACATATACCAAAGCACCTACCGCCACGATCAGCACAAATACCGCAAACGTGTGCAGGTGATGATAATCAAAATAGGAAAAAAACGTCATAGCCGCCAGACCAATGACCGCATACAGCGCCTGTCTTTGCAGATAAGCAAGACTCTTTCCCGTTTCCTCATAAGAGGACGGATAACTTGCCGAAAACATCATAATCAATCCGATAATCAACAGTACCAACACTAAAAACAAAAAGGTCATATCCATACCACGCCTGACGGAAAACCATTTCAGCCGCTTCTTGACCTTACGCAGCACCGTTGATTGACCGGCCGTTCCTGTCTGCGGTCTTCTTGTCGGTACGGGCGCCGGATTCGGCAATTTTCTTGCCGGCGCTCCATCCATTCTCATTTCTTCCTCACTTCCTTTCAATGAATGTCGGGGCTATGTTACAAACCCCGCTGGGGGAAACCCTTTCCTAAAAAAACTTGTGTTGATACTGCCAAAGTTGATAACAAAAAATTGATTTCCGTGATGCCCGGCTGTATAAGCCGCTTCCGTTCAACACAATTTTTCAGAAAGGAAACATGAATCTCCGGCGGATACTGCTGTGTAATCAGCAGTACCGCCCCAACTGACAGGCAAGCCCCAACACCCGAAAATCAAACGGTAAAGGCAGGAATACGGTAATTACCGTAGGCAATCACAAGGAATGCAACGGCCCCGCAAATCACTGTGAAAACACTGAACACAATAACGATTTTGATCTCTGACCAGCCGCACATCTCAAAGTGATGATGAATCGGACTCATCTTGAACAGGCGCTTACCTTTAGTCGCCTTGAAGTAAAGCACCTGCAAAATAACGGAGAACATCTCACAGATATAGATCAGAGCAATCAGAATCAGCATAATCGGCATATCCAGTGCAAACGCCAGAGCGCATACATAGCCGCCTAAATACAGTGAACCGGTATCGCCCATAAAGACCTTGGCCGGATGGAAATTCCATATCAGGAAGCCCAGACAGCCGCCGGCTAAAGCCGCCGACATAATGGAAACACCTGTACGGCTGATATAACTGGCAATCAGCATAAAGAAGATCGCCATGAAGAAGGTAACGGAACCGTCCAGACCGTCAATACCGTCCGTGAGATTGGCCGCATTCACTACGCCGACAATCAGGATAGCCGACAGCGGATAGTAGAAAATACCGATATCCAGCATACCGTAAAAAGGAATAAAGGTTTCCGTTCTGCCGCCGAACAGCGCAATCGTTACCAGATAGGCAATCGCCACGATAAACTGCAGCACTAACTTCTGCACTGCCGTCAGACCTAAATTCCGCTTCTTGACGGCTTTGATATAATCGTCAATAAAGCCGATGGCTCCAAAGGCCAGCGCCATGAACATACCGGCAAAAATCTTGGCCGACATCAGGGAGGTTTCTTTTACACCAAATGCATGGTACAAAAGGACACAGACAACACCGGCCACCACACTGGCCGCAATGAACATAAATCCGCCCATGATGGGAGTACCCTGTTTGCTATTGTGCCACTTGGGACCCTCTTCACGGATCGTCTGACCGAAATGGATCTTTTTCAGAAGCGGTATCAGCCATATTCCCATCAGCCCCGCAATTGCAAAAGAAACCACTGCCGCAATAATCGTCCATAATCCTGTCATGATTCTTTTCCACCTTTCCAATACCTTCCGCAAACCCTGTCTGCACACTTTTTCTTTCCATCATTCCTACCGGTGAATAGCTGTCAGATGCCTCGCTACATGATGTTGTTATCCTGATTAAAGGTAACCGTAATCACGCTATAAGGATCAACCTCTGTCAGGGGCGCAATATCCTGTAATTTAGCATAACTGCGTCCTTCCGAGGACAGCGAACCCTTGATACTGATATTGAGCAGATGCTCCGCCGCCAATTGGTTCACCTCTGTCAGCGACAAATTCGAGAAATCAGGCACAACGACTTTCCGGATATTGGTCGTTTCCTCCGTATAGAGTACCACCGTACCGTCCTGCGGAATCGTCGTATAGGCATCGGGATTCTGCGCTAAAACGGTTTTGCCCTTGCCCATCACCACACACTTCAGCTTATTGCCCGTTATCAGACTGCGGGCATCCTCTACGGTAGCGCCGACATAAGCGCCTGTCGTGGTATCGAGATTACCCAGTTCCGCTTTGGAATATACTTTTTCAACTCCCAGATACGGCAGTACCTCACTCATAATACTGCGGAAACAGGGGCCCGCTACAGCGGAACCATAATAGTTAATATCAGGGTCAGGCGTATCAAAGTAGCAGATGAGCGCAATTTCCGGATCATCCGCCGGCGCAAAACCGCAGAACGAACCGATATAATCATCGGTCAGGTTGCCTTCATCATCCACCTTTTTCTGTGACGTACCTGTTTTGGCGGCAATCCGGTAACCGGGGATATAGCCGTTCGTACCGCCGCCGCTGAGAACGTTATTTTCCAGCATCTTGCAGACCTGTGCGGCCACATCTTTGGAAATCGCCTGATGCCGTTCTTTGGGTTCAGTGGTTCTGACCACATTGCCGTTAGCATCGGAAATACTCTGTACCACATAGGGCGTCATGAGTTTGCCGCCGTTAGCAATCGCCGCACACGCCGACAGCATTTGTATCGGCGTAATCTTGAAGTTCTGACCGAAAGAAGCTACTGCCAAATCGGATAAATCCATGCCGCAGATACCGTCATTATGGAAGAAGTAGTCATCACTTTCACCGGGCAGATCAATGCCGGTCGGCTCCGAAAAACCAAACGCCACATAATACTCATAGAATTTCTGCCGTCCGAGCATATTGCCCATCTGCATAAATGCCGGGTTGCAGGAATTGCACAATGCCTTTTCAAGGGTCTGTTCCCCATGTCCGGCACTGGACCAGCAGGAAATCGCTCCCGAACCTTCAAACGGCACATAGGAGCCGCTGCATTCAAAGCGGGTATCCTTTTTAATGAGTCCCTCCGACAGCACCGCCGAAGCCGTACACATTTTGAAAACCGAACCGGGGATATAGGTATCACTGACACCCTTGTTGCGCCACTGGGCATTGCGGGCTTTGGCTTCCGCCTCATCCTGTTTGTCCTTGGGCAGTTTGGCGATTTCCTTCGCCACTTTTTCATCCGCAATTTCAAAAGGGTCATTCGGATTAAAAGAGCCTTCACACGCAAAGCCGAGGATAGCGCCCGTCTTGACATTCATCATAATGGCACAGCCACGGTTCGCCACACGGAACTCTGCGATGGTTTCACGGACATATTTCTCCATGACGCTCTGGATATATTCATCCACTGACAGCGTAAGGTTATAGCCGTCAATGGCATCAATTTTCTGTTCATATTCATAGGGCATCTGACCGCCGGCCGCATTAGTGGCCACCATCAGCCGCCCTTTTTTACCGATAAGATAATCGTCATACTGATATTCCAGACCGGCCAGGCCCTGTGAATCAGCGCCGACAAAGCCGAGAACATCCGCTAAGAAATTATCATGTGTATAGAACCGGCGGTAATTTTCAACGGCTTTGAGCGCATTGGCAATATTGTATTCCTTGCGCAGAAAAGAATTGAAATTCATCACCTTGTCTTTCACATCGGTATCGACTTTTCGCTTGACAACGGCATAGTAATGATTTTCCTTCGTCTGTTCATAGACTTTTTGAACATCGGTGCCGAGAATCTCATGCAAGCCCTCCGCCACGATCATGCCGTATTCATCCTTGATATTAGCGGGTTCCATGACAATATCCCATACGGTAACACTCTGCGCCAGCACATTGCCGTTGCAGTCGTAGATACTGCCCCGCTTGGCCGTCAGCTCCGTATTGACCAATTGCTGTTCTACCGCACGTTTTTGCAGTTCCTCCGCCATGAAAGTCTGCAAATACAGCAGACGTGCTGCCACCACGCCGAAGCCTACAGCAATAATGAGAATCATCACCACGATAGACCGGTTCCATAGCTGTGCGGAAGTACCCTTTTTCGCCATTGTTCCACCCCTTTTCCTTTGCTGCGGTTCCTTTTCCGCAGACGGTTTCCCAAAAATTCCTTATTAGACAAAAGTAGGCGTATGCAGCAAAGGAGTGGTGTCCTTGATGACACCGTCCTTTATTGCATCCACCCTTGCCATAGCATATTTATTGATGAAGCTGTACAAATATGAATCCTGTTTGCTCTTTAACCAACAGCTCATCTGTCAGGAGTCGCCTATGATGGTTCAGCCCAGATGAAAGATCTTTTTCAGACCCGTCAGGAAGGAATCTTTCTCGTCACCACGAATGACTTCACCTCTGTCACCGTCTGTCAGAGAAATAAACTCCTTTTGTGCGGCGTTGGCCTGCGTCATATTCAGCTTATTTTCCGCATAATCCTGTACCATATTGGCGGGCAGACAGCGGTCAATCTTGAGCTGATACTGTGCCTTGAGGTTATCCTGATCGGTAATGGTCTTGTTAGCGGTCAGAATCATGTCATTATATTCATTCAGCACGACATAATTATAGAGGATCATGCTGA
Organism: uncultured Eubacteriales bacterium; assembly: GCA_900322145.1. GTDB lineage: Bacteria > Bacillota > Clostridia > Oscillospirales > Acutalibacteraceae > UBA1213. The sequence goes on from ONYQ01000030.1 coordinate 11,057, forward strand.
AAATAACCGCCACCATCACCATCAGCAAAGACACGCCGAAAATTTTGACAGGGTTCCGTTTTCTCTTGTGCAGTTTATCCGCCGCACCGGATGACAGCCGGACAACCTTATTGTTGCCGCCGTTTTTCTGGTTTTCTTCTTCGTAAGAAATCTGTTCTGCTGTCTGCGCATCAAACAGCGATAAATCGTATGCTAATCCGTTAGTATTCTGCATAGCTGCAACCACAACTCCCTTTCTGATTGTTACCTGTCCCCTACTCAGGCTCTTTTATTTTTTCGCAGCAGCGCAGCTTGGCACTGCGGCTGCGGGGATTATCATTCAATTCCTGCACAGAAGCCTCGGCAGGTTTTCTGAGCACCAATCGGGCGCTCGGTGTTTTTCCGCAAACGCAGACAGGAAAATCCTTTGGACAAGTACAACCCGTACACCATGAGGCCATACGCTGTTTTACCATTCTGTCCTCCAGTGAATGGAAGGTAATAACGGCTAAACGGCCGCCCACTTTCAAAGCGGCAAAAGCCTTGTCCAATCCTTCCGACAATCTGTCGAGTTCCCCGTTGACAGCAATCCGCAGCGCCTGAAAGGTTTTGCGGGCAGGATGCTTGTCATGGCGTTTAGCCGGCGGATACGCTGCCTTGACGATTTCGGCCAATTGCAGCGTGGTAGTAATTGGCGTGACAGCTCTTTCCCGTTCAATGGCTCGGGCAATTTGTTTAGCAAATTTTTCCTCGCCATAGGTAAAGAGGATATGCGCCAACTCCTGATAGGACAGCGTATTCACCAGATCAGCCGCCGTCCGGCCGCTCTGACTCATCCGCATATCGAGCGGCGCTTCGTAATGATACGAAAACCCCCGTTCAGCGGTATCGAGTTGGTGAGAAGATACGCCGATATCCAGCAGTACGCCATCCACGGCCGCCACCGTTAATTGTGAAAGAATGTCGGTCATTTCGGAAAAATTAGAGCGGACAATGCTGACATTGTCCTTTCCGGCAAAACGTTCCTGCAAAACAGCAATAGCATCAGGATCCTGATCGACACAAATCAGCCGTCCCCCCGACAGCCGTTCCAGAATAGCGGCAGAATGTCCGCCGCCGCCGGCAGTGCCGTCAACATAAATGCCTTCCGGCCGGATCGCTAATGCCTCTATTGTCTGCTGCAATAACACCGGTTTGTGTGAAAACTCCATAGCATCACCGTCCTCAAATATCATACAGATTCATGACCTCAAGCACCTGACTTTCGGAGATTTCATCATTATACTGATTCCAGCGGGCCAGATCCCAGATTTCCACGATAGACCCCACCCCGATAATCATAACATCTTTATCCAGATGGGCAAAATCCCGCAGCAGCGGAGTCAATTGTACACGCCCCTGTTTGTCGGGAATCAATTCTGCAGCGCTGGAAAAAAAGAAGCGTTTCAGATCCCTTGCCTGTGCAGAGGGAAGCGCACAGATTTTGGCGCCGAGTTCCTCCCAGTGCGGGGCAGAAAATACAGCAATACATTCATTGGTTCCCTTAGTAGCATAAAAAGTCTCACCAAGCTCCTCACGGAACTTGGCAGGCATAATAATGCGTCCTTTGGCATCAATATTATGTTGGTAGGAACCCATCAGCATTGCCTTCACACCTTCTGCCGGAAACAGCCGTGAGACACCTTCTCTCGCCACTTCGTGGCACCTTCTACCACTTCATGTTAACATTATAAAGTATAATTTCTGAAAATGCAAGGTCAATCCGCGAAATATTCAAGACAAATTGCCGTTTTTTATGTGATTTTTTATCGGTTTTTCGTCATTGTAGAAATCCCGTTCCGTGCTTTTCCGCAAAGACGTATTTTTTTAGAAAAAACACCGATACTATTACCGTATCCTGATGTATCGGTGGTGAATATATGCAATATCTGTACGCTTTTTTAGTGGGCGGTACGCTTTGTCTGATCGCACAAATACTCATCGACAAAACAAAACTGACACCGGCTCGTATTCTTGTCACCTATGTTACCAGCGGTGTGGTACTGACCGCTCTTGGTCTGTATCAGCCGCTTGTTGATTTTGCCGGTGCCGGCGCAACGGTTCCCCTGACCGGCTTCGGTTATTCCCTCGCCAAAGGCATTGAAGAATCCGTTGCCAAAGACGGTCTGCTGGGGGTGTTCAGCGGTGGTCTGACCGCCTGTTCCGCCGGTATCGCCGCCGCTATCTTTTTCGGACTTCTCACTGCTCTGCTCCGTAAATCCTTTTCCCGATAAATCCATCATCAAAAGGTGACGGCTTTTTGCCGTTTCGCTCATAGTTTCCTGAAAAAAACCGCCGTTTCCTGTGAAGCGGCGGTTTTCTGTCGGCATAAATTATTCACTGAAATGCAGAAGATGTCCCATGCGGTCCTTTTTGGTGCGAAGGTAGAATTCATCATAAGCGCCGGGCGTGATTTCCAAAGGTACACGCTCCTTGATAACAAAGTTAAAGCCTTCCAGACCATAGATTTTACCGGGATTATTCGTCAGCAGCCGCAGTGACTTCACCCCGAGATTCTGCAGCATCTGAGCGCCGTTCCAGTATTCCCGCAAATCCGGCGCAAATCCTAACTGAATATTGGCATCCACTGTATCATAACCCTGTTCCTGCAGGGCATAGGCCTTCAGCTTGTTGATAAGCCCGATACCTCTGCCTTCCTGCCGCATATACAGAATGATACCTCTGCCTTCCTTCTGAATCATCTGCATAGCGGTATGCAGCTGTTCACCGCAGTCGCATCGTGCCGAACCGAACACATCGCCGGTAAGACATTCCGAATGTACACGGCACAAAACATTTTCGCCGTCACCGATCTCTCCGCAGACCAATGCAATATGATGCTCACCGGTAATATCATTGACAAAACCGTAAATACGGAAATCGCCGTAAACCGTCGGCAATTTTGCTTCGGCCTGCTGTATCATGTGATTTTCATAGCGGCGCAGATGGTCCTGCAAATCCTTGATGGTAATGAAACACAGCCCATGTTCCATAGCTAACTGCTGTAATTCCGGTGTACGCATCATCGTGCCGTCATCCCGCATGATTTCACAGCACAGACCGCATTCTGTCAGTCCGGCCAAACGGCATAAATCGACCGTTGCTTCGGTATGACCGTTGCGTACCAACACGCCGCCCTTTCTGGCGGTTAACGGAAATACATGACCAGGCCGCCGGAAATCTTCCGGCTTAGAAGAAGCCTCCGCACAAGCCCGACAGGTAAAACCACGTTCTTCGGCAGAAATACCGGTTGTTGTCTGTACATGATCGATAGATACGGTAAAGGCCGTATGATGGTTATCCGTATTGTCAGAAACCATCTGGGGCAGATTCAGCCGTCTGGCGATAGCTTCTGACATGGGGGTACAGATCAACCCCCGACCATACTTCGCCATGAAGTTGACGTTTTCCGTGGTGGCGAACTGTGCCGCACAGATAAGATCCCCCTCGTTTTCTCTGTCGGGGTCATCCGTACAGAGAATCAGCTTTCCGCTTTTCAGCGCCTCTAACGCTTCCGGTATCGTATTATATTGAAATGCCATTGTCTTTCCTCCTCATTGTATCCCGTCAGACGCTGCCTTTCCCATGTCCCATAAGCATCCCGCCTGTCGGTTCTTTCAACATCCATATTTTTATCTATAAATGAGCAAATTTCTAATGCTTTCGTCAGACTGCACAAACCCTTCCGTCAAAAATCAACCATTTTAATGGTTGATTTTTGCCACCTCCCC
>ONYQ01000176.1 GCA_900322145.1 uncultured Eubacteriales bacterium
ACCTATTCGCCGCCGGTTTCTGTACATAAAGCGGTCAAGGTTAACAATACACCGCAAATCATAGCGGCCATTGTTATTCTGGTGCTTGCTATTGCGGTAGGCGGTTTCCTTTCATGGAAATTTATCTTTCAGAAGCAGACCATCAAGGAATATTGGGAGAGCAGTGCCGGACAGAGAGAGGTTGCCACGCTGAAGACGCAATTTTTGGCTCAGAATTCCGATGCGCTGGATTTTGCTATCCGTGTGGAGGGCGATGACAAGTTAGTATATGAGGTCAAATACGATATGTATAGCATTACGGCACAGGACAAAGCTGCACTGGATTTTGTAATGGAATCCATGAAGCCGTCCCTGCAGGCGGAAATGAAGAAAATTATGTCGAGAAACAAGCTGGAACCGTTTTCGGTTGTTTTCCGCTACAAAAGCAAAAACGATACCGTGATGGCAGAATATACGATAGCAATAGAATAGGCACACAGCAACCGACAGGAGAGCGTTGGCTCTCCTGTTTTTGCATTTCCTGACTTGAATAAGCAGGGGAGATGTGGTAATATGATAAAAAGTGTTGTTTTGAGAACCACACACAGAGAAAATGGGGTGGCAGTATGACAGATGCAGAAACCTTTTCGCCGCTTTGGGGCGAATGGTATCTTAAAGAAATGATCGGTCAGGGAACTTTTGGGGCTGTTTATAAAGCAGAAAAAACAGAATACGGTAATACCTACGTTTCGGCTATCAAACATCTATCCATTCCGCCGAAAAATGTTAACAAGGCATCCCTGGCGGCGGAAGGCATTGCAACGGATGAACGGAGTCTGCATCAATACTGCGATACCATGCGGGATCAGATCATCCGGGAAATCAATTTTTGCTATTCTCTGCGGGGCAATACCAATATCGTGGCCTATGAAGATCATTGTATCCTGCCGAAGAAAAGTGAGATCGGCTATGATATTTTTATCCGGATGGAACTGCTGACTCCGCTGACACAATATATGACAGAACATCCTCTGACCGAACAAACCGTGATACAGCTTGGTCTGTCGATGTGTGAAGCACTGGAACTGCTCAACCGCAAACACATGATTCACCGTGATATCAAACCGGCGAATATCTTTGTCAATGATATGGGTATCTATAAATTGGGCGATTTCGGAGAATCCAAAGTGCTGAACAATAACTCTATGGGCATGACGGTCAGGGGAACTTATAGTTATATGTCGCCGGAAATTTCCAAAGGCGCTGCGGCGGATATTACCGCCGATATTTATTCGCTCGGTCTGGTGATGTACCGTTTGCTCAACGGTAATCGGGCACCGTTTTTGCCGGTGACACAGCCAACGGTTACCTCTGCTGAAATCGAACAGTCCAATGTCAGACGGCTCAGGGGTGAACCCTTGCCGCCGCCTGCTTTTTGCAATAATCAGGCGCTTACCGCTGTTGTGCTGAAAGCCTGTTCTTTTTATCCGCAGGAGCGCTGGCATACACCGCAGGAAATGAAGGAAGCGCTGGAAACACTCTGCAGCGGCCGGGCGGCCTATCCTTTGCCGGTGCCGCCGGCTTATCGGCAGGAACCATCTGGTTACAGCGTTTATGGTACAGCGTTTCAGCCGCCGTCCGTCCATCCGCCGTTTGTGCCGGCACAGCCGGTTCCGGCAAAGAAAAAACTGCCGCTGATTATTGGCAGTATCGTGGGTGCGGCCGCTATTATCGGTATCATCGTGACAATTATATTGGTGTCGGGTGCGAATCGCAATCATCCGCCTACAACTACGCCCCAGAATAGTACACCCGTATCTCAGCCCAGTACGGTGACTTCTCCCAGTACGGTTATATCGGAACCGAGCGCCGTGACCTCTCATACCAGCGGAGAAGGAATGTCTGTGCGGGAATTTTTCGCTTCTTCTGCCGGACAAGCCTTCCAGAAATTCTATACCGAGCAGGCAGAAAAGCAGATTGAAGAACAATTCAGCGGTGTCCTCACGTTCCGGATGTATACGGAAGGAGAAGATGTGCTGGTGTATGAATACCAATACTTGTTTATCGACAGTATGACGGATTCGCAAAAGGAGCTGATGAAGAGTCAGTTGGAACAGAGCAGTGAAAGTTTGAAGAGTGAAATGAAGCTGTTCATGTCTCAGTATGGCATCCGTTCCTATCAGACACTTTATCGTTACAAAGGCAGTTCCGGAAAGGTGCTTGTTGAATTGCTGGTTACGCTGTAAAACGGCAGGCGTCTGACCATAATGCAAGAAAAGATCGGAGGAAACGTGATGTCGGATATTATGGCTTTTTCCCCGCTGTGGGGTGAATGGCATATTAAGGAGCTGATAGGCAAGGGCAGTTTTGGCGCTGTCTATCGGGCAGAAAAAACAGAATACGGCAATACCTATACCTCAGCGGTCAAGCACATTTCTATTCCCGGTGAGAATGTCAATGCGGAGTCGCTGATCGCAGACGGATTAGTGCCTGATGAAAAATCGGTTCCGCTGTATTATGATACCGTCAGGGACAGTATCATTACGGAAATCAATTTCTGTTATACCCTGCGGGGCAATAC
>ONYQ01000127.1 GCA_900322145.1 uncultured Eubacteriales bacterium
TTTTTTTTTTTTTTTTTTTTAAGCCAGGCGGCTTTGATGTTATTCTTGAGTGTCATACCTAAAGGACCGTAGTCCCAGGTGTTGGCGAGACCGCCGTAAATTTCAGAGCCGGGATAGACGAAGCCTCTGCCTTTGCACAGAGCGACGATTTTTTCCATGCTTTTTTCCGAGTTTTTCATGATTCATTCCTCCGCTAAAAATAAATGGGATACTCTATTTTACCACTTTTTTTGCCATACTGCAAGCGGTTCTGCGAATTTGTGTTATAGATAGATGAAAACAACTTTTCCGGTCAGCAGAAAAGCTCCCCTCACAGAGGAGAGGAGCTTTTGCGTTGGCCGTGTTCGGAAACATCAGCTGACTGGCGGGATGGAAAGAATTTTTTACGGATGGAGCATATCATCCCAGGCATCTTTGATCTGACCGAAGGCGCTCTTGATGAAGGTAAAAAGTGTCATCCCATTACTGAAGGTGGGAGAAAGAGCGGAGCCTATGGTAATACCAAGATTTAAGCCGAACGAATCCATGTCCTCAATGCATTTTTCAATCAGTGTGTTACCGGAATATACAGAGTCATTGATAGCATAATCCAGGAACAATTCAATAGATTCCACCATGGTATCTATGCCGTCCTGATAGGATTGAATGCCATTATATAAACCCATAGCGCCAAAGGCAACATCGCCAACACCGCTGCCATAGACAACACCGCCGATGGAACCGGCCAGTGCCAGAGCAGAGATAAACAGACTTGTACGTGCCATCCACACACGAATAGAGAAGCAGAGAGTAACGACATCAGGATCAATATTGACATAAAGATCCTTCAAGAGATCACGATTTTCTCCCGTCAGGAGGGTTTCGCCGGGATTCGGATTGCCGGCGGAACCGCCGCCGTTGAGACCGCCGCTGATGCGGAAGACACTGTTGGCACAATTATTGTCCAGATCGGTCAGAATATAGCCGGAACCGGTCCATTTGTCAATGGTAACCTTTGTTTTGGGAATGACGACTTCAAAGCCCTTGTTCAGGTGCTGTACCACGTCATTATAAACGCTGGTTTCAACGTCCAGTTCAGGGAGAAGTTTGTCGGCATTTTTGCTGTTGATAACCAGAATGTCGATGTTTTCCAGAGAAGCCTGTGCAAGAATCGCAGCAGTGGAAACGCAGGGTGCCTCCAGAATATATTCCCAGATGAAGCCTTCGAGATAGGAGCCGAGATAACCGTCAGTGAAATTAAAACGTTTAAGGTTATCGGCATTTTCCGTGATGTTAAAGGAGCGGTGCGGGTTCTGACCGATATCCGTAAAGAAGTTGCCGTCTGTCAGACGGGTGATTTGCGTAACGCTGTTGGTATCCGTGTAGAACTCATAGCCGAAAATACCAAAGGCAATGCCGGGATGCAGGCTGATATTCATGGAACTGGTATTCATGACCTCAAACTGATCGTTGAGCGCAAAATACATCTTGCCGGCATAATCCAGCAAAGCACCGAGATATTCTTCCGAATACGGCTGATATCCGTTGTTGTTGGCGGCATTTTCTTTTACATAGTTGTAGGTTCTGTTGATGTCCTCGGCAGCGATATCATACAGATTCAGCACGATATCGTACATACTGCCTGCGGTGAGTTTATCATAGAGGGTATTGTTCTGACCGTCATACCGGAGATTGGTAGACAGACTCTGTACCGTACCAAGCGGAACGGCATAGCCCTGACCGATGATTTCACCGTCTACTGTCAGGGTAGGCTTGACGTTGATGCTGTCGGAGGAAAGTTCTTTCCAGTTGCCGTTGACACGTTCAAACTGCTGACGGTCGCTGTCGGTAGCCGGCAGATACTGGATGAGTACACGTTTGCCGGTGATATCGGAGGTCTTGACACGTCCGAGAACAACGTCATCGTAATAATCATAGTTGAAGTAGCCGCCGCTGATGGTAAAGGAAACGGTATCCGATTCACTGTCGGGCAGATCGGCGTAGGTATTGCTCTTGGAGAGAATATTCCATTCCGGAGAAGCCGGCAGAGCGCTGATCTTCATGGGATGAATCGTGAAATGGTTCAATTTGACGACACGTTCCTGATCGTTCAGCATATTGGTGAATCTTGCCTTTGCTTTGGAAAAATCAATGTCAGCGCCGGACTGTTCCACAGCGGCGATATCCTGCAGTATCTGTTCCGCCTGTTTCTTATGTTCTTCATCCGGACTGTCCTGCTTAGAAGAAACGATTTCCAGATCATAGGTTTTGTTAAAGGGTGTCAGGGTAATCCACGCTTTTTCTTCGCTTTTGGCGCCGGTTTCCGACAGGGGTGCATAAACTTCTACCCATGTCAGCGGCAGATCCATGAGATACTCATCGCTTTCGGTGGTATAGAGTTTATAACCGTCGTAAACGGTGGCCAGCAGATTGCAGATATCGGTGATGTTTTTCATATCCATCAGGGAGAGCAATTCCTCTTGGGTATAGCGGACATAACCGGTAACATAACGGGCGGGATAACCGAGATGACGCAGCATACCGATTGTCAGGCTGGCGGTATCCACATCGTTGCCGCCGAACTGTTCAAAGGCAGCGTTAGCGCCCTTACGGGAACCGCTGTAGAACTGGGTACGGATGTTATTTTTAACATAATCATACACCGCAGCAGCGGTTTTCAGTTCGTCAGCCTTCGCAATGGCAGCGGGGCCGATGGTGGTTTCATCGTCGATGACGAGATACTTTTGGAGTTCCTGCTCTGACGGCTGATCGACAACGGAGATAACGAAGCTCTTTTCGCCGCGATTGCCTTGTGCATCTTCGGCATAAGCGGTGAAGGAATAGTCGCCTTCCTTGTCGGGCTTGAAGGAATAGGTATTATTGCTGAGGGTGACGGCCTGATCGTTGAGCAGCAGACCGATTTTGGTAACGCCTTTGTTGTCAGCAGCGGTAACGGTGAGGTTAAGTGTATCACCTAATTTCATCGTAGCCGGTGCATTGACGCTGACAACGGGAGCCTGTGCATCTTCGGCAACATTTACTGTCACAAGCCTGGCCGTGGTATTGCCGGAAGGATCGGCAGCGGTTACCGTAAAGGAGAGCGTACCGGCGGCAGGCGTATAGGTGAAGATGCCGTTTTCTCCGGTGAGAGAAGTACCGTCGGGAGCCGTTACGGTGATATCCACGGTACCGCTGTCATCGGAAGCGGTGATGATAAGGCTCATGGTAGTGCCGACATCGGGCTTGGTGGGATTCACTGTAATATTGGTGATGGTCGGCGGGGTCGTATCACGGAAAGGACCATAGTGGAAGGAAGCCGTTTCGTTGGCGGTATTGCCGGCGGCATCTTTGGCGGTAATCTTCAGGGTATAATCCCCTTCGGCCATGTTATCCGGCAGGATAATTTGTTCACCGTCAAAAGTTACGGCAGTGCCGTTGAGTGTCACGTTAACTGTGGTGACTTCCACATTGTCCGTTACGGTCATTTTGATAACGGGCAGGTTGGGCATGAAATATTCTTCCTGCACATCAGAAAGGGTAATGACCGGCGCAGCGGTATCTCTGACCGTGAGTTTACGGGAAACGGTTTTTTCATTACCGTAGATATCCTTAGCGGTAACGGTAAAGGTATGCGTACCGGCAGCGGCATTTTCCAGTGTAACGGTCTGGTTGTTATCTGCTGTCATGGCAACAGGGGTATCGTCCAGTGTGGCCGTTACGGAAGCCAGTTGACTGAAATCGGTAATATTGACCTGAACGGTCATGGTATCACCGGTGCTGTAATAGGTGTTGCCGCTCATAGAGATATTAGGCGCATAGGTATCGGAAACCGTGAAGGGGAATGCCTTCTCTGTGCGGTTGCCGGCACGGTCTCTGCCGACGACCTTGAAAGTATGTTCACCGACACCGATTTCTGTCGGCACAAAGCTGACACGGTCGGTATAGCTGTACTTCGGAGAGGAAGAAACGAGTTCCGGTTCCTCAAATTTAACGCCGTCAAGATAGATATTGCGGAGAACGACTTCGGTGTTATCCTGTACGGTAAAGTTGACGGTGCTGGTTCTGTCGTTCAGTTCATAACGGGAAGAAGGATAACCGTTGATGGTGGGCGGGGTGGTATCTTCTTCGATGACGGTCAGCTGATGGGTATAACTGCGCTGATTGCCGGCCGCATCATAAGCGGTAGCAATGAATTTCAGCGTACCGGTTTCGGTGGGACGGTAGGTAAACTGATTGTCTTTGTTCAGCTTAACGGGCTGGCCGTTGAGTTCGGCGTGATGCTTCGCCAGATGGAACTGGGCAAAACCCGCGTCGAGGCCCTGGAGGATGTGGCGAATCGTGTCCA
>ONYQ01000103.1 GCA_900322145.1 uncultured Eubacteriales bacterium
CCAATGGCGCAAAGACTGGTGTTAAGTTTATCGTTGACGGTGTAGAGGTTACTCCTGTACAGGGCAGCTGATAAGTTTCATTGGGATTAAGTTTACATTTTTCGTAGCGCCCGCACCCTCATCGGTGCGGGTCGCTTGGAATTAGCAACCAATGGTACAAAAAGATTCCCACACCAACGGTGTGGGGTCATCAAAGGGCATAAGATTACCCCCCTTATGCTCTTTGACGACCCGGAACGAAAGGAGGAATCACGTTGAGAAAGTTTAAGATACGTTTGACCGTTATTTCACTGATCGCTGTTATTCTCTCACTTTTCATGCAGGAAACACTGGCGTATTATTCAACGATCGGCAAATCTTCCAATGTGGTTACCTCTGGTAATCTCAAAATGCTGATTCATGAAAAAACCGATCAGGGTAATGATTTCCCCGCCGAAGGCGTGTATATTATGCCGGGCGATGTTGTCAGCAAGCGTGTGACAGTTGAAAACATTTGTGAACACCCGTTCTATCTGCGTGTACGGGTGGTTTTTGGCGTGAATGCCGAAGTGCTCAGTGCAGAGGATTGCTTCAAACTGAATATCAATGAAGAGGACTGGCAGTTGGTTGACGGCTGGTACTATTATCGCCGCATACTCGCCCCCGGAGAAACGACACCGGAGGTTTTCTCCCATGTGGAAATTGTCGGTGCCAAAGTCGATAACTCCTATATCGGCAAGACACTGACCTTAACGGTGGATGTACAGGCGGTACAAAGTGAAAATAACCCCGTTCCCGGAAACGAAACGTTCAGGGCGGCGGGCTGGCCGAAGGAATAAGGGGTGATGCCGCATGAAAAAATGGATCGCTTTGCTCACCATGCTGCTGACGCTGCTTCTGAGTACCGTAACCGTGAGCGCAGCAGGCGGTCATGTTACCTATGACGGTAATGCACAGACATTTATTTTTGCACCGGGCAGCCGTTTTTCGCCCACTGATCTCTTTACCGATCTCAAAGACGTAATGCCCGGCGATACCCGCACACAACATATTACTCTCCGCAATGATGCTTCCCGAAACGTCAAGACGAAAATATGGCTTCGCTCCGAATATGCCGATGAAGCATCGAGAAAATTCTTTTCCCAACTGCAAATGAGTCTGCAGGTCGATAACAGCAATGGACAGGCGTATATGTTCAGCCCGTCGGGCACGCTGACGGCGGATAATGACGGCTGGGTTCTGCTGGGAACGCTCTATTCCGGCGGTGAGGTTGATCTTGCCCTTCAGCTGTATGTTCCGACAGAACTGGATAATGAATTTATGGGCAGGCTGGGCATTGTGGAATGGACATTCAAGGCGGAAGAACTGGATAAGGAACCATCTGACCCCACGCCGCCGCCCAAAACAGGTGAAAACACCACCTTATGGATTTTATGGGCAGCGGCCGGCTGTGCCTTGCTGCTGATTTTCATCCTGTCCATCCGTATAGGCAAGGAGAGGACAAAAAAGTAACTGTTGAAGGAGGGAAAAGCATGACAAAAACTAAAAAACCATTCAAGAGGATTGCTTTATCCCTCAGCCTGATCATGATGATGCTGTGGATCATGCTGGGTACCAGTACCTCTGTGGCATGGTTTTCCGATACATCCAATACACTCCATAATATTTTTCATATAGGAGATTTCTCGCTGGTGGTTTCCTATCAACAGGAAAACGGCACTTATAAGGTCATCGAACAGAATACAAAAGTGCTTAATGACGAGGATTTGTATGAGCCGGGTTATGTCAAGGTGCAGTATCTTAAAATTGAGAATAAAGGTACACAGGATTTCAATTTCAAGACGGCCGTACAGGTGACCGGCTTCAAAAAGTCAACGAATGTGTTCGGGGAGGAATTCAATCTCAAGGATTATATCCGTTTTGGCTTGATTTTTGCCGACAGCGAGGCGGAGCTTGACAATCTGACCGGTATACCGGATAATAGAAAGAAAGCAGTCGAAAAAGCAAACGATTTACTGAATGATTACAGCTCGGAACAAATGCTGTTGGGAGCCGGAAAAACGAAATATGCCGCTCTGATAATCCGTATGCCGGAGGAAGTCGGCAACGAGGCAAATTATCGTTCTTCTACGGTTCCGGAAGTAACGCTCGGACTGGTATTTACGGCCGAACAGCTGCATAATTGATGCAGTGCGGAAGAAGCAGGGAAGGAGGTGCCGTATGTGGGCGTGGTATGAAAAATACTATAAGATTCGTGACAACGAAAAGATTTCCGATCAGAAGATGATGGTGCGCTTTGTGGTGACACTGGTTATCATCATTGTCTGCCTTTTGGGAATGAGTGCCACTTCTATTGCATTCTATACGGTTTCAATAGAAACAGGTTCCAATACGGTGACACCTTCTACTTTTTATGTTCTTCCTGAAGTGACCGCATCCAAAGGAAAGGAGGCGGAGCGGGATGCACAATACAAGACGGTATATAAATGCGTTTATCATTTATCAGCGGATAGCGAATGTACTTTTACGCTGACATTGCCGGACAATCAAACGAATCTTGCCACCACAGGCTATTGCCGTGTGCGTGTAGGCGAGACAACATTCTATACAAAGCAATTTGGTAAGGACGTGCTGGATGTCGGCAGCACACAGCCGACCACCAGAACCACGGTAAATTTCGTTGTAAAAACAGCCTCTGCGGTGGATGTGACGATTGAACCGTGTTGGGGTACCTGCGCCTTGACACCTATCCAGGATAGCGGTTATCAAGTGAATCTGTCTTGATCGTTCTTAGGAGGATGACCATCAAACAACATGGGGGAGTGAGAAATGTTCCAAAAGCAGTGGATGATCAGAAATCACAGAAAAATATCGCTGATATGGAGCATTGCCTGTTTGCTCTTGTGTTGTGCTATGCTGGTGGGCAGTACCTATGCCTGGTTCACGCAGGCAGTAACATCCAGTGCCAACCGTATTCAGTCGGGCGGTCTCAAAGTCGGGCTGATTTATAAAAGTAAGGTGTTCCGGCAGAACGAGGCAGGCAGTACCCCTTGGAGCAACTGGACGGATGCTTCCGACAGCGAAGATATCCTCAATAAAAATGCACTTTATGAACCCGGCGATTTATCCCTGACTTTCTTCAAAATAGAAAATCAAGGAAATCTGTCTTTTAAGTATCAGCTGGCGCTGCTGAAAAAGGCGGAAACGGCAGGCAGGAATGTTCTTGGCGATAGTTTTCGTATATCCGACTACCTGACCTTTCATTTTGTTCGCTTGACCGATCAGACAGCTATCACCCGGGAGGATGTTGAAAAAGATCGTGTCGGGAACTTTACTCGTGAAAAGGCGTTTGCTTTACTTGACAGAAAAAATAGCGGAAAAGGTACGGGCTTTCCCTATACGATAGAAAACGTGATGGGAACAGACGAACAGGAAACCCATCATATAGTGGCATTGGTGATAACCATGCCGGCGGATGTCGGAGCAGTGGCGATGTATGATGCAACAGCAGAAAATGCCTGTCCGCAGCTGACATTGGACTTCAGGCTGGGCGCAACGCAATATACCGGTGAAAAGGATGCTTTCGATAAGCAGTATGATGACAAGGCGGTTTATAACGAGCTGGATCATTGGAATGCGGCACGCCGTGCGACGGGAATTTTGCCGCTTGTTTGCTATGAGAATGATAACGACCAGATGTCCGGACGCAAAAGCGTTTCTGTTACCCGGAACGGTGATACCGACAGCTATGCGCTTATAGTATCGGAATGTAATGCGCCTGACGGCATAACTGTGACATCCGATGAAATTTGCCGATCTTACAATATTATGCTGCTGGATGCCAGCGGTGAGCCGGTGAGCGGTGAAAAGGAATATACGGTTACCATTTTTGCAGCACGCTATTTATCGAAAGTGCGGTTGTACCATAACGGTCAGCCCACCAGTGTGGATAACAGTATTACTTTCAATGATGAAGACTACCACCCGGATACAGGTTATTTAACCTTCCGCACAAAGGGCTTCAGTATGTTTACTGTGGTTGGTGAAGAAGCTGCTGTCCGTATCGGAGAAAATAAAATGTATTCGTCTGTTGAGTCTGCATTACAGGCTGTTCATAAAGGAACAGCTGATAAGACAGCTACACTCATTGTGATGAAGAAGGAAATTGAAATCAAAAGTCCGCTTGTGATTCAAAAGAATGAGAACATTACGCTGGATCTCAATGGCTGTACGGTCAGAACGGATATTTCAAACACGATCACCAATGAGGGAGCCTTTACTCTTCAGGATACGGCATTCAATTATGGTAAAATCTCCGTCAGTGGTCAGAAAGCAGATGGTCAAAGCTGCTTTATCAACAATAAAGGTTCGCTGACGCTGACAAGAGGCGCTGTTGCTATCAATATCACGGCAACAGATGCTGTCGGTTTTGCGGGCGTGTCCAGCCTGAACGGAACAGTGAACGTTCAGGGCGGTGAACTGAATGTGAATGTTGACAGAACAACAGGCAAAACATATGTGGAAGCAATGTTGGTCAACGGCGGTTCGTTGAAGATGAGCAGCGGATGGATTTCGGCTAAGACAACCACGGGCCCTGTCAGCAGTATTTATCTCTATGGCGTGCAGTCAGAAGTAACGGGCGGTTTATTGAATGTTTCTGCCGTTGAAGGCGATTGCTATGGAATGACCTTAGTGAATACACCGTCCGGCCATATAGCAGGGGTACAGGTGACGGCGGAAGCACAGAATGGAGACGCTTATGGTATGCATATGAGCAAAACGGGTAATCTTACACTTGATCAGTTCCATATAAAGGTGAAGTCTGATAACGGTAAGGCCTATGGCATCTATAACGATAATGGTGCGGGCTGTCTGGATATTGGTACCAAAAAGGATGCGGTAAGTATCATTGCCGTTGAAGGAAAACTGGCAGTGTATGGGGTAGATTATTATTGTGTTGCCGGAACCTATAGACATCAGCATATGAAGATTGTTTGTTCGTCTTATGAGGATATCGCAACGGGTCTGAGTGAGAATGGTATGGCAACGACCAGTGAAGCATCTGTTTTTATACAGGATGTGACAGTTCAGGTCAACAGCCCGTTGCAGAACCAAAAATATCAAAAGGGTATTGTCTTCAGCGGCAATGCCAGCAATCAGCTGATGAAAGCGGATGTAAAGGACGTCACAATCGTTTCACCGAATGTATCCTCGGTTGGTTTTGACTTTGGAACCGTTCATTCACACTTGCATATAGGCGATAATGTGAAAGTGGACGTGAATTATCTGGGCTTGTTTGCACATGGCAATAATACAGTTGTTGTAGACGGTAAGAATGTTGTCATCCATGCGAATGCCGATCATGCCCGTGCGGATGAAGGTGCCTGTGGTATCTGGCAGAATGCCGGTATTTTAAGGGTAACGGGTGTTGAGATTTCCGGCGGTGCCTATGGAGCAGATACCAAGGGCGGTAAACTGGAAGCGAAAAACTGTAAGATCGTTGCCGATACTGTATCAAAGCCGGCCAATGGTGTGGTAACAGAAGGAACAGGACAGGCGGAACTGGAAGGATGCCGTATCGAAGCAAAATCTACCGGTAATGTGGCAAAAGGCATCTGGTGTAACGGCTCGAACAATATTACGATAAAGACGGACAATACAGTTCAGGCAGTTGCCAAAGAAGGACAAAAAGCCTATGCTATTTTGAAGGCGGATTCTTCGTCAGGCAGTGTGATAGACAGCAACAGCCACCAGATAGCCGATGTACTCAGTACGACTACTTGTACCTGGACAGGCGTATCCTAAAACATCATGTTTTTCTCCCGTACATCTCTGAGGTGTGCGGGAGATTTTTTTCGGCGCTGAAAAAAATTTTTTGAAAAAATGTAAAATAGGGCTTGCATTTTGCAAAAAGTTGTGGTATGATAATCAAGTACCCGATGTGGTGCCTATGCGCCGGTAGCTCAGCTGGATAGAGTGACTGGCTACGAACCAGTAGGTCGGGGGTTCGAGTCCCTCCCGGCGCGCGATAATTGTATGGCAGTAGGCGAGGAATTTAAGTTTTCTCG
>ONYQ01000026.1 GCA_900322145.1 uncultured Eubacteriales bacterium
CTCCCTGAAGAATAACATCCCCACCACGGCAATCTGGAAAACAATCCGCCGCGCAAACCGGATCGTCATTGAGGAACTGGGGCTACTGGAACGGAAAGACGGTGAGACGTAATGATACGCTATGACATGACGTATCAGGACTTCGTATCACATCCGGAATGGATGAACATTAAAGGAGGCATACAACATGAGTGAACAGCATACCGTTAACGAGGATCCGGTCGTGCGGAAACAGAATATCCTCAGCATCACGCCCCAATATACCGACCATGAACTGGAAACACTTCTTCGTTGGAAACCGATCCCTATACTCCGTCAGGACGAATATGAAAGATATTTTAATTCGGCCACTATCGAAAGCATACGGGAATATTATTCCCGTAAACCCACCGGAACGGTCATTAACTGTCTGCTTGACCGCTATCCCTATGCCGGTGATGAGACTATCGCCAAATTAGCCGGATATTGGATAGTTTATAGAACAGGTCAGGATTACGACCCCTGTCCACGTCTGACCGCACAGATACTGGGTACCATGACCGAAAATACGCCTCGTATGTCTTTGGAACAGGCGTTGGCCATTGTTGAAAATGTCCGGCAGAAAATCAGCGACAGCGGCGGCAAAATGGATATACACGCTTACTCCGATCTTTACACGGAAATGATGGACTCTTTCGACAACGCTGCCGGTGCCGCCGATTCCGAGTATATAGAGGATCCTTCTATCAACAGTGATATGGGTGACAGATCATCTGTTACCTACCTGTTGTCAGACGGTACGCTGTTCCGCATCGGCAATCGCTATAATTGCTTTTACATAAGCTATTATCAGCCTGATGACACCAATGCCGTCATGCCGTTGGAAGTATCCTACCATTGGGAGGAGACCCACTCTGATATACTTTCACTGGAAATGAAAGAGCCATACACCCAATCTCGAAAAACTTCATCCTCTGCTGAGTAGCATCCCCGAAGGCACATGACCGACAATGACCGTTTCCCCGATGAGGACGGAAGTCTGTACGGTAGTAGTCACCGATTTCAGCGGCATCACGATGGTAACATCCGCCGTAATCGCCAGCGATAGCCTATGTACCGTCTGATTCACCCCGCCCTGCTCAAAACTGCTGTCAAAATCACTGGATACATTTCCCGACAGTGACAGCCATATCGGGATGGAAGGCTCCAACCCACTCAACAGTTCGCCGCCTATTATCGTACCCAACGACACGTCCACCCGATGATTGGAAATGCCCGACAGACTTTCCTGTATCCGCAGGGTAATATCATTTTTCAAACGATTGGTGTTGACCGTATTGGCGGCAATTGCCGTCACACTGTTATCGGCGGCATAGATTATTTCCTCTAAATCGGTCGGTGTAAAGCCCGTTTCCGTCAGTACCTCATTGACGCTCTGATGAATCAGTGACGTAGTGAGCGCCTGTGCGTGTACTGCCGCCACTGATGCCGTTACGGGCTTTAAGCGCAGTTCAATAAACAGCAGTATCACCGCACAGAGTAAAGCCGCTATCCATAAACGCCGATGCCGCTTTTTCGATGGTTGTTTCCTCATCATAAAAAATACCGCCTCCCTGTATATATTCTATACAGAGAGGCGGTTTTTGGTGCGTCAAGAACATTGCACATTGCACATTGTCAATTGTCTTCTGTCCAGGCGCTGTAGTTGGATTTTTCACTCTTTTTGACAGCGTACAGCTTGGCATCAGCGTGTTTGAGCGCAACATCCATAGATTCACGGTTATAGCTATGCATGGAAGCAATACCGATGGAACAGGAAACACGGTGATCGTCCGAAACGGCAACGGCACCTTTCACCGCCGCCTCTATTTCCTTGATAAAGTTATCATGGGCGGCAATTTCACGGTAAATTGCCTTCGCCGCTTCAATACCCTCCTCCAGCGTATGATCGGGCAGAATCATCAGAAATTCATCGCCGCCGTAACGGACAACATACCCCCTGTCACCGGCTACCCGTTCAAATAAGCGGGAGAAGGCTTTCAGAATAACGTCACCAACGGCATGGCCGAAAGTATCATTACAGATTTTGAAGTTATCCAGATCCATATACAAAACCGTAGCGCAGATATCTTCATTCTTGCCCTTTTTGACCAGTGCTTCGTAATCATCCACCTGCTTGGCAAAGCCCTGACGGTTGAGCAATCCGGTCAGCAAATCGGTCACGGCGCTTTGCTGGAGCTTCTTGTTCATCTGGCTGATAGCATCCCTCGCCTTTAAGCGATAGACGGTATCGGTCAGCTGACGAAGGGCAAACTTGAAGATGGTAATATCATTTCTGTCAAGAAAGACAATATGGTTCGTCATGTTATCATGCAGTTCTATAGCGGCGATGATATAACCGGTGAGTTCCTCATCCATGCACAGCGGCACACAGCCAAAGGATACGATCTGATTCACGCCGAGCGCTGATATAAACGGTGTCAGTTCATAAAATTCCCTGTCATAACGGGAAACAACAAATTCCTTTTTATGCCGTGTCAGATAACTGGTAATCTCCTGCAATTGTTCCTCATTAATGGTACGGTCACCGCAGACATAGCGCAGCACCGGTTTCCGGTCAGCAATCTCGACATACAGAATATTATCCAGATTATAGTTATTCTGAATCATCATGATGGAATTTTCGATAACCTCATCGGCAGAGTAGTTTTCCTTATTGAGCAGTTCCTGCCACGAAACAAGGAAATCAATACCCTTGGTCTTATCGGCTAACATCATTTCCATTTCTGCCAACTGTACCAGTTCCTCCAGCTGAAACTTGTTAACATTCGTCAGCGGCAGAGGAACGTGCTTCATAATCAGGTTTTGCCTGTGAAGCTTGGCAAAAACGATTTCCTCCTTATGTTTATAACCCTTAGAGGCACAGAATTCCATACAGGCCTCTAAAATTTCCTGCGCCTTTTCCGCTTCATTCTGCCGCTCATACAGTTCCGCCTGTTCGAGGGCAAACATGGTATAGACAAAGAATTGCAAACCTTCCGACCGTTTCATGTGGAAATACGCTTTATCGAAACATTCCTGCGCCGCATAAATATTATCAGATTTTTCCAGCAGACCGCAGTTGAAATAATAGAAAAACATATCGTCATCCCAGAGAAAATAATCCGGTTTGCCGTCCGGCCGGATGACATGATGCAGGATGCGTTCCATAATATTGAGATAAAAATGTGCGTTATAGTCAATGCCCATCTTATAACTGCAATAAGCAAGCATACCATAGATTTTTGACATATTACAGACCGTCATACGGTTTTTCTTGATGGCTCTGAGCAGCTTGGTACAATAGTTCAGGTGCTGATAGGCCACTTCATAGTTATCCGCTAAAATGGCATTGGTGGCCATATTATACAGCGTTTCGGCAACGAAATAATATTTTTTCTTGCTGTGAAAAATGGTAAGCGCCTTGTTGAAATAATCATTGGCAAGTGTGAACTGCTCACTGACAATGCGGTTAAAGCCCAAACCGTTATAGATATTGGCTTCCTCCACGGGATTATTTTGCCGTTCGATAATTTCCAGACAGCGTTTATAGTAATAATCGACAAAACCGAAACAGCCATAGCCCTGTGCCATAAATACACTTTTACGCCAGGCATCAATAATAAGCCGTTCATTATTGAGCTTAACAGCCAGTTCCATTGCTTTCTTGAAATATTTGGTATCCTCAAGCGGAAGGGAATCGTTGGTGTAATGTTCCTTGCCGTTACCGCAGCCAAAGAAAAGAATATGGGATAAATGGTTATAGGCCTGATAGGACATCGCTGTTTCGATAAAGGCATCCATTTCTTCGCCTTCAAATTCTCTGTCCCAACGATATGTATTGTTCCAGTTGTCGAGCGCACAAATATAGCGCAGCAATTGAGCCAGAAATCTATATTTATCAGAATTCATTTTTTCAGCGAGGGCAAAGCATTTATCATCGTTGATGCGGGCAAGACTGCCTTGTCCCTCATAACTCTGGCATTGTGCCAGAAGATAATGATACTGGAAGGTATATTTCATGTTGGGATGACGGGAATTGACATCCTTCAATTTACCGCACATCATCTGGGCATAGGAGATATTACGGTCATAAAGAGAGGCCTGTGCATACAGTATATAAAATCTCGCCCGGTTTTTAGCACTGATTGTCACCTTTTCGGTGGTGATTTTATTATAGAGAATCCGCAGATAATAAACTGCCTGCTGAATGGCAACCGTCTGAATCATATTGTTAATGATGAGCAGATAATTCTGAAAATCCGCCATGATAGGATCAAAGCTTTCCACGATATTGACATCGGTCTGCACATCCTGTACGTTCCATTCCAGCATATAGTTCAGATCTTCAATTTTTCGCACCAAAGAAATCCATCGTGCCTGTGTATAAGCCGAAACCACATAAGCCTCGTTATAATTGGCTAACAGCGAAATGTTTCTTTCACGGCGGCCAATAAATTCCGTGAGAAAATTGAGGGTAGAATTTTCTGCTAAATGCAGCCGGTTCAGTACCATAAACAAGGTATGTTCTTTGGAAACATACGCAAACAGATTGGCCAAAGAATCCGCAAAGCGTTTGCGCTCATAATCTGTTTCGATGACAATCATATCCTCGGTACGCTTGCATTTTCCTGTCAGAATATACGATTCAAGAGCAGAACGTGCCAGAAAATAGACATCGGCCTGCTCTAAAAATTCAGCCACCGGCATATGACAATAATATTTGAAATAAATTTGCTTGATCCAGCCTAAAAACGGCTCATAGGCTTCCTGCATTTTAGAGGCGGAAAACTGGTGATACAACAACTCGATGGTACTCTTGCTCCGGTTAACTGCTTCCTGAATGGCATCAATCGGAACATTGAGTGTGTTATAGTGTTTTACAAACAGGATACTGCTGTGTTTTTGCTCCAATGCGTGGATAATTGAATCTACAATTTTTTTTGTGTAAAGCTGAGAATAGGATTCCATGTCGTCGACCCCCACAAACGTGTTTTACCCCTCAAAGGGCATCCTTCATTCAACCACTATATACTTCTTCATTGTAACATAGTTATTAGAAATGAATAATAACGTAAATGTTAAATTTATTTGTATAATTTATGAACGTATCACCTTACTAAAAAAGCAACAGACCCGCCGGCTGATAAAAACCGACGGGTCTGTTGTAGATAACAGGGAGTTACAGCAAGCCCGCTGCTTTGAGGTTTTCGGTGTGTTCCTCCATCGTCTTGGCATAATAAGCCACTGCAGGCTCTGTTGCCGTAGCCGACTTATGGCAGAAGTAATAATACTCTGTTTCGCCTACCGTCAAAGCCGCTTCGATTGCCTCCAGACCGGGATTACAAATAGGTCCCGGCGGCAGACCGATATGGTCATAGGTATTATAGGTACTCTTGAAAGTCTTGCGTTCCTTCACGGGAATATCCGTCAGAGAAGCATAGGGGTAATATTTGGTAGAGTCAAGCTGTAAATAAGCCAGACCGCTCTCACCATTCTCGTTGATACCGTCATTGGGAATGGTCGCCAGACGATTATGCAGAATCGCCGATACCATATACATATCGTCCTTGTTAGCGGCTTCTGCCTGAATCAGCGAAGCCAGCGTCAATACCTGCTCCATCGTCATATTGATCGTTTCGGCTCTCTGTGCAATCGTCATTTTCTTGTCATAGCCGAGAACACGGGTCTTTTTACCGTAAATCTTACGGCGGTAGTTCGCCAGGAATTTTTCAACGACCGAATCGACCTTTTCACCGACATAGAAATCATAGGTATCCGGGAACAGATAACCTTCCAGCTTGATCGGACGTACACCGGCGTTGGAGATATTCCCGATAAATTCATATTCATCAAAGTCATCAGAATTGCAGGCTTTCAAAAATTCCTGTGCGCTGCAAACCTTCTTTTCCTCTAACAGTCTTGCATACTGCTTGAGCGACATACCTTCCGTAAACTGCAGGGTTACAACGTCTGTACGGTTCATGTCCGACTGCATATAGTTGATAAGCGCCTGATAGTCCTTATTAGTGGCCACATCAAAAGTACCCCGTGTAAAGCCCGTTGTAGACTTTGTCAGGGTAGCATACAGCTTGAAGAACCATTTTGTGTTGATAACATGGTTGTCATACAAAATATCGGTAATGGTATCGATATCGGCATTCTGCGGAATCGTCACGGTCACGGCAGCGCCTTCCTCTCGTCCGACACCTAACATATCGTTGACACCTACCATGATATATTCACCGACCATGACCGAAAAGAACAGCACCATTGCCACCCAGACCAGCCGGAAAATCACACGGTTCTTTTTCGCCTTTTTTCTGCGGCGCTTCCGATCAATCTTTTTAGCCTTCTTCAATACCTTTTTATTCGCCGACACATTTTCATTAGTCGGATGGGCACTGTAGCTGTTGAGTACATCATTTCCCGCTGTACTTTCTGTCGTTGATGCCGAAGAAACCGTTGGTTCTGTATTCACACTGCTTTCCGTGCTTTCCTGTTCAACAGCCTGGCTGATATTGAGTTTGAAATTGGCAATCTTTTCTTGTCTCTTTTTTTCAAGCTCTTCGCTCATTCGAGAAAGCCCCCCTTTTTTCCGAAGATTTTTTGATTTTACGGAAAAATTTTTCCGTTACCAGCATATCGACCGGTTTATCATATTTACTGCGCGGCAAACTCCACTTCACACATTTGCTATAACATACGCCAACGGTGAAGCCTTCATAGCCTGAAAGGAATCTGTCATAATAGCCCTTGCCGTAACCAAGACGATAGCCCTCACAATCAAACGCCATGCCCGGTACGATGCAGATACTGCCCTTGCCGTTTCCTTCAAAAAGCTGACACTGTGAGGGAAGCGGTTCCAATACACCGAAACTGCCCTCCGACAATTGCTTCAGGCTGGTGAGATAGTAAAAAGACATTTCGCAGGTGCCGTCAATACAGCGGGGCACTGCTACCCGTTTGCCGTCCCGCCATGCTCTTTGAATAATCCGGATGGTATCCGGTTCCGTGTCCTTAGAAACATAGGTGAGAACGGTATCGGCCAGACCATACTGATGCAGGGAAAACAGTTTTTTCTGCATTGCCCTGTCAGATACTTTCCTTTCTTCCTCCGAAAAGCTGTTACGCAATAGCCGAAATCCTGCCCGCAGCTTCTTTTTTTCTTCCCTTACATTTTTTATCTGCATTGTACAGCAGTCCTTACTTTATCAGAAATAGCGCTGCTTCTTACCGCAGCCAACAGTGTCAGACCGAAATCGAGCGATACGCCCATACCCTTAGCGGTAATGATATGACCGTCACGGCAGACATATTCCTCCGTCGGAAGATAGCCCTTCAGCTCGCTTTCAAAGGACGGGAAACACACGGCTTTTTTATTCATCAGAATACCCGCATGACCGAGAATGGACGGTGCAGCGCAAATAGCGCCGATAATAATTTTTTTCTCATCACAATAGCGGATAGCCTGCTGTACCGTTTTGCAAGCCTCTAAATTGAGCGTACCGGGCATACCGCCGGGCAATACCACGGCTTCCACGCCGTTAAAATCGGTCAGTTGACTGTCAATAATATCCGCCTGTACCACGATATTGTGAGAACCAACAATTGTCTTGCCGCCCACGCCTACCGTCACCACTTCCACACCGCCTCTGCGCAGTACATCTACCGGTGTGAGCGCTTCTATTTCTTCAAATCCATTTGCCAAAAATACATATACCATTATTTTCTCTCCTCCATGATCGTTCCGTTGCTTTCATCTACGACAAAAGCAACAAGCTGTCGGGATTGTTTGTGTCGATACAAAGGGTATTTCCTCCGTCAGCCTTATGCTCTATAGCTGAGGGACTCCTGCCATTCTGCCGCAGTTATACCCCTTCACTTTACTATTAAAGCGCAAAAACGACCGCTTGTCAATATCATAATTCGTGAATAGTTTTTCTCTATTAACGTACAGTTTGTTACTTTGAACGGATAAACGCAGGACAATGGACAATGAACCCCCTGACCGTTACCCGACAACAACCCGTTCCGCCGCTTTCAGACCATCCACAGCGGCGGAAGTGATACCACCGGCATAACCGGCACCTTCTCCGCAGGGATACAGTCCTTTCAGACTGACCGACTGCATGGTTTCATCACGCAGAATTCTGACCGGCGAGGAACTGCGGCTTTCTACCGCTGTTAACACCGCATCCGGATGGGCAAAGCCATGCAGCCGCCGATCCATCAGCAGCAAGCCCTCCCTCAAGGAATCCGTCATAAATAAAGGCAGGCATTGGTCTAAATCGGTCAGCGTATAACCCGGCTGATAGCTGGGCAGCACTTCGCCGAGACGGGCGGAACGTTCCCGATGCAGAAAATCGCCTACCCGCTGTACCGGTGCCCGATAACCACCGCCGCCTGTCTGAAAGGCCTGCTGTTCTAACTGCCGCTGTAATGCCACACCTGCCAGCACATCCTCACTGCCGAAATCCGCCGTATTGATGCCCACTAACAAGGCGGCATTGGCATTGACCTGATTTCTGGCAAATTCGCTCATACCGTTGGTCACCAGCCGGCCTTCCTCACTGGCCGCCGCTACCACCGTACCGCCAGGACACATACAAAAGGTATATACACCCCGTCCATTGTTCAGATGTACCGCCAATTTATAGTCGGCTGCTCCTAAAACCGGATGCTGATAGAAACGTCCGTACTGACTGCGGTCTATATTGACCTGTAAATGCTCAATCCGCACACCCATCGCAAAGGGTTTCTGTTCCATACGGATACCATATTGATGCAGCATTTCAAAGGTATCTCTGGCACTGTGTCCGATGGCTAAAATGACATGATCGGTTTCAATGATATTCCGGCTCCCGTGACATTCCGTTTCAATGCCGGTCAATTGACCGTTCTTTGCGATCAAGCCGGTCAGCTTCGTTTCAAAGTAATAAGTACCGCCGAGCGTTTCAATGGTCTGCCGGATATTTCTGACGGTGGTACGCAAATAATCGGTGCCGATATGCGGTTTCGCTAAATATAATATTTCCTGTGGTGCGCCGTGTGCCGCCAATTCTAACAGTACCTTGCGGATACGGGCATCCTTCGTGCCGGTATTGAGTTTTCCGTCCGAAAAAGTACCGGCGCCGCCTTCTCCGAATTGTATATTTGAAACGGTATCCAATATGCCTGTCGTGCGGAAACTTTCCACATCCGCTGTACGGCGGTCAACCTGCCGTCCCCGTTCAATAATAATCGGTTCCTGACCGCATTGTGCCAGCACTAACGCCGCAAACATTCCGCAGGGGCCGCTGCCCACAATCACCGGCCGTTTCGGCAGTTTTTTACCGCAGGGCAATTCATAACGATATTCTTCCACCATTTCGGCACTCTGACAACGGGCGGCAATGGCAACTTCATCCGAAAATAATTGTACATCCACTGCCGCCAAAAAATGTATCTGTTCCTTTTTGCGGGCATCAATGCTCCGTTTGTATAAGGAAACACTCTGTATCTCACGGCGGTCAATATTCAGCTTTTTGGCGGCCGCCTTACGCAAAGCCGCTTCATCATACGTCAGCGGCAAAGAAACGTCTTTTAATCGTATCATACTCTCTCTCCTTCTGTTGGGGCTTTGCCCCAAACCCCGTCGGGGGAAACCCTTTTTTGAAAAAAAGGGTTATCCCCCGAACCCCCTTCCTAAAAAACTTGTGTTGTGTGCTATGAAAGAATTTCAACAAGCGTGAAGAAGCTCCACACTTCTTCACATTTTCTTTTTTCGGGAAAAATCATTATGCATTATGAATTATGCATTAACAAAGCGCTTCCAAGCGCAAAGTGAAGGTTATAGCCGCCGCAGTCGCCGTCAACGTCTAAGATTTCACCGCAGAGAAAGAGATTTTTCGTCTGTCGTGCCATCAGGGTAGCCGGATCCACAAAACGGGAATCAATTCCGCCGGCGCTGACCTGTGCCGAAGCAAAATCACTGCATTTACACGGTGTAAAGATCAACCGCTTGGCACAGCCGGTTAATTGCCTGATGTCCTGTACCGTCAGCGCCTTACATGATTTTTCAGCCACATGACAGGTCCGGGCTATTTCCTCCGCTAATTTTTGCGGCAATAGTCCTGATAACAGACTGCCGGCGCATTCCTCCACATATAACTTTTTCGTTTCTTCCAAAAAGTCACACACTTCCCGAAAGGAATAGTCCGGCAGAACATCCAAAGCAATTTGCAGCTGCTTATAATGCTGTCCGTCTGCCGTACCGATGGTGAAAAATTCATTGACCGGTCGGGACAATTCAAAAATACAGATACCCGACAAGCCGTAATCCGTGAATTGTATCTCGCCCTCTGTCCGGCGCAAAGGCTTGCCATCTGCCAGTAAAACGGCCTGACCTTTCGCACGGATTCCCTTAAGGGAACGGCGTTTTTCCTGCATGGTTAACGGCGACAGCGCCGGAAACAAGGGTGTCGGCTCCATGCCGAAGGACTTTAACAGCCGATAACCGCTGTCATCCGCTCCCAGTGAAGGTGCCGCCTGTGAGCCGCAGGCTATAATCAATATATCACAGCGTATTGTACAATCTTCCGCCGTAATGATAAAACGCCCCTTTTCCTTGCGGACAGATTGTATATGGCAGTCCGGACGTTCCTGTACCCCATAGCGCCGACATTCTCTTTGTAATGCTTCTGCAATCGTGACCGCCTGATTACTGTAAGGATAAATGCGTCCCTCGCTATCAGAGCGCAGCCATACACCCAAGCCGTGAAAAAAGTCTTTCATATCACTGACTGAAAAATGCGACAGTACACTATGAATGATCTTTTCATCTCCATGATAATGCGCCGGTGATACTCCTTCATTGGAGATATTACAGCGGCCATTGCCCGTTGCCAATAGCTTACGGCCTGTTTTATGCTGTTTTTCCAGCAAAATAACCTGTCCTTTTCCTAATTGGCGGCTCCAGCCAATAGCCGCTGTCAGACCGGCCGCACCGCCGCCAATCACCGCCGCACGAAATATTAATTGCTCCATAACTACCCCCAAACATTGCACATTGTACATTGATTATGATAGCATATTTTCGGCGGAAGAACAAGATTAGATTGATTTTTTACCCAACGTATAGTACAATGGACTTGTATTTGATACAATTGGAGGGGTTTTATGCAATTTTCCGCTATACCGTATGAACGTCCCGATTTAGAAGAGGTACGTCAGCAGGCCGACCGCATCCGGCAGGATTTTGCCCATGCGGATACCTTTGAAACCGCCGATGCCGCATGGCTGGCATGGGATAAGCTGACCGCTCATGTCGATACCATGATGAGTCTGGCGTATATCCGCCATTCCATTGATACGACCGATACTTTCTATGAACAGGAAGTTGACTATATTGATGAGATTTCCCCCGTCTTTACAGAAATACAGCAAAGCTTTACCAAGCTGTTAGTGGAAAGCCGTTTCCGCAAGGAACTGACCGAAAAATACGGCCGTCTGCCGTTTCTCAACGGTGAAATTTTCCTGAAAGCATTTTCGCCGGATATCATCCCCGAAACACAGCAGACCAATCAGCTCGAAACCGCTTATCAAAAGCTGTTGGCTTCGGCACAGATTCCTTTTGACGGTGAAAACCGTACCCTTGCCCAGTTAGGGCCTTATAAAAAATCCGCCGATGATACCATCCGCCGTTCCGCATGGAAAGCGGAATCTGATTATTACAGCAGTATCGGACAGGAATTAGATGATATCTATGATAAACTGGTGCATCTGCGTACACAGATAGGTCATAAGCTCGGCTATGCTAATTTTGTAGAACCGGGTTATCTTCAGATGAACCGCAACTGCTACACGGCTAAAGACGTTGCTTCGTTCCGTCAGGCCGTTATCAAGCATATCGTTCCTATTGCCGACCGGCTTTATCGGACACAGGCACAGCGTACCGGTCTTTCCTATCCGTTTACCTTTGCAGATGCGGCTTTGCAGTTCCGTGACGGCAATCCCAAGCCGCAAGGCTCCGCTGATGATATTCTCCGTACTGCACAGGACTTATATCATTCCCTTTCCACTGAAACGACTGATTTCATCGACCTTCTATTCCATGATGAACTGTTAGACGTGCTCAGCAAGAAAGGCAAGGCCGGCGGCGGTTATTGTACCCAATTAGCGGATTATAAAGTTCCCTTTATTTTTGCCAATTTCAACGGTACGGCCGATGATGTCGAAGTCATGACGCATGAAGCCGGTCACGCTTTCGCTTTCTATATGGCAAGAGATTTGGTTCCCTCTGATCTGCAAAGCCCGACTTTAGAAGCCTGCGAAATTCATTCCATGACGATGGAATTTTTCGGCTGGCGCAAAAGTGAGGAATTTTTCGGCAAGGATGCCGCCAAATTCCGCTACAGTCATCTGTTCAATGCCATTACCTTCATTCCTTACGGTACAATGGTTGACCATTTTCAGCATATCATGTATGAACAGCCTGACCTGTCACCGGCACAGCGTCATGAGGTCTGGAAGGAATTGCTCGGTGTCTATATGCCGTGGATGCAGTTGGACGGCTCGCCGTTTTACGGTGAAGGCAAGGGATGGCAGCGGCAAATGCACATCTATGAAAATCCCTTCTATTATATAGATTACTGTCTGGCACAAACCGTTGCACTGGAATTCTGGGCTATCATGCAGAAAAATCATGCGGATGCCTGGGAACGCTATATGCGTTTAGTTCGCAAAGCCGGCACACAAACCTTTGAGGAGTTAGTCGCTACCGCCGGATTGGCCTCTCCTTTCCATGAGGATGCCCTGCAAACCGTTGCCGAAGCCGCTTCTCAATGGCTGGAAAACAATTTAATCGGGTGAAACTATGCAAAAAGATTTCGTGAAATTTGAAAACGTCTATAAGCGCTATAAAATGGGTGAAGTGACGATTACGGCCGCTGACGGTGTCAGCTTCTCTATTGACGAGGGAGAATTCGCCGTTGTCGTCGGTCTGTCCGGTGCGGGTAAAACCACTGTCCTGAATATTTTAGGCGGCATTGACAGTTGTGACGAAGGTAAAATCATGGTCGGCGGCAAGGATATCAGCCATCTGAGCAAGCATGATTTAGCTTCCTATCGCCGGTATGATATCGGCTTTGTGTTCCAGTTCTATAACCTCGTTCCGAACCTTACGGCAAAAGAAAATGTGGAATTGGCCACACAAATCTGTCGGGAATCTCTGCCGGCGGATATTGCCCTTGAAAGTGTCGGACTGGCTGACCGCATGAATAATTTTCCTTCACAGCTGTCGGGCGGTGAACAACAGCGTGTATCTATTGCCCGTGCTTTAGCCAAAAAGCCGAAATTACTGCTCTGCGATGAACCAACCGGCGCTCTTGACTACAATACCGGCAAAAGTATTCTCAAGCTCCTGCAAACCAAATGTCAGGAGGACGGCATGACCGTTGTACTGATTACCCACAATTCCGCTATTACGCCTATGGCTAACCGTGTGATCCGTATGCGAAGCGGTAAAGTCGTCAGTAATGTCGTCAATCCCCATCCTATGCCGATTGAAGCCATTGAGTGGTAAAAGGGAACGATAGTTTCAATAGAATGTGACAGTATCAGTGCAAGTTTTCAGAAAGGGTTTCCCACGACATAAGGAAGTGATAAAAGGTTGAAGGAAGGAAAAAAAGCGTTAAGAAAGAACCGCATGAGGGAAATATGGTGGACAAAATCACGGTTTATTGCGATTTTCGCCATTATCGGCATCAGTGTCGGATTCTTTTCGGGACTGAAATCGTCTGCGCCGAGTATGCTGGCTACAGCACTGCACTATTTTGACGATACACACCTGATGGATATACGGCTCATTTCTACTATCGGATTTTCGGACGAAGATGTAGAAGATTTATATGCGCTGGACTATGTACAGCAGGTCATGCCGGGCTATTACGCTGATCTGATCGTTACAAAAGATAATGTCGATACGGTAGCAAGGGTTTATTCCGTTCCGCAAAAGACCAAAACCAATGCTTCACCGCTCAATCAGCCCATTCTGCGGGAAGGCCGTCTGCCTGCCGGAGAAGGCGAATGTGCGATGGAATATTACCTGATGGGAATGTCCGGCTATCATCTGGGCGATACCATCGAATTCAATCCGGTCGTTGACGGCAAGGACACCCTGCAGTCGGTTAAACATCTGCAATATAAAATCGTGGGCGTGGTGGATTCACCGCTGTATCTGACCTATCTGCGCGGCAATACCAATATTGGCGATGGCACTATCGCCTTTTATATGCTGCTGCCGCCGGAGGAATTTGCCTATGAACGCTATACCGTTATCTATCTGCGGACAGAAGCCTCTCAGGAACCTTTGCAGGATTTGACGGATCATTACAAGGACACGATCAGCGAGGAAAAAGAACGGTTAGAGGATTTTTCCGTTCAATGTATCCAACACTTCACCGATACGACCTTATCCGAGTCACAGCAAAAATTAGCTGATGCCCGTCAGGAATATGAAGATAAAAAGGCGGAGGCACTCCAAAAACTTCGTGACGGTGAAAAGGAACTGCGTGAAGGGGAACGGGAATATTATCAAAAAACCGGTGAAGGCCGTCAGGCTTTAGAAAACGCTGAAAAGGAATTGACCGAAGGCAAGGAAAAGCTGCTGCAGGGACAGGAAGATTATAAAAAAGGTCTTGAAGATGCCCAGAAGCAGTTAGCCGATGGTCAGGCAAAATATAACGAAGGGTTAGCCCAATACAAAGCCGGAAAGCTCGCCTATGATACGCAGATTGAACAGGCAGAAAAACAATTAGCCGCCGCCCAGAGTGAATTTCAGATGCAGTATGAGCTTTTCTATACCTCTACCAAACCGCAGGCAGAAAGCAAGCTGTCTTTACTCAAAAACAGTATCAGCTTGCTCAACGGCAGTATTACGGCTTTACAGCAGCAGTTAGAACGCTTACAGCGCAGCACTCTGATTGGTTCTTACACTAAAGAACGTATCGCAGAATTAGAGGAAGAATTAGAGGATTCCCGTGATACTTTAGCGCAGTATCAGCAGCAATATGAAGAAGGTACCCGACAATTAGCCGAAGGGGAAGCCCAGCTTCAACAGGCTAAACAGCAGTTAGCCGATGCCCAGAATCAATTACTGACCAAAAAAGAAGAAGGCGCTGCCCAACTCAATGATGCCAAAAAACAATTGGACGATGCTGCCGCCCAATTAGAAGCCGGCAAATTAGCCTATGAAAGCGGTATTTCTACCAGCTGAAAGCCGGCAAAGCAGAATTGCAGGAACAAATGGAAAAGGGTATGCTGGCCATGAGGGAAGGCCGTGAAAAGCTGCAAAAAGGCCGCTATGAAGCCCATGTACAGCTCACGGATGCCGAACAGCAGTTAATGGATGCCGAAGAAAAGCTCAATGCCCTGACTGACCCCAAATGGTATGTCTATGACCGCAGCGACAATCCGGGCTATTCCGGTCTGGAAGAAGACGCCGACCGTGTGGACAGCATTGCAAAGGTCTTTCCCGTATTCTTTCTCCTGATTGCGGCGCTGGTCTGCTTTACCACAATGGCAAGAATGGTCGAGGAACGCCGCACAGAAACCGGTACCCTCAAAGCATTGGGCTATTCCAACTGGCTGATTGCCAAAAAATACCTGATTTATGGCGGCGTGGCCGCTTTAGCCGGCAGTATTGTCGGCGGTATTCTCGGAGAAACAACACTCCCCATTATCATTGTTGATACCTATGGCATTATGTACACCCTGCCGCCTACCATGCTCTCAATAGATTGGTTGAGTCTGCTGTTATCCTCTGTGGCCGGCATTGTGTGTATCTGCGCCGTATCGCTCATGGCGGTCTATAAAGATTTGAAGCTCTCCCCTGCCGCTTTGATGCGTCCCAAAGCCCCCAAACCCGGCAAACGTATTTTATTGGAATACATAACGCCCCTATGGCGGCACATGAGCTTCACTTCCAAAGTTACCGCCCGTAATCTGTTCCGCTACAAGGCACGATTCTTCATGACCGTGGTTGGTGTGGCCGGCTGTACGGCATTGATGGTAGCGGCGCTCGGTCTGCGGGATTCTACCACCGCTATTGCCGATCTGCAGTTCAATCAGCTCACCAAATACGACCAGATCTATGCGCTGTCCAAAGCTGATACCGCCGAAAACAAGGCTTATCTGATGTCAAAGTTCCATGCGGATGAACGTTTTGAAAACAGTCTGCTCGGCACGATGGAATGGTTCAGCCTTGAAAAGGTCGGCGGCACCCGTTCTATGGATGTCCGCATTATTATCGGAGAAGATAAGGAACGCTTTGAACAGGCTTTCATCCTACGGGACAGAAAAAGCCATGATCGGCTGACATTGGATGATAACGGCATCATTCTGTGTGAACGTGCCGGAGAGGTACTCGGCGCAAAAGCCGGCGATGATGTCACCATCACCATCGACAATGAAAAATATACCTGTCGTGTAACGGCTCTGACGGAAAACTACGCCGGCAGTATCGCCTACATGACACCCGCCTGTTACGAAAAGCTCACCGGTCAGCCGCTGAAATATAATCTGGTATTCACCCGAACAGCAGACGGTTATAAGGAACAGGAACGGGATATCGCCAACGACTACATGAAGGACGACGACGTGATCACCGTCACCTCCATTACCGAACAGGTCAATACCATGCTCAATATGATGAGTTCACTGGATTTCGTCATTCTGGTCATGATTTTCTGCGCCGGTATGTTAGCCGTCGTTGTGCTTTATAACCTGACCAATATCAATATTGCCGAGCGTGTACGGGAAATTGCCACGATCAAGGTACTGGGCTTCTATAGTATGGAAACCGCCAATTTCATCTACCGTGAAAGCATTGCCCTGACCGTCATCGGCGGATTGTGCGGTCTGGCGCTGGGCAGTGTTTTTGCTACGTTTATTGTAGAAGCCATTCAGATGGATAATGTCATGTTCCCCAAGTTAGTATCCTTCTGGAGTTATTTCACCGGCTTTATCCTGACGATTATTTTCTCTCTGCTGGTCAACTTCATGATGTACTTCAAAATGAACAAAATCAGCATGGTCGAATCCCTCAAAAGCGTGGAATAAGTATTCAGCCCCCTCTTTTTCACTCCCAAAAAGAGGGGGCGTTATTATATTCGTCAGAAGATAAACAAAGTTCATAAAAAAACTTGCATTGTTAGCCATAATGTGGTAAAATTATTGGTGCAAAGCAAAATTTCATGATAACGAGGTGGACTTATGGCTAAGGAAATGAAAATCAGAACCAAAAATCAGGACGTGTTCCTGCGGGTACAGAAGGGACACTTTGCCACTATGCACAGCCACACCAATTATTATATTGACGTAACCACTCAAAAAATGCGTTTGTCCGAGGCCAAAGCCGTGGCACAGGAATTATCCGATGAATATAAAATGAACACCATCGTGGACACTATCCTCTGTATTGACGGTATGGAAGTAGTCGGCACTTGTATTGCCGATGAACTGACAAAGGATAACTATGTCAATATGAATGCACATCAGACAATCTATGTTCTGTCGCCCGAATTCGTCAACGGCGGACAGATGATGTTCCGTGATAATGTCATCCCCATGCTGAACAATAAGCACGTGCTCATTGTAGCGGCTTCTGTAACAACCGGTAAAAGCGCTTTAGCCGCTATTGATGCGGTTAATTACTATCGTGGCATTGTTGTCGGCGTAGCCGCTATTTTTGCTACGGTAGAACAATGTGACGGTCATCCTGTACGCTCCGTCTTTGACCCGAATGACTTAGGCGACTATCAAAGCTATAAGCCGCCGCTGTGTCCGTTCTGCCACAATAACGAAAAAATAGAAGCCCTTGTCAATAGTTTCGGTTATTCAGCTTTGTGAAATTTATAACAATCCGCCTGCATAGAATTTCTGTGCAGGCTTTTTACTTGCTTAATCCTATGTAAAGGCTTATTGCCAAAACGAAGAAATGCCTTTATCAGCACACGATCCGACAGTGATACAAAGATCAACAAAGTAGGCAACGCATTTTTTTCGGCACAAAAAGCATCTTCTGAAAAAAATAAGGTGTTGACCTGTACCGAAAATAATGCTATAGTTAAAGTTATGAGAAAATAAGGCTTTTATGCCTTCTCAAGGAAAACGGAGGGGTGAAAGCATGAACGAAACCAAACGGAAACGCTCGTCTATTCCATGGGGATTGATTTTCAATGTGTTTATTATCTGCCTTACCATCGGACTGGTCGTTTTCTTTATCTTTTCCAAAGACGGTTTTATCGACCTGCTCAACAGCGGTCTCAAAATAAATATGCTCTGGCTGATTTTAGCACTTTTTATGCATCTTCTCAATATCGCTATTGATGCCACCGTCATCTATTTGTTTGTCCGACGAAGTACGCCAACGTTTAAGGTGCGGGAGGCTATTGTGGTTTCTATGGTCGGACAGTTCTATTGTGCGGTAACGCCCGGCGCTTCCGGCGGTCAGCCCATGCAGGTACTGACAATGACCCGTATGGGGGTCAAGGCCTCTAACGCTACGGCCGCCCTGATACAAAAATTTCTCGTCTGGCAATTTACGCTGACAGGCTATAGTATTGCCGCTATGGCACTGCGGTTCTCCATGTTTGTGCAAAGCCTTGATTTTGCCATGTGGATTCTGACCATCATCGGCTTTATCGGGCAGGTACTTACCATTGTTGTGCTGCTGCTCGCCTCTTTTAATCAGAAAGTCACCACGAAGGTCATCGGCGGCATTTATAAACTGTTAGCGAAAATACACCTCATGAAAAATGTCGATGAAAAAATACGGAAGTTAGAGGAATCCCTCACCAACTTCCATAACTGCAATAAAGATTTGAACAAGGACAAAAAATTAGTGGTCGAGGTCTATGTGCTGACCTTCGTACAGCTGACCGTCCTATTCCTGATTCCCTATTGTATCGCCAAATCCTTCGGTAATGAAGGTGTACAGATGTTTGATATGATTTGCGCCCAGTCCTTCGTCAGTATGGTATCCGGTCTGGTACCGATGCCGGGCGGTTCCGGTGCGGCGGAATACTGTTTCAGTGCTTTCTTCGGAACGGTCTTTAACGAACAGATGATCAAATCCGCCATCCTGATCTGGCGCACCATTACTTACTATCTCACAATTATTATTTCTCTGCCCTTTGCCGGCATCAGAAAGAAAAAAGCACTCGAAGCCATCGAGCCGGAAACGGAAACTGCCGGTACCGCTGCTCCCTGATTTCGCTGCTATGGAGGAAAGATCATGGCCTTATCTGTCAGCATTATCGTTCCTGTCTATAACTGCGGCGCTATGTTTTCGCCCTGTCTGCAGTCCTTACGGGAACAAACCCTTACAGACTTTGAAGTTATTCTTGTCAATAACGGCTCCACCGATGGTTCGGCTGCACTCGCTGAACGTACAGCGGCGGAGGATAACCGCTTTCATGTGATTCACCACCCGCACGGCGGCGCCGGTGAATGTCGGAACGTTGGTATTGCCGCCGCACAGGGCGAATATATCGCTTTTGTCGATGGTGATGACCGCCTCAGTCCGGATTACTTAGCGCAGCTCTACGGCGCTGCCTGCCGGGAACAAGCCGATATCGCTGTCGGCGGTTATGACTATTATTTCTTAAATAACAACAACATCAAACCCGGTCAGCGTATGCCGGACAAGGTATTCACCCAAGAAGAAGCGCTCGGTCTGCTCCTGCAGGACAGCCGGATTAAATTCTATCTATGGGGCAAGCTGTTCCGCCGCACACTGCTGACGGAACACAATATCCAAATACCGGATATGTATTATGAAGATGCTGTTATCACACCGCAGCTTTTCTATTTTGCCAATAGGGTAGTAAGCGTCAGTCAGGGCCGCTATTATTATACACGAGCGTTTTCCAAATATACCGAAACCAGTATGCCCTCCCGCCGTATCAACGACTATGTGAACACCATTCCGATGATACGCCTGTTTTTAGAGGAACAGGGCTGCTTTGAAGCCTATCGCAAAAAGCTGTATAACCATGTGTTCCATGTTTACTTTGCCCTGCCGTCCATGATACGGCAAAGCGCTGTAGAAAATGTATTCTCCAACAGCGGTAATCTCCGCCGTGCCAGAGCTAAAGTGCGTCTTTGCCTGCATTGCTCCGCCGAAAAGCTCCAATCTCTGGACTTGAATAAACCTGTCGTAGAATAATAATGAGGTGATTGTTTGAAGATTACACCAATCATATCCATCGTTGTACCGATCTATAACGTGGAGAAATTTTTAAGACGCTGTCTGACTTCTATCCGATATCAGACCTTCATGGATTATGAGGTACTGCTGATCGACGATGATTCCCCCGACGGCAGCGCTGCTATTGCCAAAGAATTTTGCCGAAAAGATCCCCGTTTCCGCTATTTTCATAAGGAAAACGGCGGTTTGTCCGATGCCCGCAATTACGGTATCGAACGTGCCAAAGGCGAATATATCGCTTTTGTTGACAGTGACGACCATATACATCGTGATTTTCTGAAAACAATGTATGAAGCCTGTCAGAAAAATGATGCAGACATGGCCTACTGCAAATTCATGTATTCCTATTTCAATACCGGTCTTAAATGTCCTCGCCCCTCTAAGGCAAAAACCGGTGTAATGGATCGTGACGAAGCACTGATTGCCCTGATTACCGACAGTATTTTCCAAAGTTATGCCTGGAACAAGCTGTATAAAACCAGTCTGTTCAAAGAAAGCGGTATCCGTTATCCCTATATGTACTTTGAAGATATTGCCACCAGTGTACGCTTACTGCATAAGTCCAACAAGCTCAGCGTGACCAGCA
Organism: uncultured Eubacteriales bacterium; assembly: GCA_900322145.1. Lineage (GTDB taxonomy): Bacteria > Bacillota > Clostridia > Oscillospirales > Acutalibacteraceae > UBA1213. The sequence continues at coordinate 20,856 of ONYQ01000026.1, forward strand.
AGCACCTTTATTATTACGAAAAACGTTTCGGCAGTATTGTCGGCACCATGAATGCCGAGAAAATCAGTGACTACTGGCGTTCCATCTTAGCGGAACGCAATTATTTTGAAAGTGTCGGCGAATATGAAAAATTCAAGGATGCTATCTGTCACATTGCCAAAAAAGCCCATGCCATCAATATCTATTCCATCATCCGTCAGCACGTTCTGCACATGGATTTCCGCAACATGAAACACAACCTCGATACCAATCGAGACATCTTCCGCTTTATTACCTCTGACGAATATCAGACCGTTGAAGGTATTCCGGAAGTTCCTTACAAATTCATCCAGCCCGGCCGCAAACCTTCCGCCCCCAAACACAAAATCTTCCCCCTGTAATGTTGGGGCTTTGAGTCTCGCCTGTCGGCTCGGTCGGCGCTGCTGCTGCGCAGCGGTGTCCACCGGACACCCGCGCCCCCCTTCCTAAAAAACTTGTGTTGTATTTTAGGAAAGATATCTTGAAATTCAGAAAAGACAAAGAAAACCCCGCTTG
>ONYQ01000053.1 GCA_900322145.1 uncultured Eubacteriales bacterium
ATAGAGCAGCAGCCTTCCCTGTCAATAGCCATTCATCGGGAACGGCCAGCGAAAAATTTACTAATAAAAAGGAGGGCAGCCATGGATAAACGTGAAGTGATTTATTACTCAGATGAGCTGAATGATGAATTTTCGATCGCACAGATCGACCCGATAAACATTGATGAGAATTATGTGTATATTCATGATTCCCTTTTCAAGAAATTCACGCATTTTTTCTGGTACCGCATTGTAGCCACACCGATTGCTTTCGGCTATGTCAAATGGATCTTTCGTCATAAAGTAGTCGGCAGAAAAGCCTTCCGTGTGTGTAAAAAACAGGGCTATTTTATGTACGGCAACCATACACAGATCATCGGGGACGCTTTTATGCCCAGCATGATTAACTTTCCCAAACACGATTATGTTATCGTACATCCCAACAATGTATCTATGCCCTGGCTCGGCAAGGTGACCCCTTCCCTCGGCGCTTTACCGATTCCCAGCGAAAAGGCCGCCTACCGTAATTTCAATGCCGCCATCGAAACCCATATCCAGCGGGGACACGGCGTAGTAATCTATCCCGAAGCGCATATCTGGCCGTACTATACCAAAATACGTCCTTTTGTGGATACCTCCTTCACTTATCCCGCCAAATTAGGCGCACCTGTCTATTGCTTCACCAATACCTATCACAAACGGAAGCATAGCAAGGAACCGAAAATTATCACCTATGTTGACGGGCCGTTTTATCCTGACCCCAATCTATCCCTGAAGGAACGGCGCAAAACATTGCGGGATAAGGTCTATACCGCCATGTGCGAACGTGCAAAATGCTCTGACTATGAACCGGTACGCTACATTAAAAGGGAGAAAGAACAATGATTGATATACTCTTTTGCGGCAACAGCGGTGTGTTTGACGGCGCTCTGACCTGTATTCTGTCCATCCTGAAGCGCACCCAGTCCAAACAGCCGTTTACCTTTCATCTGTTTACGATGGATCTTTCCGATCTCGACCCCAAATATACACCGATTCCACGAGAACAAGTCGATTTTCTCAACGAGGTCATACAGCGCTATCATCCTGACAGTCGGGCGGTACTGTATGACGTGACGGAATACTATCAAAAATACTTTGCCGGCTGTCCGAATGAAGGCGCTTACTGTTCGCCCTATACGCTCATCCGCTTATTTGCCGATCAGTTCACCTCCATTCCCGACAAACTGCTTTATCTCGATATCGACATCCTGTTTAACCGTGATATCCTTCTGCTGTGGAATGTGGACGTCACCGATTATGAATACGCCGCCGCCCCTGACCATTACGGCAAGTATCTGATTCATCCGCACTATATCAACGCCGGCGTACTGTTGTTCAATATGAAAAAATGCCGTCAGACCAAGCTGTTCGCCAAAGCCAGAAGCTGGATCCGCCTCAAAAAGCTGACCTTTGCCGACCAGAGCGCCCTCATCCGCTCCACTACCAAACGCAAAGTACTACCCCAGCGCTACAACGATCAGAAATTCCTGCATCCCCATACAATTGTCCGTCACTTTTCCAAACGGCTGTTCTGGATGCCTTATCCTCATACCGACAATATCAAACAATGGCACATCGAAAAGGTACATACCGTTTTCAAGTATCATCAGTTCGATGATATTCTCGAAGAATATCTGACCTTGAAAGAAAATTTTAATGCAAGGATTTGACGCTTATGAAACAGATTATTCCGATTTTTTATGCCTGTGATGAAAACTTTGTCAAATATACGGTCGTTTCCCTCCATTCCATGATGACCAATGCCTCGCCTGACAAACAGTATATCGTCTATATTCTCTATACCGATATCACGGAAGCAACACAGACCTCGGTCTTAGCCATGGCCAATGAATATTTTGAAATCCGTTTCATTGACATGACCGACTATCTGAAATCCATTTCAGATAAGCTCCCCCTGCGGGATTACTATTCCAAAACAACCTACTACCGTCTGTTTATCGCTGAGATGTTCACCGAGTATACCAAAGCGGTCTATATCGACAGTGATACCATTGTACAGGGCGATATCAGCGAATTCTTCAATACTGATATCAAGGATGCCTATGTGGGTGCCTGCCATGAACAGGTCATGATACAGATGGATGTATTCGGCAATTATGTGGAAAAGGTCATCGGCGTATCCCGCTATAATTTCTTTAACGCCGGTATCCTGCTGATTAACTGTGAACAGTTCCGCCTGCACTTCGTATTGGATAAGTTCATCGACTATCTGCATTATTATAATTTCGTCGTAACACAGGATGAGGATTACCTGAACCTGATCTGTAAGGATCATGTATACTGGATTGACCAGCGCTGGAATACTGAGGTATTCTGCGATATTGCCTACCCCATTGAACAGGCCAATGTCCTGCATTATATCATGACCAGCAAGCCGTGGCATTATGAGGACTGCAAACACGCCGATATCTTCTGGCGCTATGCCAAAGAAACCTGTGTATATCAGGAAATTCTGGACGTACTCCATGCTTATTCCGATGAAGAAAAAGCCAAAGATAATCTGGTACAGGAAAAGCTGATTCAACTGGCTATTGCTGAAATCAACCGTGAGGATAACTTTATGAACCGTGTCAATCGTGATAAACGTGCCAAAGACCGTGTGGAAATACTGCACAAGATAGAGCAGTACGAAAAAGAAGGCCGCTTCGATGAGGATGTCGAAACCGATCCGCCGAGCCGTGTACTCCTGCCCGATGAGATTGAATATGTTCAGAAGAGCATGACCGACAAGCTCAAAACAAAAATTGCCTTCATTATCGCTCATAAATTCGTCAACAACCTGATTAAGGATAAGAAATTCATCATCAAGGAAATGAAAGGTCTGGAAAACTTCACTAATTTAGACTGCGGCGCTGTCATCACCTGCAATCATTTCAATGCCTTTGACAGCTTTGCCATTCAGTTAGCCTATGAAGCTTCCGGTCATAAGGAACGCACTTTCTGGCGTGTCATCCGTGAAGGCAATTATACCTCCTTCCCCGGTTTTTATGGCTTCCTCATGCGCCACTGCAATACACTCCCACTCTCTTCTAACCGCAAAACCATGCAGAAATTCATCAGCGCAACCAATGAGCTGATTCAGGGCGGCAATTTCGTGCTGTTTTATCCCGAACAAAGTATGTGGTGGAATTACCGCAAGCCAAAGCCCCTCAAAACCGGTGCCTTTACCTTTGCCGCCAAAAATAAAGCCCCTGTTCTGCCCTGCTTTATCACAATGAAGGATTCCGATGTCATGGGCGAGGACGGTTTCTATGTGCAGGAATATACTATCCATGTAGCGCCGCCGATCTATCCTGATCCTGCCCTGAAAACCCGCCGGCAGGTTACAGACATGATGCTTAAAAATTATCAGGTCTGGAAGGGAATCTATGAATCCGAATATCATATTGCCCTGACTTATACCACCGATTTTGATCCTGTTTCTTTAATGGACGGCAGCACTGCCGCTCCCATTGAATAATATCCATCGCACACAAGAAAACACCCGCTCGGTTCCGAAAGACCAACGGGTGTTTTTTTGTGTGTGCGTTCACAATGCCGCACTTATTTATTACTTGCTTTTCTGACAGACATACAGCGCCGGCGCATCAGAGAGGTCAATTCCTTCCCTTCCTCAGCAATGCTTTGTACATACTCTGCCGCCAGATACTGCTTGACAGAAGCCATCATCAGCTTACAGCGTTTGACCTTCCATGCCAATATCCTGTCCAACAGATCATCTCCAAAATACTTCTTCACAACGGTACGGCTGTTGACGGCTTCCGTCTGAATATACCGTATTTTGGAATCCAGCGCCGGTTCATGTCCCCTGCGTTTTTTCAGATATGACTGCCATAAATCCGTTGCCGTCAGGATCATTTCCATGTAATCATCCATCAGCATATACTCAATAAAAACAGCCTCCAGGTAAAAACGACCCCGAAAAGCCTTATTAAGCCGTTTATACTGATCATTGACATGGTCCATGCTTTTTTCCGTTTCCTCTGCTGTCATAACTGAACCGACACATCCTTTCCTCTGATTCCTCTTTTTCCGGCTGTTCCGCATCCGGTGTTCATAGTCACGGCACACACCGTATATCTCCCACAAAAAGAGTGTAGATTAATATTATACATGGTTTCAGAGAAAATGTCAAAAAATAACACATAGAAATTTTCCGTTAACTTTTGTGTACTCTGCTGTGATTACCGGTCAACTCATGAGATACTGTCGGAAAAAATGAACGAAAAAGCTGTTTTCTGCCGCACATCATTCTTATTTTTTACGCATAATACTCCTTCATATTATCCAGACAGATCACCGCCAGCACACCACCGTGACCGGAACCGCAGTCAATGGCAATGTGATTATTTTTCCGGAAGATACGGTCATTCATCTTTTCCCCCAGATCACTCCGGATATTGCGTGTCGGCGTATGGCCTGTCACCAGATATTTGTCCGGAAAATAAACCTCTTCATAATTGCACCGTGACCATACAATATCCTCCACGTCATAGTCATCCAGCGACTTTTCCGGCGAAAAATCCGGCAATCCGCCATGCAGCAAAATAAAATCCCCCTGTTTGGTGGTCACTTCTTCATACAGTGTAAATTCCCCTAAATATTCTATGACCGCTTCCTGTTGTTCCTTATCGAGCTTTTTGAATTCCGCCAGTGTTGTTTCACCGCCGTTATAGAGCCATTCAGAGATTTTTTCTAATTTGTCCGCAGACATATTTTTAATACTTTCCTCCGTGATATTCTCCGACAGCCACCGCAGACAGCGATAAGCCATATAATCATGGTTGCCGAGAATGGGAAATACATTCGGACGCACCATCATGTCCAGCAGTACCTTCATGCTGCCAGATCCCCTGTCTACAATGTCACCGATCGTATAAAGCGTGTCGCTGTCATTGAAGCGGATATCCTGCAGCAGCTGGCAGTATCCCTCATAGTTGCCGTGAACATCTCCCATACAATAAATCATAGTGTTCTCCTTCCTTCCTGTGACGAAAAAATATATCCTCACGGTGGCAGACCGCCTGCCCCTTTTTATTATACCACATTTTTTCTGCCATGCCTACCCCTTTCTTGATTGCTTCACAAAATTCATATCCTACCTTCTCCTGACCGGCATTTACCTGCTGCGGAAAATTCCACTTATTCTCCACATACATTCCCCGTTAATTCCAACCGGACGATCTATAATAACAGCATCACAGCAACCAATCACCATAACAGAAAGGATATGATCATCATGAAAAAGTTAACCGTTTTCTTTCTAACCGCCGCCCTTGCCGTAACCATGCTGGCAGCAGGAACTTCGATGGTATCAGCCGCTTCCGACACCACCAATAACCCCCCTGTCACAGTATCTGATAATGCTTCTGCTGATGACAACGATACGGCTGACACCGAAAAAACCGAGCGCAAAGCTGTCCGTAACCGTCAGCGCCAAAACAGCGAAGCTGTCTCCGATGATGCCGCACAGGATACTGACGATGCCAATGCCGGCCGCCGTCAAAAGCCCGCCAAGCGCCGTCACGCTTCGGTAACCACCGAAGACGAAACCGCTGATTCTGACAGCACAGATACCGCTAAGAAATCACGCAGCGGTAAAAAAGCGCCGAAAAGTGCCGAACTGTCGGAAGAAACAGCCGGCGAGGAAAACACGGCTGCCCCCCATCGTCATAGACACGGCAAAATAACAGCCAATGACGAAACCGCCGAAAGCACCGATGATACCGCTATAAAGCCCATCGGCAAACGGAACCGCAGCACAGTTTCTGACGATAACACCAATACGCAGGAAAACGTGCGTATCCGCAAAGGCAAAAAGGCAAGCCAAAAGTCATCGGATGCCAATGCAGACGGACAAGCAGACACTGACACGCTTTCACTCACCGAAACACTCAGCTGATGCTGCACCATCCTCTCACAAGCACTACTCTTATACTCCCTTTGATGCTGTGATATAGTCAATTCTGACCCGCAAACAACAGACGGGTCTGAAGGCACCCACCGTATAAAACGGATGATTACCAATCAGGGAAATAGTATCCTGACCGTTCCTTTCCGCTGTCCCATGACACAGCAGAAAGGGACGGTCATTCTGCTGTCATAATGCTTCACGCTGTACCCTAAAAAACACCAAAAGTATACTATTTTATCAAAAGAAGGTTGAAAAGCGAAGCATGATGGGTTATAATACATCTATCATGCAAAAACTCTGTCCCCTCATCCATTAAGAATATAAACGTTTTTTCTGTCATTCCGAATAATATCAGAACGCTTGAAAACGTTCTTCGCTGATACTCAGCATAATTCCCGCACCTACATGGTTATCGAATATGTGTAAAGGAGAAAAAATATGAAAGATGAAGCCCAAAAACGCAAAATGCAGCGTGACAGCCTGAGAAAGCAATTCCAAGAAAACGGAAAGGACTCTCTCAGCGATCACGATCTGCTGGAAATGCTCCTTTCATACTGTAACCCCCGACAGGACACGGATGCCTTAGCGACACAGCTCCTGGATTTTTGCGGCAGCTTTGACAACGTATGCGATTTATCCGTACAAAGCATGAATGATTTCGGTCTGAGCTTTTCCACCATGACATTTCTTCAGCTGCTGCCGGCTTTCTGTTCCCGGTATTATACGGACATCAGCCACCAACTGATGAAAGAAACGCCGCTGAAAGGAACTGAAACCATCGGCAAATACCTTTTCCCCTATTTCATCGGCAAAAAAGAAGAACACGTTTTGCTGCTGCTGTTGAACGACAAAGACAAAGCGCTTTATTGCGGCTTCGTCAGCAAAGGAACCCTCTTTTCTTCTGACATCAACTTCAACGGTATCTTACAGTTAGCCGCCAAACATCGTGCCTATCGTGTCGTAATGGCGCATAATCATCCGAGCGGTATTGCGCTGCCGTCTAAAAAAGATATCGACACGACTATCCGTATTCAACACGCACTCAATATTATGCATATCAAGCTGAAGGATCACTACATTTTCGGCAATAATAATTTCTGTGCCATGTCAACCGTCAAAACCTTTCAGGATATCTTTACCTGACAGGAACTGTCTGCTCAAACACAAGCGGAGCCATTCTTTTCAAGTCGAAAAGAATGGCTCCGCTATTTTTTGAAGGCTTTTACACATCAGCTGAAAGAACCTTTCAGTACCGTATCAAGCATCAGAAGCTAATGCAATAGGGACTCGGGAAACCATGCTTATTATAGCTGCCGTCATGTACATAGTCTCCATATAAGAACATTTCCAATTCATCGGCACGACGATAGAGCAAACCATAGTAGCAGTTACCGCCGGCGTGATGATAAGCCAGCATCTCACGAATCAGTTTATTTCTGCCGACATAGTTGAGATTGCGTGAACCGTTAGGCGCATAACCGCTCAGGATAATATCCTTGAGGTCAGAGCCGTATGTCCAGCCCGTACCCAGATTATAGGAGAAGGAAAGCAATGCATCAAATTGCTGCTGATTGAAATAGGCATAATTGTTAATCAGCATATTATTGACATCTGTGGCAAAACACTTCTCATTCACGGTTTCCACCAGCAAGGCATACGCTTCACTCAGTGTTACGTTATTGTAGAAGCATTCGCCCTCATGTACCACATAGCCATGACCGAGTGTCGGATCCAGTCCATAGGACATATTATCATAGACAACACGGGGCACATAGCCCTCATTGGAAGCAATGAATTTGATAACGCCATCACTGGCACGCAGTCTTTTCAGATCGACTTCTGTCGGATCGTATTTGTTGGCAATAAACATCTTGCTGGTACCGTCAGAGCAGGTAGACCATGCGTTGTTGTATTTAGCATAAGCCTTCACGGTAAAAGTACCTGCCTGTTTGGGCGTATAAGTACCTTTCCAGATATAGGTATTGCCTTCAGCCGTTTTGCTGGTAGCCTGTACTATCGTGGGGGTCGTACCATCCTGTACGGAAAAATAAACCCCACTGCGCTTGGTATCGGTAATCGCTACCAGAGTGATCTTTGAACTGAGTGTAGCAGAGTTCGGAGAAGAATAGGAGAATCTGATCGGAGCAGGTTCTGTTACTGTTACCACACAGATCGCTTTCTGACCATAGGAATTGGTATAGGAAACAGCCACACGGCCGGGCATTTTCGTTTCGATAAAGCCATCCCAGACAGTAGCGATACTGGAATCACTGGTAGACCATTGAGAGCCGTTATAGCCCTGTATGTAAATTGTTTTGCCGGCAGTGGTAGTGGCCTGATAACGGGAAAGGGAAACATAACCGGAATTAACGCCATTTACTGTTACCACACATTTTGCCTTGATCTTGCCTGTAGAATCAGAGGCGGTGATGATAGCGGTACCGGCTCTCAGACCGCTGACCAGACCATTGTTGACGCTGGCAACATTATTGTCGGTACTGTTCCAGACAAGCGCCATGGAAACCGGCGTCTTTGTCACGCCGATACGAACAGAAGAACCGGCATACACACTCAGGTAAGAACTGGAAAAGGAAATACTGCCTTTCGGATTGACTGTCACCTGACAGGAAGCCGTGACGATACCGGTGCTGTCAGAAGCGGTAATGACGGCTTTGCCACCGCCAACGCCTTTCACTACACCTGCATCCGAAACGGTTGCTACGGTTGTATCGGAGGAACGAAGCGTATATTTACCGCCTTCGGGTTCTGTCGCAACACTCAGTGTAAAGTTCTGACCTTCTTCCAGCGTCCTTGCACTATCGCTCAGATAAACAAAGCGATAATCCGTTGCCACAACGGTCAGCTGACAGGTAAGGGACTGTTTTGTCTTGGTATCTGTTGCCGTAATGGTTACTTTACCATCGCTGACACCTTTGAAAACGCCATCCGAAACGAATCTGGCAATTGTTTCGTCACTGCTGGTCCATTCAACGGTACCCTTTGCACCGCTCGTACTCAGAATCAGCTTTCTGCCTCTGGCGATCTGAGCGGTTGTCTGGGACAGCGTGAAGGAAGAAGCCGCTGCCTGTGAAGTAGAGGTTGTCACCTTAATGGAAGCATCTGCAATATACTCGACATAATCGGTACACACATAGCCGACAACACCGTCCGGCGCCACTGCCTTGAGCCATAAACCGCCGCTGAAACAAATGATATTCAGGCGTGTACCGGGCACCAGTGTACGGATAATGCTATAGTCAGTACTCGGACCGGTACGGAAATTCAGATAGTCCGTTGACTTACAGTCATTGAGCACATCCATATTGTTGGCATAACAGTAGCCGGTAGTACCATCGCCCAGACGTACTTTATACCAGTCGGTATTGGATCTGTCCAACAGAGTCACAGTCGTGTCTTTTTTGAGTACCTGAAGTGTAGAATACTGTGTTCCGGCTCCTGTACGAAGATTGACTGTTGTTTCTGTTTTGACATACACAGGGGTACTCGCCGCCGCCTGAAGCGATACCAACGGTACGGATGTCAGCAGCAGTGCCAGCATACACATGACCGCGATAAGCCATCGAAACAACGGTTTTTTGGTGAGATGCTTGTGTGTGGGTTTAGTTTGTGATTCCATGGGAAAACAACACGACCTTTCATTAAGAATTACAGATTTGTAACCGATTTTTAACAATTCCATCGGTAAACCATCTTAATTCTAACACACTTTTAACCTCTTATCAATCGGCAATATGTATAAAGTGACGGCATTATTTATGAAACATTCACAAATTTTATTAATTTTTAAATAAAAAACAACACTTTGAACAAATTCTTAATAAAATATTATGCAATAAAACAAAAATAACCTATATTTTT
>ONYQ01000024.1 GCA_900322145.1 uncultured Eubacteriales bacterium
GAGGTTATTTTTTTGTGCCTTTTTTTGAGGGAGGCTAAATTATTCCGAAATACCGGGAGGTGCCGTCATGAGAGTAAAAATAACACTAGCCTGCACAGAATGCAAACAGCGCAACTACAACACCATGAAGAACAAGAAGAACGATCCGGATAGGCTTGAGATGAACAAGTACTGCAGATTCTGCAGGAAGCATACTCTGCACAAGGAAACCAAGTAAGAGAACGGAGGATGCAACATGGCAAAGGATAAGCTGGCGAAGAAAAAGCCTAATATCTTTCAGCGTATCGGCAATTACTTCCGTGATGTCTTTGGTGAAATCAAGAAGATCACCTGGCCTGCTCCGAAGACTACCTTCAAGAATACGGGTATCGTATTGGTAGCCATGTTAGTAGTGGGTATCGTGATTTTCGGTGTGGATTCCGGACTGCATTATTTGTTCGGCCTGGTCATGAATCTTGCCGGAAACTAAGTGCAAACGATTCGGAGGGGAAAGGATATGTCAGAAAGAAACGCAAAAGCAGAATGGTATGTGGTACATACTTATTCCGGCTATGAGAACAAGGTAGCTGAAAATCTGAGAAAGACCGTTGAAAACAGGCATTGTGAAGACCTGATTCAGGACATTCGTGTTCCTACGGAAACGGTGACCGAGATCAAGAATAACAAGAGCAAATCAGTAGAACGGAAAATTTTCCCCGGATATGTGATCGTGAAAATGGTGATGACGGACGAAACATGGTATATCGTCCGCAACATCAGAGGCTGTACCGGCTTTGTATGCCCCGATGCAGACAACAAGGCAACGCCCTTGACAGCTGACGAGGTGGCAAGACTGGGTATTGATGTCGGTACAACGGAAGCCGACATCATTGAGGTCGATTATAAGGTGGGCGATACCGTCCTCGTTATTGACGGCGCTTTTGACGGATGCAACGGCGTCGTGGAAAGCATCGACCTGCAAAAAGCGCTGGAGTAAACAATACGTTAATAACGGACACTGTCCGTTATGATTGAGGGAGTTTTCCCTCGTGGGAGGAAGCGAAAATCAATTATCATCGCTCCGGTTTTTACCACGAATTTTGGAGGTGCAATTTATCATGGCTCAGAAGGTAACAGGCTTTATTAAGCTGCAGATACCGGCCGGCAAGGCAACCCCGGCACCGCCTGTAGGTCCTGCACTGGGACAGCACGGTGTCAATATCATGGCTTTTACAAAGGAATTCAATGAGCGTACCAAGAATGACGTAGGATTGATTATCCCCGTTGTTATCACGGTTTATTCCGATCGTACGTTTACCTTTATTACCAAGACACCGCCTGCCGCTGTTTTGATCAAGAAGGCTTGCGGTATCGAGTCCGCTTCGGGCGAACCCAACAAAAAGAAGGTCGCAAAGATCACCCGTGAGCAGGTGCAGAAGATCGCCGAGCAGAAAATGCCCGATCTCAACGCCGCCAGCATTGAGGCAGCCTGCAGCATGATCGCAGGAACAGCCAGAAGCATGGGTATTGAGGTCGTTGACTGATCAGACCCGAGTGGGAGGAAATAAACTCCGATTTTACCACTGAATAGGGAGGATAACCAATGAAACACGGTAAAAAATATGTCGATGCGGTAAAACTCATCGACAAAACAAAGGCTTACGAAACCACAGAAGCAATTGATGTCTGCCTCAAGACAGCTACTGCGAAGTTTGACGAAACCGTTGAACTGCACATCAAGCTCGGCGTAGACTCCCGTCATGCCGATCAGCAGGTAAGAGGCGCTATCGTACTGCCCAACGGAACCGGTAAGCAGGTAAGAGTTCTTGCTATCTGCAAGGGCGACAACGTAGCAAAGGCACAGGAGGCCGGCGCTGAATATGTAGGTGCTGAGGAGTTCACACAGAAGATCCAGGGCGAAGGCTGGATGGATTTTGACGTGCTGATCACAACCCCTGACATGATGGGTCTGGTAGGCCGTCTGGGTAAGATCCTCGGTCCGAGAGGCTTGATGCCGAACCCCAAGGCCGGCACCGTTACCCCCGATATTGCCAGAGCAATCAAGGAGGCTAAGGCCGGTAAGATCGAGTATCGTCTCGACAAAACCAATATTATCCACTGCCCCATCGGCAAGGTTTCTTTCGGTACGCAGAAGATCGAAGAAAACTTTGATGCGCTGATGAATGCCGTTATCAAGGCAAAGCCGGCGGCTGCCAAGGGTCAGTATATCCGTTCTGTTGCCGTTGCAACAACAATGGGTCCGTCTGTCAGAATCAACCCCGCTAAGATCGGCGGCGCTGTCTGATAAACAGGTTCAAAAAAACACTTGACAAAGCTTTGTCAATGTGGTAATATCATAAATGCTGTTGACCAAAGACAGCAGGCGCAGGTCTCCGGACTTGCCTAACGGGTTGTCCCGCCTGCCGAGGTTGTGCGTTTAAGCATTGCAAAGAGTGCTATACTCTGTTGCTGTGTCATGTAGTGCGCCTTCCTCGCAAAGGGGAAGGCGCTTTTTGCGTCAATACACAAGGAGGTGAATCGTTTTGCCCAGTCAGAAGGTTTTAGAGCAGAAGCAGCAGATCGTTGCGGAACTGGCCGACAGAATCCAGAACTCCGTAGCAGGTGTGATCGTTGACTATAAGGGTATTACTGTAGAGGACGATACCAAGCTGCGTAAGGAGCTTCGTGAGAGCGGCGTTAAATATACCGTTATCAAGAATACCCTTATCAAGCGTGCCGCCGATAAGGCAGGACTCAGCGGTATGGACGATGTACTCAACGGTACTTCGGCTATCGCAACCAGTGCGGAGGATTATGTAGCAGCCGCTCGTATTCTCCAGAAATTCGCAGATACTCATGAGCATTTCACCGTTAAGACCGGTTATCTCGATAACGAGGTTATTACCGTTGAAAAGATCAAGAGTTTGGCTAAGCTGCCCTCCAGAGAGGTATTGCTGGCCAATGTACTCGGTGCTTTCCAGGCACCTATCGCTTCTTTCGCAAGAGCTGTACAGGCTATTGTTGACAAGAGCGGTGAAGCTCCCGCAGAAGAGGCTGCTGCTGAAGCATAAGCAGCCGTCAAATGACAAACAAATCCTAAAATTTGGAGGTATATTAAAATGGCATCTGAGAAAGTTACTGCTATTGTAGAAGAATTGAAGACCCTTACCGTACTGGAGCTCTCCGAGCTGGTACACGCTGTAGAAGATGAATTCGGCGTATCCGCTGCTGCTGCTGTTGCTGTTGCAGCTCCCACAGATGGCGGCGCTGCTGCTGCTGCTGTACAGACCGAGTTTGACGTTATCCTCAAGGCTCCTGGTGCCGGCAAGATCAACGTTATCAAGGTTGTTCGTGCTATCACCGGTCTCGGCCTGAAGGAAGCTAAGGCTCTCGTTGACGAGGCTCCGAAGCCCGTTAAGGAGCAGGTAAGCCAGGAAGAGGCAGAGTCCATCAAGAAGCAGCTTGAAGAGGCTGGCGCTGAGGTTGAAATCAAATAATTCCGCCCTGGTAGTAAGCCATCATCCATGAAAGCAAACCATCAAAACTAACACCATGGGAGGTGCAAAAACATGGCAAAATGTGAAATTTGCGGTAAGGGAGTTACCTTTGGTATCAAAGTATCTCACTCACACAGACGCTCAAACAGAACATGGAAGCCAAACGTCGTTAAGGTAAAAGCGATAGTAAGCGGCAGTCCGAAACGCGTTAATGTCTGCACCCGTTGCCTTCGTTCAGGTAAGGTTACCAGAGCCGTATAATTCAGCGGATAGAGGATAGCGGATAGCGACAGCACGCTAAATTACATCACAATACAAAGCCCGTCACTCTTCGGAGCGGCGGGCTTTTTTCGTCATATAACAAAATCTTCTCTATTCTGCCGCAAACAGAATAGAGAAGAAAATGTCAATCGCACTTTCAGACTTTTTATGCACAGAAAGCGGAAGTCTGTGATTTTTTGGCGGTTACGGTCAAAAAATCCCCGCTGTCCGTGTAGGGACAGCGGGTAAGAAAATTTGGTATAAGCCGTCAGTTTTTGAGGCTTTGCATGGGGGCAGGAATTCTGCCGCCACGGCCAATGAACTTAGCGGGAGATTTGGGGTTGATGTCCATAATCGGACCGTTACCCAGCAGACCGCCGAAATTCAGTTCCTCGCCGGCCTTTTTGCCGATAGCGGGAATCAGACGGACAGCGGTTGTCTTGGAATTGACCATGCCGATAGCGGCTTCATCGGCGATAATGCCTGAAATGATTTCGGCGGAGGTATCGCCGGGAATGGCGATCATATCCAGACCGACAGAGCAAACAGCCGTCATGGCTTCCAGCTTGGTGAGGGATAAAGCCTTGCTTCGAGCGGCTTCGATCATGCCGGCATCTTCTGTCACGGGAATAAAGGCACCGGACAAACCGCCGACATGGGAGCTTGCCATGACACCGCCCTTCTTGACGGCATCATTCAGCAGGGCTAAACAAGCGGTAGTGCCGTGTGCGCCGCACTGTTCCAGTCCCATTTCTTCCAGAATATACGCTACGGAATCACCGATAGCCGGTGTGGGCGCTAAGGAAAGGTCAACGATACCAAACGGAACGCTCAAACGTTTAGAAGCTTCCTTAGCGACTAACTGACCGGTGCGGGTAATCTTGAAAGCGGTTTTCTTGACGATATCCGCCACTTCGGTAATATTGCAGTTGCCGGCCTTTGCTAAGGCGGCTCTTACAACACCGGGACCTGATACGCCGACATTGATGACGCAGTCCGGCTCACCGGCACCATGAAAGGCACCGGCCATGAAAGGGTTATCTTCCGGCGCATTACAGAAAACGACTAATTTGGCGGCACCAATGCAATCCTTGTCGGCTGTCAGTTCAGCCGCCTGACGGATGACACGTCCCATTTTGGCAACGGCATCCATATTAATGCCGGCTTTGGTACTGCCGATATTGACCGAGGAGCAGACCTTTTCAGTGGAGGCTAACGCTTCGGGGATACTCTCAATGAGGGCATAATCACCGGGGGCAAAACCTTTATGTACCAGAGCAGAATAACCGCCGACAAAGTTCACGCCGACGGTATCAGCGGCTTTGTCCAGAATTTTAGCGAACTTAACAGGGCTCATGGTCGGGCAGGCCGCCGCTAACATGGCAATCGGTGTCACGGCAATACGCTTGTGAATAATCGGAATACCATATTCCTTGCTGATATCCTCGCCGGTTTTCACGAGGTTCTGTGCATAGCGGCAGATTTTGTCATAGACCTTACCGCAGGCCTTTTCGATATCATCATCAATACAGTCGAGCAGAGAGATACCCATTGTGATGGTTCTGACATCAAGGTTTTCATTGTCGATCATATTGATGGTTTCCAATATATCATGTGAATTTATCATACTAATATCTACCGTCCTTTAGATCTTGTGCATGGCATTGAAAATATCCTCGTGCATGACATGGATCTTCACGCCCATTTCTTCCCCTTTGGCGGTCAGGGTATCAACCAGCTGAGAGAAGGGAACCGTACACTTGGTGATATCTACGAACATAATCATTGCAAACATTCCCTGCAGGACCGACTGAGTGACCTCCAGAATATTCACATCAACGGCGGCACATTCTGTTGCTACCTTTGCCAGAATACCGACCGTATCTTTTCCCAATACCGTAATTACTGCATTCATGATATGAGTCAACCTCCTTTTTTCATGTACTGTTTTTCAACGTACAATCCTATTATCCTATTTTTCCTCCCTGTTGTCAAGCCTATTGTTGAGACTCTGTTGTGTGCAAAGGCAGAAACATCATAAAATTATCAATGAGCCAATCATTGCACATTGTACATTGCACATTGAAAAGGCCGTATATCTTCCTTTTGACGGGAAAATATACGGCCGGTTGGTTCATGCTGTTATGTGTTACTTTTTGGATTCGGTATCGGCTCGCTTGGTAGCAATAGCAGTGATTTCTGGTTCAATGGCCAGGAAAGCATCCGTAACGATAGGGTCAAATTTTTTGCCCCGCAGGGAACGGATGATACCGAAAACCTCTGAAATAGGCATGGCGGCCTTATAGACACGCTTGGCGGCCAATGCATCAAAAACGTCCGCAATGGTCATGATACGGGCGCACAGAGGAATATTTTCTCCGTGTACGCCATAAGGATAGCCGGAACCGTCCCAACATTCATGGTGATAAAGGGCAACATCCGAGGCAATGCCGATAAAATCTTCCTGTTCGATATCGGCCATAGATTCTGCAATCAGATTTTTGCCGTTGATGGTATGGCTTTTGATCGCATTGAATTCCTCATCGGTCAATTTGCCGGGTTTGAGGAGAATGGCATCAGGAACGGTAATTTTGCCGATATCATGCAGAGGGGCTGAAAGAATCGTGTTGCGGACATAGCGGTCAGTGAGGATATCCTTGTAATCACCACGGCGCACCAATTCCATCGTGAGTGCCTGCACATATTCGCTGGTACGGAGTACGTGCTGACCGGTACTGCCGTCACGGGCTTCAATCATATTGGCAAAGCTGATGATGATTTTGTTCTGCATCTGCTCAATGGTAGCGGATTTCTGGTCAACGCTGATATCGAGTTCACTGCGTTTGGTGTCGATAGAGGTAACGATACGGCCGGAATAGATAGCCGTTGCTAAAAAGCTGGTAACACAGTTGACAATCAGCAGGGAACGGTGAATATAATCGGGCAGAAGATAGGGGGGTGTGTAGTCATTAAAAAAGACTAAAAGGAATATAAATGCAACGGCAGATAAAAAGGTGATGGAACTGCGGATAAAACGGATGGTTTTTCCTTTTTTGCTGATGAATACCGAAAGGAACATGAGTGGAATCATCAGATATTGAAAGCCGGGGTCAAGACCGAATAATGCCACGCTGCAAATCTGGTGCAGGAACAGTTCTCCGATGGTCAGGAGCGTACAGGGCAGCCAGGAGCCTTTGAAGTATTTGAGCAGGATGACGAAGGTGGCATAGAACAGCACGCCGACGAGATCGAACATCTGCATGATAAGAATATTCAGCAGTGAAAATAACACCAGATAACCGGTATGGAGTACCAGACAGATCAGGAAAAACATATTCAGCGGTGCGGTCAGTGCGGCATAGGCGGCATAGTCCTTGTCGTTGTTGTAGGCAGGCGTACCGACAAAAAAATTGGTCAGGTTGCCTTTGTGGCTTGTATTGTTTTTGGCACTCATGCTAACACACCCTTTAACTTAGTTGTTAGGGAAAGGTTGTCCGAAAATATGTCATATTATAACATATTTTCGGCGTATTGGCAATATTTTTTGTGCGGTGAATTGAAAAATATTTACTGTGTGACGAGTGACAGCAGTATTCATTGGGTATGGAGGCGGAGAGATGTTTTTGACATGGAGAATCAAGCGATGGCGGTTAGCGGCGGAAGGTGTATTGCTGGCACTTGTGATGGGCTTTGTGATGATAGGATTTTCGCAGAGAGCGGCACCGCAGAAAAAACCGTTAACACTGCCCATCGTCATGTATCATGGATTGGTGAAGGATGAGAAATTTCAGAACCGGTATATGATTGACCCGCAGTATTTTGAGCAGGATTTACAATATCTCACGGCACATGGATATCATACCATTGTCATACAGGATTTGCTGAATTATTTTGACAAGGGAATTCCCTTACCCGACAAGCCGATATTGCTGACCTTCGATGACGGCTACTACAATAATTACACTTATGCCTATCCTTTATTACAGCAGTATCATTGTCGGGCGGTGCTGTCACCGATTGGTGCAGAGTCGGTCAGGGCTTCAGCGGCGAAGGAAGAGCGCCGCAGTCCGAACTATTCACAATGTACCTGGGAGGAATTAGCGGAGATGGTACAGTCGGGCTGTATTGAACTGCAAAATCATACCTATGACCTTCACCACCTTGACAGAGGACGTAAGGGCGCTGACCGTCAGCAGGGAGAACAGCCGGATGTTTACCGGCAATTGCTGAAAGAGGATTTACAGCAGTTCAACAAGGTCATGCAGGAATATACAGGACAACAGCCTTTGTGTTTTACCTGTCCTTTCGGTGCGAAAAACGAAGAAATGCTGACAGTCATCCGTGACATGGGCTTTCGTGCCATGATGGACTGCGAGGAAAAAGGCAATGACCTTTCCTCAGCAGAGGCATTGTACCACCTGCACCGTTATCTGCGGCCGAATCATCTTTCGGCAGAAGAATTTTTTGCCCGTATGGAACTGTAACAATGTGCAATGTACAATGTGCAATGTACAATGATTCGCAAGGGGGAGGCTGTAACAAGACAGAAATTCTGAGTTAATTCCACTTTCCACTTTCCACATTCCAAATTAAAAAAAGGAGAGATGAGATGGCATCTGTTTTTTTGAGTCCGTCCGCACAGGAATTTAATCCCTATGTCGGCGGCGGTAACGAGGAATACTATATGAATATCATTGCTGATGCGCTGGAACCGTATCTGGAAGTCAGCGGCATTGATTTCAGCAGGAACAACCCACAGAAACCCTTTACCGATGCGGTGCGGCTGTCCAATGCGGGACAGTATGACCTTCATTTAGCACTTCATTCCAATGCGGCTCCGCCTTCGCAAAGCGGTAAGGTCAGAGGTTCACAGGTATATTATTTTCCTGACAGTGCCAGAAGCCAACAGGCGGCGGAGCTGTTTGCACAAAATATCCGGAAGATATATCCTTTGCCTGATTTAGTCAAAACCGTGCCGACGGTTACACTGGGAGAGATTGTCCGTACCAAAGCGCCGGCGATTCTGATAGAAATTGCCTATCATGACAATCCGGAGGATGCCCGCTGGATTCGTGATAACATTGATACTATTGCCGAAAATCTGGCGTTATCGGTGGGAGAATTTTTAGGCGTACCCATCGGGTCACCTGATGATACCGTTTTTGGTACGGTGACTACGCAAGGCGGTCGGCTGAATGTACGCATGGAACCGTCCGTAAATGCCGACATCCGCACCCGTATTCCGAACGGTACCCGAATTCCCCTGCTGGAACAGCTTCAAGGCTGGTACCTGACACGCTATGATGGTGTTTCCGGTTATGTATCGGCGGATTACGTCCGTGTATAGCCGATGACGGACGGTGACGAAAATCACTTCATGTTATATTAAAAATTACTTTACAAGGCGGAATTTTTGTGGTATATTGATAAAGACAGGAACCTTCCGGCGTGAGTGTTCCGCAATTAATTGATGAAAATGGAGGATGATTCACATGAAAAAGTTTGTCTGTTCCGTATGCGGTTATGTTTATGAGGGTGCCGAAGCACCTGCACAGTGTCCTATTTGTAAGGCTCCTAAGGAAAAGTTCAACGAAGTGACAACAGCCGGTTCTTTCGCTACCGTTCATGAGGTAGGCGTGGCCAAGGGCGTTGATCCCGAAATCTATAAGGAACTGGTGGCCAATTTCAACGGCGAATGTGCCGAGGTCGGTATGTATCTGGCAATGGCAAGACAGGCCGACAGAGAAGGCTATCCGGAAATTTCCGCCGCCTTCACCAAGTATGCCTTTGAAGAAGCAGAACACGCCGCTAAGTTTGCTGAACTGCTGGGCGAGGTACTCACTGCCGATACCAAAAAGAATCTGCAGATGCGTGTTGACGCTGAAACGGGCGCTTGTGCCGGTAAATTTGAGCTGGCGAAGCTGGCAAAACAGCAGAACCTTGATGCTATCCATGACACCGTTCATGAGATGGCAAAGGACGAAGCCCGTCACGGTGCAGGCTTTGCCGGACTGCTCAAGAGATATTTCGGTGAGTAATACAGTAAATGATAGATTTCATGGGCTGTCAGAAGCATGATATGCCTGAAATGTATCCGTACCCGTTGACTGTGATGGTCAGCGGGTACTTTTTATTGTAAGCAGAGAGCCTGCTTTTTTGAAAAAAGGGTTTGCACCGGAAAAGGTGTGTGTTATAATAAATCTATCTTTAGAAACAGAAACAGGTGAGCTATCATGGAAATATTAGCACCGGCCGGCGGAATGGATACCATACAGCCGGCGGTAAGAACAGGAGCGGATGCGGTTTATTTAGGTGCCAGTAAGCTGAGTGCCAGAGCTTCCGCCAAGAATTTCAGCCGTGAGGAACTCAAAGAGGCGGTTGAATACTGTCATGCCAGAGGAGTAAAGGTGTATTTAGCGTGTAATACGCTGGTGCGGGATGAGGAACTGCCCGAAGCGATGGCGCTGATTGAATATGCGTGTCAGATTCCGGTGGATGCGCTCATCATGCAGGATATCGGGCTGATTTCACTGGTACGGCAGGCGGCGCCGGATATGAGAATACACGGTTCCACACAAATGTCCGTCCATACGCCGAAGGGGGCAGAACTGCTGTGGAATATGGGTTTCAAGAGAGTAGTGCTGTCCAGAGAACTGAGTCGGGAGGAAATACAGGCGATTCACGAAGCCTGTCCGATTGAACTGGAGGTTTTTGTACATGGCGCCTTGTGCATGAGCGTTTCGGGACAGTGTTATTTTAGTGCTATGTTAGGCGGCAGAAGCGGCAACCGTGGAGCGTGTGCCCAGCCATGCCGACTGCCTTTCAGCGTATCGGGCGGAACGGGGCATGATTTAAGTCTGAAGGATTGCTCACTGTTGCCGCATTTGCGTGAACTGGAGGCCATGGGGATTGCCTCGGCAAAAATCGAAGGCAGAATGAAGCGTCCGGAATATACAGCGGCGGCGGTGGCGGCGTGTCGGCAAAGTCTGGATACAGGCACTGTTGATACACAGCTTTTACAGCAGTTGGAAGCAGTTTTTTCCCGTTCCGGCTTTACGGATGGCTATTACACGGGACAGAGGGGCGTGGAAATGTTCGGCGTACGTTCCCGTGAGGATGTGCTGTCGGCTACGAATAAAGTCTATCAGGCGATTCATGCGCTGTATAAGGATGAGCGGTCATCCATACCGATTACGGCACAGCTTTCTGTACAAGCCGGACAGGAAAGTGTATTGACAGTCTGCGACAATGAAAGCCACAGCCTATCTGTGAAGGGCGACCAGCCGGAACCGGCGCTCAAAGTACCGCTGACGGCGGAAAAATGCGAAAGCTATATCCGCAAAACAGGCGGTACACCGTTTTGCCTGACCGATTTTCAGGCGGTTGTCGGGGAAAATTTGTCGCTGTCCTCTCAGCAATTGAACGGTATGCGCCGTCAGGCATTGGAACAGCTTTTGAAGGAGCGTACCGAAAGAAAACCGGTGAGCTTTTCCGCCGTAAGCTATCCGCCTGTGCAGACACGTTCCGCCAAGCGGCCGAAATATTGCCGTGCCCGTTTTACCAATGGCGATATACCGGATGCCTTTCTGGATTGTGAATTGATTTATGTGCCGATGACACTGAGTAATCAAGTGTTGGAATCCCTGATGGACAGAGGATTTGCGGTAGCGGTGGAAATACCGAGAGGGATGTTCGGCATAGAAGATAAGCTTTACCGGCGTTTGCAGGAAATCAAAGCCTTAGGTATTACGGAGGTATTGGCATCCAATTTAGGCGCTGTAGAGTTAGCGAGAGCGCTGGATATGGATATACATGGCGGTTTCGGGCTGAATATCACCAATACCGCCGCCATAGAACAGGCACAACGGTGGGGGCTGATGGATGTGGAGGTGTCGTTTGAGCTGACACTGGCGCAGATAGCGGCATTGGGCGGTAAACTGCCGATCGGTATCATAGCAGGGGGACGTTTGCCCTTGATGCTGACCCGCAATCATCCGGCCGATAATGCCAAAGGTACCCAAAGAGATCCTTTTTTGCAGGACAGAAAAGGGATGCGTTTTCCCTTACAGCGCTATGGAAGCTGTACGGAGGTACTGAACAGTGTACCGCTGACACTTTCGGACAGACAGCAGGAAATGGCAGGGATAGATTTCACCGTTTTACGGTTTTCTGTTGAAAACTCTGTGGAAATGGGGGAAATCCTGACAGTTTTCAACAGAAAGCTCCCCTTGAAACCACCGATTACACGAGGGTTATACTATCGGGGTGTGGAATAGTGGAGTTAGTGGAAATCTTTTTGTTGAAAAGTGGAATATTTGGTGGAAAACATAGTGGACAGACCATCAGGGAATATGGATTGTCGATGAATAGAGGAGTATGAAAAAGATGGATATGACAGTAAAAGTAAAGAAATTGAAGGAACAGGCGGTAATGCCGAAACGGGCGACAGAAGGTTCGGCAGGGGCTGATTTATATGCGTGTATTGACGAGCCGGTGACGATTGCGCCGGGACAGTTGGTAAAAATTCCGACAGGGATTGCCATTGAACTGTCCGATAGCCATACAGCGGCGTTTCTGTTTGCCAGAAGCGGTCTGGGTGTGAAGCATGGCATTACCCTGTCGAATGGTGTCGGCGTGGTGGACAGTGATTATCGGGGCGAGATTTGTGTCGGACTGTGTAACGTATCGGATAAACCCTATACCGTATCACCGCAGGAAAGAGTGGCGCAGATGGTCATTATGCCTGTAGTCGGAGCATCCTTTGTGGAAGCGGCCGTTTTAGGTGATACGGAACGGGGCGCAGGCGGTTTCGGTTCCAGCGGCAAACTATAATACAATGTACAATGTGCAATGTACAATGAGCTATGATAGCCGGAGATTTTCGTAGGATTGTCTAAAAATTCCTGCGGAAATCTCCGCTTTTTTTATCCGGAAGCCAAAGTTGACGGGGCGACAGATTGTGTGCGAACCCGACACCGCAAAACGCTATAATGAGTGTGGAGTCTGGAGTGTGGCGTGTGGAGTTGTGCCGCACGTTACCGCCGTCATCGGCTTTTGCCATATTCCCTGTCGATTTTGACAGCACCAACACCAGTTTTTCAGGAAGGGAGGTTCGGGAGGATAAGCCGGAAACGCTTTGCTTTTAAATAAGAAGTATCGGATTCTTAACAACAGCGTCCTTTATTCTGCTTTTCCTCCCGATACACAAAGGAAGATGTTTACAAAGGATATCGGGATAGATTTAGGGACGGCCAATACACTGGTTTACATGAAAAATAAAGGAATTGTGACGAGGGAACCGTCTGTTGTGGCGGTAGATGTCCGTTCCGAGAGTGTGTTGGCGGTCGGTACAGAGGCAAAAGAGATGATCGGCCGCACACCGGGGTCTATTGTAGCGGTACGGCCGCTTAAGGATGGGGTTATTGCTGATTTTGATATTACGGCTACCATGCTGAATCGGTTTATCCGTCGTGTTGTCAGGTCATCGGCGTTCAGTAAGCCACGCATTATTGTGTGTATTCCATCGGGCTGTACCGAAGTGGAGCGCCGGGCCGTAGAGGATGCCGTTCATCAGGCAGGTGCCCGTCAGGTGGAACTCATTGAAGAACCAATGGCGGCGGCCATCGGGGCAGGCTTACCCGTAGAAGAACCGATTGGCAGTATGGTAGTGGATATCGGCGGCGGTACTTCCGAAGTGGCGATTATTTCACTGGATGATATTGTAACGGCGTGTTCTGTTCGGGTGGCCGGTGATAAATTCGATGAATCCATCATGCAGTATGTCAAGAAAAAATACAATCTGCTGATCGGTGAGCGTACCGCCGAAGAAATCAAGCTGGAAATCGGTTCGGCATATCCCTATGAGGGAGAGGGACAGATACAGATCAAGGGCAGGAATCTGACGGACGGTCTGCCGAAAGATGTTGTCATTACAGCGCCGGAGGTCAGAGAGGCCTTAGCGGATCCGCTGTCGGTGATTATTGAAGCGATTCGTACCACGCTGGAGCAGTCACCGCCGGAATTGTCGGCGGATATTATTGACAACGGTATTACGCTGACAGGAGGCGGTGCGCTGTTGAGAGGACTGGATTTATTGGTAGAGAAGGAAACCGGTATGCCGGTACATACGGCGGAAAGACCGCTGGATTGTGTGGCAGACGGTGCCGGACGGCGGCTGAATCGTCTGCCGCAGGGCGGCAGAAAGCGGAAACGATGAGCCGGTGGGAAGGCCGGAAGAGAATATTTTCCGGCAGGCCTTTCAAAGTGCTGATGACACTGGTGATATTTTTTCTGGCGGTATCATTGGTATCAGCGGGGAGCAGTGACATCAGAAGTTTTCTGACGAATAGCTGGCTGATTCCCCTTCAGCAGATGACGACTAACGGGACGGCATCACTGACACCGATGAAATCGGCGGAGGAACTGACCGCCGAAAACAGCCGGTTGCAGGAGGAGAACCGCCAGTTGCACGATATGCTGGTAGATTATTATGCGATACGCCGTGAAAAGGAAGCGTTGGAGAAATTTTACGGTATCAAAAGCGCCCATCAGGATTTTACGGTAGTAGTGGCGGCGGTCATCGGCCGTGATCCCAACGAGAATTTTTATGGCTTTACGCTGGACAAGGGAAGCCGTGACGGTATAAAGCAGAAGGATCCGGTAATGACAGAAAATGGTCTTGTAGGTTGGGTGTGCGAAGTATCGTCCGATGCGTGTAAGGTCAGTACCATCCTGTCACCGGAAGCAGGTATCGGTGTTACCGTACAGCGTACCGATGACAGCGGTTTACTGTCGGGGAATGTGGTGTTAGCGGATGAAGGCCTGACCCGTATGGTGAACCTGTCTGCTCAGCACCATATACAGACCGGCGATATGGTGGTTACTTCCGGTGCAGGCGGAAGTTTTCCGAAGCATCTCAAAGTAGGGCGTGTCCGTTGTGCCATGCTGGATGAATATACCGGTATGCCGGCAGCAGAGATAGAGCCGTTTGAGGATATCCGTCAGGTTTCGTCCGTTGTGATTATTACTGCTTTCGGCTGATGGGCAGTGCTGAATAGTTGTGCAGTACGATGTACAACGCAAGTTTTTTCCGGAGGGAGAGGGATTGTACAGCAAGCAGGTCGTAAAATATCTTTTATATGCAGCGGAGATGATAGCGGCACTGCTATGGCAGGTAACGCCGCAGGCACTGCCCGAAGTATGCGGCGGCAAAGCGGTCATACTGGTACCGCTGGCGCTGTCGTTTGCGGTGTTTGAACGGGAAATTCCCGCTATGCTGTCAGCGGTCGGATGCGGTATGCTGGCAGATGGTGCCTGCCGCAGCGGAAACTGTTTTTATGTGATTGTGCTGTTGATTGCCTGCTATGCGGTCAGTGCAGCGTGTCAGTATTATATCCGCCGTACCTTGCTGACCGTCATGCTGCTGGCCGTTATCATCATACCCGTGATATTGCTGCTGCAATTTCTGCTTTATTATGTATGTCCCGGCTATCCGGAGGCCGGCTATATGCTGGTGCGGCACTATCTGGCCCGTATTGTGTATACACTAACTTTTATGCCGCTGTGTTATGCACTCAACCGGCTGTTAGCGATTGGCCTGAAACCGTCAAGGAGGTGGCTGAAGGATGGAAAACGGCTTTCTGAAGGGGCGCTGGTTCGTCCTGGTGATCATGGTAGTGATGACAGCGGCCCTATTTCTGACACGGTTAGTCAGCTGGCAGATCGTACAGGCCGATCAATACAAGGCACTTATCAGTCACAGGGATACCTATACCGTTACAGGCGATGCCATTCGCGGAGAAATTTTTGACGTTCACGGTGAACCGTTAGCGGTGAATCTGACAGGGTATCGGGTGGTAATGAATAAGCTGTTTTTAGAGGAGGAAAGGCTGAATGAAATCATTGAACGGTTAGTGACTGTGACAGAAATGTGCGGTGAAAAATGGCTCGATGCATTGCCTATTCGGCTCAATGATAAGGGACAGTATGTATTTGAAGAACATCGGCAGGCGGATATTAACGCACTCAAGAGCCGTGAGTGGCTGAATATGAATGCCTATGCCACGGCAGGGGAATGTATGGTACAGATGATCCGGCGCTATGCCTGTGAGAACTATCCGCCGAAGATACAGCGGAGTATCGTCAGTGTGCGCTATGGCATGATACAGAAAGGCTACAGCCGTACACAACCCTATATTTTTGCCGAAGGACTCCGTGCCGGTTCTATGGCGGTGATCGCCGGACAAATGAATGATATTTCCGGTGTCACGGTGGAATCCTATGCCGTGAGAACCTATTGCAGCGGCAGTCTGGCACCGCATATTGTGGGAGTGACGGGGCTGATTTCTCAGGAAGAATACGATGAACGGAAGGATAAAGGCTATGGTTATACGGATACGCTCGGCAAAAGCGGCATTGAAGCGGCCTTTGAGGAAGAATTGCGCGGCACACCGGGACAGCATATTTATGAAGCGGGGGAGGATGGTAATGTCCGGCTTGTCCGTACAGTTGAAACGGCACCGGGACATTCCGTTTATCTGACGATAGATGCCGATTTGCAGAGAACGGCACAAAAAGCCTTACAGACAGCGGTACAGCAGGCCAATGACTATGCCCGTGATACGGAAAATGAGTGGATGGGGGCGGACTGTACCGGTG
>ONYQ01000034.1 GCA_900322145.1 uncultured Eubacteriales bacterium
TCACCGCTTCGGCGAGAAAGCGGCGTTCAACCTCACCAGCAAGTATTACTGCTATGACGACCCCAACAAGGGAACCTATGTTTTCTTCAAAAACGAGGAGGCTACCGTCAAGGAGCTTACACAAACCAATACGGCGAATAATGCGGCAACAATCGGTTCGATGTTCTCCGGCGGTTCTCTGGCTATTGGTGCAATAGCAGGACTTGCTCTTGTTATCCTTCTGACTGTGCTGGTAATGGTATCGACGAAAAAGAGAAAAAATGATGCGATGATGTGAGTATCCGCCGGATAATGATCTGTATTAAGGAAGTGAGTACAATGAAAAAGAAAGCTAATCCTGCAAGACGACTTTTCTCCCTGTTACTTGCACTCATCCTGTGTTTCGGCATGACGGTAAACCTTGGCGTTCTGACCAGTTCCGCCAAGAATTATCGATTCAATGAGCATATCTATGTAGGCGACCTTTCCGTGGGCGATATCGTAGATAACGGCGTAACCCTTCATTCTACCGGCGAGGCTCAGGAATATGAGGGCTTTACGAGCTTCAAAGTTTATTTTTATGGCGAAATGATCAACGTGGGACAGTATTACGAAGTCAAATTTGACCGCAGGGGAATGCTTGTGGCGGCAGAAGTTAGTCAGAACAACCCCGGAAGAATCCACCTGTATTTTGAGGATTTTTATTCCGAAGGGAATGCGGATTCGGAGGGTACGCTGAAAGCGAGCCTGATGAATGATAACGCTGTCATTCTCTCCGGTGATATCGAGCTTAACAGCTGTGTTGAGATCAATGACGGAAGAGAACACGTTATCTATACCAACGGCTACACGATCTCCCGCAGACCCCACGGCAAAAGCGATGACGGCGGCCTCTTCAGACTGACGGGCGGTTCGACCCTTACCATAAAGGATTTAAGTGCGGACGGCAGCACTTTCCTGTCGGGCGGCAGTGCAAAGGAAGGCGGATGCATCTATGTTGCCGGCAAAAGCAAGCTGACACTCTATAATATCAAAATCATTGGCAATACTGCCAACGCAGGCGGCGGCATCTGCATCAAAGAAGGTACCGCAGAGCTGAACAGATGCACTTTCGAGAGCAACTCGGCCGATGAAAACGGCGGTGCATTGTATGTGGACACGGCAGCTTCCGCAACCCTGACGGATTGCAGAATCGAGGGCAGCAATGGCTATGACGGCGGCGGCATATACAACCTCGGCAAACTCACCGTCAAAGACACTGTCATTACCGACAATATAGCCAATGGAGGCGGTGCCGGCATATGGTCAAAGGGAGATGCTTCCATCGAAAAAACAGAGATCACTAACAATAAAAACGCTGTCAACGGCGGCGGCATCATCAATCACAATAACATGACCATCAGTGAGTGCAATATTTCGGAAAATAATGTCAGTTCATGCGGCGGCGGCATATATATTGATGCCACCGGCAAAACGGAAATCAAGAAAAGCTGTCTTTTCGGCGGAAACACCGCTTCGAATGGTGCGGGCATCTATCTTCATAAAGGAGAGCTTACCGTATCCGAATCCACCTTGGAAAATAACGTAGTTACAGAAGCCGGCGGTGGTTTGTGGGCGAACGAGTATACGACAGCTGCTCTCACAGATTGTGCCATTCAGAACAATACCTGCAAAACCAACGGCGGCGGGATTAACTCTCACGGTACGCTCAACATCAAGGGCTGTCTTATCAATGCCTGCTCGGCCGATAATTGCGGCGGTGCGGTGTACATGGACACAAGCGAATGGCTGACCATTGAGGATTGTGAGATCACCAACTGCCGATCGGCAAAGGGCGGTGCGGGCATATACTTCTATAACGGCCTGCTGAAGCTGGCGGGAGGAAAAATAATAGTGGCCGACAACATAAAAGACGGCAGTGCGGACAACGTGGCTGCCAGATTCTTTAAGAGGATAACCGTAACGGGACAATTAGCGGAAGGCTCAAAAATCGGCTTTCTCGCCCCGAAAAACAGTGGTGATGCCACTTTCACCACAGGCTACGGTAAATACAACGAAACCGAGCCGGAGAAGATATTCTCCTGCGATGACAACGGATATAGGGTGGCCTTTGACAGCAAGACCGGCGAATGCAGGCTTCTTGAGAGGGTTAACACGAGCTTCAGCAGCTATAAAGTCAAGGTGCATATCAAGGTCACCGATGACGCTGACTGGTGGGATTACGCATACATACGCCTTTACGCAAAGGATAATAAAGGACTTGGCAGTGAACGCCTCGTCAAGACCACCGGCGACATCCAAAAATCCTTGGACGATGAGGACGAAGAATACACATTTGAGTATGACTGCGACGAGAATAAATTCCCCAGTGCGGTGGAGGTCGTCACCTCCTTCGGTTCATGGGGAACATGGAGAGATTTTGAAGCGGACGTAAAGGTCTACATCAACGGTATCAACACCGTTTCTCAGCATATCGTACACAAGGTCTATGGCGATGAGGAAAAGATCACAAAGATCCATATCGGCGGCGATAAGTATCCCTATCCTGATGACTTTGAGGTGGATATGGCAAAGACCATCGACCCCCATGAGGAAGAGTCAAGGATCATAACCGTTTCGGCGGTGGATCAATATGGGCTGACATGGAAGGCGAACAGCGAAAATGCAAGTATGGAGAACATTTCCTTCCCCGAGAATGATACCTTTGAACCGGTGGATGATTCCGGTCTGAAATGGAAGCTGAACAGTACCTACGAAAACAACCATCAGAGTACCTACGAGCTTACTTTCAAATCGGGAAGCAACGTTTATCCGAAAATCACCAAGACGATAAACGTAGAATTCGCCTTCAAGCTATATCTGAAGGTAATGGTAGGCGATCAGGAGGTCATGACTGCGGAGGGCTATAACGGCGACAGCATCAATATTGCCGGAACAAAAGCTCCGACAGGTTATTACATCAACGGCTACACCAATGAGGGAGTGGGCATCATCAGCAAGAATGGTGAAAACGATTATGATTTTGTCTTTGTCAACGACTCTATTACCTATAAAATAGCCTACGACAAAAACGTTCCCGAAGAGGAAAAATCCTCTGTAAAAGGTGCCATCTCCAACAGAACAGCTACCTATGGCACGTCTGTAAAATTAGAGAAAAACAGATTCACCCGTAAGGGCTATAGATTTGTAGGCTGGAACACACAGGCAGACGGCATGGGTACGATGTACAAGGAGCAGGAGTACGTCAATAATCTTACTTCTGAAAAAGGTGCCATCCTTACGATGTATGCCATCTGGCAGCCCACCGGTGCGGCAACCACTGCCTCTATCTTCTCATACGGTCCCGGTTTCATTATCGTTGCAGGAATCGTGATCTTTATCATAGGTGCTGCCGCGGTAGTACTGTATTCCGTAAACAAAAAACGCTCCGGCAAAAGCCGGACAGGCGTTGAATGAAAGGAGGAGCATTGAATGATGAAAGCATCAAGAATCTCAAAATTTATATCCGTCATTCCTGCTGTATGCCTGCTCCTCTCGTCATTCACGGCACTGGGAGCAAATGCGGCAGAAAATATAGCCGGAGGAGTGATCGTTGAGATATACAGCGGTGAAGAACTGCAAACAACGAAGGAATTTACTTACGTTTCCGAGGCGTGGCATTACGCGAATGCCAACGCAGGCACGGATAAGGAAGCCGTCATAACCCTCGGCGAGGACTGGATACATGACGACTCGGTGATCATAAAGGAGGGTCAGCACGTTACCCTCGATCTTAACGGGCATTGCGTCAAGCGTAACAGAAACCACGAGATGAAATCGGACGGAAACGTTTTCAGAGTACAGGAAAATGCGGTATTCACGGTCAGGGACAGCAGACCCAAAAGTACAGGATACGACGGCATCAAGGGCGGCGTTATTACGGGAGGAGCAAGCTCCAACACCGGCGGCGGCGTTCACATTGATGAAAACGGAGAATTCCGTATGGAAGGCGGAACGATTTATGACTGCATAACCGATGCAGACGGCGGTGCCGTCAATGTTTCGGGAGGTTCCACAAAAACGAAATTCACGATGACGGGCGGCAGAATTTACTCTTGCAAGACTATCGACAGCACCGATGAATGCTGCGGCGGCGGTATTTACCTTGAAAGAGGTGAAGTCACTATTTCGGACGCAAAGATAGATGACTGTTACAGTGAGGACGATGGCGGTGCCATCTATTCGTTTGCCGGCGTGATTACCCTGAACAACGTGGTTTTCTCCGGCAATAAAGCCCACGAGGACGGCGGCGTGATCTGTACGGCTATCGATACCAAATATGCATCAGCGACCCAAATAACAGCTCATAACTGTACCTTTGCGGGAAATCACGCCGATGAAAACGCAGGAGCAGTCCTTATCAAGGATGACCCGAAGAATAACGGGGCGGTGGTGTTCCACAACTGCCAATTCCGCAACAATGATGCAAAGAAAAAGGGCGGTGCCATATACGTCAAGGACAATAACGTAGCTCTTTCAAGCTGTGAAATCATCAATAACCATGCCGGAGATTACGGCGGCGGCGTTTTTGTAGACGACCGCTACAATATCACCCTCAAAGGAAAAATGATCATCAAGGACAACACCAGCGACAAGGGCAACGGCGTTGCCAATCTTGCCCTGGAGGATGGTGCGATGGGAACGGCTCGCATCATGAACGGCGGACTCTACAAAAACTCATATGTTCGGGTCGGTACTACCACCGATAAAAGCATCATGATCTCCGAATGGATGAGCCAGTATCAGATGCAGTATTTTCAAGCCGATGAAGGCACACTGAGTGCAAAGGAACTGCGAAACGTGGAAGCAGACATGGTTGTGACAG
Source organism: uncultured Eubacteriales bacterium (assembly GCA_900322145.1). Classification (GTDB taxonomy): domain Bacteria; phylum Bacillota; class Clostridia; order Oscillospirales; family Acutalibacteraceae; genus UBA1213. The sequence goes on from ONYQ01000034.1 coordinate 4,844, forward strand.
CTTCGATTTTCGGTGACGGCAGTTGGGTCATCATCATTGTATTCCTTGCGGCGGGTCTTATCACTACCATCACACTGGTGATATACAAGAAAAGAATGAAAGCCGCAACGGAAGGAGGTAAGGAAAATGGTAAGAACTAAGGATCATACAATGAGAAGACTGATCTTCTTTCTGTTAAAAACGGTATCTATCCTTCTCGCAGCCTGCTTTCTCTTTGAAATCCCCCTCAATAAGGTCGGACAGGTATCCGCTGCGGAAAAGGAATATTACATATCGGAAATAAAGATATTTCAGGGCAAGACAGAAGCGGAAGCCCGTTCTGCCTGCGAAAACGAAGGATATGTATGTTCCGCCAAGGAACTTAATTCCGGTACCGGAAAGGATTACGTTTTTCTGGGCTATAAGCTCACGGAAAACAGAGATGAAGCACTGTATGACATAAAACTTCTTCATATGAACGGCGGTTATCAAATCAAGAATTTCGCCGAAGCAAGTGAAGAGATGGAAAAATCAAATTACGGTGCGGCGGAAACGATGAACGAATCCGCCAACGAGTTTGTCATCAATTATAAGGACGGCAGCCCGAAGGCAATCGAAGCCTATGAGGGACTCAATCTTTTCAGCGTTCCCGAAGCCGATAATATGAAGCTGGGCGATTACATCGTGCAGGGCAAAGCCGATACCGCATTTTTTGCCAAGATCATCACCCATGCCAGTACAGGTACGGTAGGTGCCATCACGAACTACCTTTCCACAGGACTTACCCCGCTGGATAAGGAAACGGATGAAAAAACCGGCGAAGAGGTTGACGTTACCTGGGCGGGCAATATCAAGAAAAGCGGTCTTTGGAATGTCATCGAGGATGAGGATGCCTCTCAGGATGAACTGACAGAGTATGACAAGGAATTGGGCGATGATGCCGGAGTCCTTTTCAAGCAGCTCCAGTTGTTTGCAACGGGTTATGAAAACGGTCTTGCCGTTTACGATGAAGAACAGTTTATCAGCGAGGTAAAAAATACCAGCGTTGAGGAAGTCGTGAACAATGTCGATAAGGTATCCGAAAACGACAATGCGGTAACGTTTGTTAATTCCTATAATTTCCTCAACACCTATGAAGCGTATGAAGGAATGCCTCTTGGAGAGTTTTTTGTCAATATCGGCAAGCAGACGACGGAGGAGGTCGATCTCAGAAAACTCTATCCCGTGATCGAATCCATGACGGTTGCACAGCGTAAGATGCTGGGCATGGTCGGACTTGTGTCGATGATCTCCAATCTTGGAAAAAACGAGAAGAATAAGCAGGTCGATCAGCTCATCAACGAATCCAAGAAAAAGATACAAGAGGGTATGGGGACAGAAACGATTTCCGTTTGGTTCAATACCGACCCTGATATGGCAAACAAAAAGGTTGCTTTCACCTCTGACTTTATCCGTATCCAGGCCGCCGGGCAGCTGCTTAATGAGGAGACAATGAACGGTTGGGAAGAGGCAAAGAAACAGGCCAATAACGTTATGAAATATGTAAGCATATTAAGTTCCGGCGTAACGGTACTTACCTTCCTTGCCGGCAAATATGGTATTGCAGGTGTTGTAGTTGCTCTCACAAAGACGGCAACCTCTGTCGTTGGGACGGCATTGAATTCCTTTTTCACAACGGTGATGACTATTTCAGCAAAGGTAAGTGCTGTGTTTGGCTGGATCTCTCTTGGTGTGCTTGCCGTTACGCTGATCTGGTATCTGGTCAGCTATCTGGTAGATTACTTCAAAAGGCATCAGGCGAAGGAATATACGGATATGCCCGATTATGTCCTCGACATAAGGACTATCAACGGAAATAATACCAATGTTCAATACAGAGCGGTCAAGGATAATAAAAACCGTATTGCCGACCTGAACGGATATGAGGCTCAGAACGGCTGGGTATGTGTATATATCTCCACCGACCCGAATGCGGGAAGTCCCCTCAAAGCCGATGAACACGGGAATGTCTTTCATATCGTTTACGGCGATCCGAACAGGCAGAAAGGCTATGACTGTGCGAGCTTCTTCGGACAGGTCATGCCCGGCAACTGCAACACCGGTGCCAAGAAGGACGAAGTAAACGGTATTTACATCAATTACTATACCGAGAAATCCCTCAAGAACCGTTCCTCCGATGCTGATCCCGAAAGCGGTACCGAAATAGGCGATGGGACAAAGCAGTATTACATGGATTTTGTTGTGGCATCAGGCAAAACGGCTGAGCTCGCCAAGAGCAAGATTATCAAAAAGGGCGGTTATCAGATAATCGATCAGAATCTTTCTCCCGATGCAAGAGAGTCATGGGCAGATGAAAGTCAGTTCACCTATATCGGCTTCAAGACCACCACTGACCCGAAGCTGGCCGTGCGTGATATAAGGGTAGCGACCAATACGCCCAAAGGTTCTGTCAAATTCGGAGAGATAACCTACGCTTGTGCCGGCACGCTCGGTTTCCCTGCCGATAATGCGGACGAGAATGAAAAATTTCCGGAAGATCTGGACGGCCTGTTCTTCACCTCCAACGAAAAAGCAGGAACCCCCATTGAGGTCGGCAAGCTCCATCTTGTCACCGATCACAGTCAGGCAGAACCCGGCTGGGAAGCTGTGACAACCTTCAGCGGCCTGCCCTATAACTTCAACACCACCCGCTATAACGACAGAGGAAAATTCGGTGCCTTCAAGCCGGGCAGATTACACGTTTACAATTTCAGCTACACCGGCTATGTGACCAATAAGAGTTACACCTGGGACAACACAAAAACTTATCTGTACTATGAGCCGGAGGTCAAATATACCGAAGGAACCAAATACCTTTCAGGCATTTTCTTCGGCTTCGGCACCGACTCCGATATGGGTAAACCCTTAGCCAATATTTCAGACTTTTTTGATACCCTCTCCGCTATTCCCGGCGTTGAGGAAGCGGACGGTTCAAAGGGAGTGAACCTGGCACAGTCCTATTTCTACAAGGGATATTCTGCCGAAAGCAACCAGAAATATCTCCACTTGTATTATTGCTGGAGCTACAACCCCTATCGTGCGATTACCGATGTGCAGATATTCAGAGGTGAGCCTTACCTTTCAAGCCTGCCCTACACCATTGATAAAGCACTGACCTATTCCGACAAGGCAGCTTCAAGTGCTGCAACAAGTGCCAGCTACGTTGCGGCAACGGTCGTGGCAGAACGTCATATTGTGACGGATTGGATCATCAGAGGCATCTCTCCCGAAAACGCCTATATGGCACCTAACGGTTTGCTGGGCATGAACGATCAGGTATCGCGGGGATATACAAGAGAGGATCAGGGCAATTTCAATATCAAATGCGGACAGATGGCACTGCTCCCGACAAACCTGTATGTATGCGGATATGTAAAGGATCATGCCCGTCTTACGCTTGATGATATCGTTATCTCCCAGAACCGTCACGACGGCACAAGCGACAACGGCACGATTACCTGTGATGTTTCCGGCGAGCTTACTCTCGGCGGCAATACACCTGAAGGAGATTTCTGCTCCGTGCAGGATATGAAGGATCCCTATGAGTTGACAGCCTTCAATCTCTCCTATCCCGAATGGGCAGATGATGAATGTACGACCATGACGGAAGAGGAAGGCAAGAAAACAAAGATCTTTACTACTGATCTGATATCCGTAGAGATCAAGGACGAGTATAGCGAATCGGTACATAAGCCGGGTCCTTCGGTGTTTATGTATGTCAAAAAGCAGGTCATCAGGAAAAAATACATTGCAAGGATATTTGTCGGATCGTCAACAAGAGATGCGGCAAAATCCACCAACAAGGATGTGCTGGCGAATTACGACAAGCAGGTCGATCTTAACGCCATGGTAGCAGCGACATCCGCCGCTTCGGACGAAGTACTGCTCTATAACATGGCGGGCGAACCCGAAAAGGCATGGTACAATTACGTTTTGGGTGGAGAGGATCCGACTCCTCCGAGCGGCGGCAATCCTGCGGCATATCTCGGCCTTGTCAGAACGGACGACCCCAAAAAAGCCATAACGGGCATCATGCTTTATCAGTCCGATGCAAAGTATGTTCCTGAGCAGATGCAGTTCGACAATGCGGTTTATTACTGTGCATCCAATTCCGCACCGATAAGAATGGCGAACAACAAGGATTACTTCGTTTACTATTCCTACAATATCGGTGTATCTCCCGGAAAGCCCATCACCGAGCTGGATCTCAGCGAGGAAGTTTTCCTTGCGGGTCATGCTACGGTTCTTGCAGTCGATATGAAGGATAAGACCGAGATCAAAAACGGCAAGATTGTGACCACCGAGCGGGCAAAGCCTTTTGGTGACGCAAGTATGCTTAACTTTATCCATGCAAAGTACGAGTTAACGTCATCAACCTATTTCAATAAGATCTATACCGCATCGGGAGATACGCCCAAAGCGGCACAGCTCGAACTGCTGGCACAGGGCTGTACAGACTTCTGTGATATAGATCTGAACAGAGATGCAGGAGGGAAGAGTGTTTACTTCGGTTATCGTGGATTCAACGATGTCAATGAGGCAATCTATGATATCGTATGCACCGTAGGCGAGGAATTTCACCCCGAAGGAATCTTATCCGATCGTTATCAGCTCTACTATTCTCCGGTTGCCAAAATAGATAAAAGCGGTCAGCTCATAGGAACCAACCTTAACGAAGGTACCACCGGACCGGAGATATATATGTACTATACCTCTGCGTCGGCCGTACAGAGCTACAACAATCGGGCAAAGAAGGTATCGGGGAAAAAGCTCTCCACCATGCCGAAGGATTATCTTAGTTCTCCGGTGACAAGAATCGCCTTTGCACAGTATGACTATGTTCCGTATACAAAGAATCTTGAAGCGGCTTCTTCCGGCCTTGAGGAAAATACTCCTTGGGAGTATGTCATGAACAGCAACAATAAAACGCAGGTCGATCTGAACGAAGGTGCGGTTCAATTCGATGATGACCACCTGATGAAGGATAACCGCGTCACCATGTTCGTTCAGAGAGAATCGGGAGTTGTCAAGCCGTCCGCAGAAATTACGGGAGGTTATACCACAGCTCTTGTAGCTGAAAGCAAATTGTTCATCAACAAATAAATTTTATCAATCAACACCACACAGGGATAATGCCGAAGCGGCGGGTCAACATCGCAGGGCAGTCCTTGTGCGGTGCTGCATGGAAATGAACAGGGCTGTTAATACAGCCCTGTCAAGTGCTTTTTATATTTTTTGTTTGCTTCCAGCTAACGAAGGAGGTACGTCTTGAGTATGTATTTGATCGCAAACATTATCGTTTGTGTCTGTGCGTTGATCGGATTTATTTTCGGAGGAATAAAATTCTTCCGTCCGCGACAGGCTCTTTATGCACAGATGATAACACTTTCCCTTGGCTGTATAGCCTTTGGAAGGCTTTTCACTATTGTTAGTCTTTTGACCGGCGGCAATATCATTAACAATGTCCAGATCGGTTTTCTTGGCATGATAGGCAGTTTGATGTTCTTCTTTTCCTCTAATTTCGGAACGGTCGATTCTCTGTTGGACGACCGTTCAAAGGCGTTCTTGAAGTACAGACTGATTGCTTTTGCCGCTCCGGTGGCCGTTATCGTTATGTATGTACTGCTTTTCCTGATGAGCGATATTTCCATCCTGTGGAAGATACAGGGGGGAGTGTTGGCTCTGTTTGCCTTACCCGCCTCTTATTTTAATTTGAAGCATCTCATTTTTCCTGACGTTGATTTCGGTGTAGTCAGATGTCTTAGACCCTACAATCTTTTAGCACTGATCTATACGGCAGCTATTTTTACGGAGTGCTATGCGATGAGCCGTGACAATGAAGTCCTTACACTTGTCTGCTGCTGCATTACAGGGATTATCACAGTGGCCATGATGCCGCTGATAGTAAGGGGGAACAAGAAATGGAGAACATGATCTATATTTTATTTATCTGTATGTTTGTCCCTTTGCTGCTCAGTCTTCCGCTGATCCAAAAGGCTTCACGCTCCGTCATGATATTTATATTGATAGGTATCAGCTCTGCTCTGTTTATTTCAGAAGTCAACGGCATTCTGCTCCAGCTTTTAGGCTATAACACCCTGTTTGTCACCACTAATATTACACCGGCCACAGAGGAGATCACAAAGGCACTCCCAATTCTTGTTTATGCTTTCGTGATCACAGACAACCGTGATAAACTCCTGACAGCTTCTTTCGCTGTTGGTATTGGTTTTGCACTTTTTGAGAATACATACATTCTTGTGAACAGCGTGGAAAATGTATCAATAGAATGGGCCATCATCAGAGGCTTCTCCACGGCACTCATGCACGGTATCTGTACGGCGGCAGTAGGATACGGCATGAGTTTTGTGAAGAAAAAGACGAAGCTCTTCTATTGCGGTACTTTCTCACTGCTGATGCTGGCAATTATCTATCACGGAATATTCAATATGCTTGTTCAGTCAGAAACGCTGAAATGCTTCGGGTTCCTGCTGCCGGCTTCCACCTATATTCCGTTGATTATCGTACTTGTTGTCAGCATGAAGAATAAGAAAAAGAAAGAAAAAGCGGCAAAGCAAAAGAAGGCTGCGGTTGAGTGATGCCTATCATCTGCTGCTCTGCACAACCATTCGGCGTATGAAGATGAAGCGTCACCGTTTGCTCCTGACAAGCCCTACATCAGCATAATCCATCAAAGTCTTTGCGTCATCTCAGCGGCAATTAACGATTGCCGCTGAGATGATTCTATGTTTGAACTAAAATTTTAGCCTGAAATGGCTGTTTTGACAAAGATTTTTGATACACTTTTTGAGATGGTTATTTTGATACTGTTTTTTGTCTGTCTGCAAGATTGAAAACATTGATTTTTTTACTTTCAGCATATCGGACGGTGTAGGCTGTGCCGCCTGAGAGCCTTGTCAGATAGCAGATACACAAGCTGCTGTTATCGACAAGATGACGGTTCCGCTTGTGCATACAGCCGGAAGTGTATTCTCTTGAAGTATATACCACCTTATCAGCCAAAGAATTTATACGCTCATATTCGTCAATATCAGCCTGTTTCCATTCCGTTGTCTGTGTGATACACGGCAGGACAAGTATCAGACGAATATGCGGATATTGCCGCTTTAATTTCAGCACCGTCTGAGCCGCCATTGTATCAAATCCCAATGCACCGCCGGTTACGAAAAATCTGTAACCGTTCTGTATCGCTTTTTCAACGGCTGATTTGAGTGAATGGCGGATAGTTTCTTTTTCGCCCGAAGGAATAACTCTGTGACCGGTAAAGCAACAGGTATGTTTTTTCAGGTCGCCCATTCAAACACTCTCCCTCCGAAAAAGTAACGGGCAGATCAAGAATATCAAGACGAACATTGCAGTACATGAAAAACTCCATATTCCTGATGATCTCCGCAGTGTTTTCTCCCAAACAATACAGCGAACCGACAACAAGCGTATCGCCGGATTTCAGCATATCATATACCGAGTAATGATTATCGGAGAAACTGCCGTCCTTTTTCAGTACACGCAGTTTTCGGATAAAGCCCAGACCGACCAATTCATTGATAACCGCTATGACCTTTTTTCTTGCGATCTGCAAAGCATCAGCAATGTCATTGAAGCTGTTCCACATATCGTTTTTCTTCGTGACCGCACGACAAACAAAAAGGTACATTCTCAACTGTACGCCCGTCAGTTTTCCGAGAATGTACCTTTTCACTTTGAAAAAGCCTTTTGAAGCTATTTCTTTCAGCTTATAGATATAAGTACCGAGCTGTCCGTTCTTCCTGCTTCGTCATTGTCCAAGCGTAGGTTTATGGTCTTGACTTCGGGATGACGTTCTAAAAACGCTTTCAATGCCACGTCAGAGCTTCCGCAAAGGGCAAGCCTTGTCTGTTCTTTATAAGCACCTGTTTTACCGTATGCCTGATCCGTCATTGTACAATGGCTCAACAGGTCTATCGGTGCTTCAAATATGTACAGCCTTGTGCTGTCTGTACCTATCTGAGAAAAAGCATATCGTTTATCGGAGTTCTTGCAGTCACCACGATACTTTCTCTCCGTCAGGGTAGTTCTGACGGCTCCGAATTTAGCCGTACCCTTCTCGTCGAAGCCGACAAAAACACAGTTCCCTTTGGTGTCTTGATATATCTGTTTCGACTTCATAAAGTCTGATATTACAGCCGGTGAAATGCCTCTTGTTTCGGCAAGGTAAGCGAACACCCTGTCATACTTTCCTTCGGCTTTCGGTGGGAGTATCAGTTTACCGGGTTCAGATTTATAAGCCGGTGCAGGCTGACATACGACCGGAGCCGTTTTACCGATAATTGCTTCAACTGCTTCGGGGAAGGACTTGCTCTCGACCTTGCGGAGAAAGTCTATCGTATCGCCGCCGGATATATTTTTAGAGTTCCATACAAAGCCCTTGCGGTCAGCGTAGACGATCAGACTGCTGTGCTGTTCACACTGATAGTAGTGTCCGGCTGTCTTGAATTCAAAGCCGTAATATGCCCTTAAAAACTCGATCAGATCAGCGTTTTTTGCCCTGTCAAGCTGTTCGGGAGTAAACTTCTTATATTCCATTACAATCGTCCTTTCTGTTTTTGGACAAAAAAATAGCAAGCAAAGCGAATCGTAGCTTTACTTGCTTGCGGAAAGTATTCTTTTTTTATCTTTTGGGAAATTCAAACTTGATTTTTTTCTCCGTTTTGTCAGCAACAAGATAAGCATCAAATGTTCCGGTTCCGTTCTTTTTCTTGAAGCCCTTGATAAGAGTTGTCTTTCCTTTTTCGATAAGTCGTAACGCCTGTGCATCCGTTATTTTCTTGCCGCATATTTCCTGATTTATAGAAAACGTACAGCCTGTATCCTTCTTTGCGGAGCAGAAATAGCCGTTCTTTTTGATGACCTTTGCACCGCAGAACGGACAGGAGAGCTGTTGTTGCTGTTCCTTTGAGATGAACGGTTCGCCATCATACGCCGCAATAACAGAGTACCAATTCCTGACATTCTGATTCATATCAGCAATAAATCCGTTAAAGTCCTCTTTGCCTGTTGCTACATCGTGAAGTCGTTTTTCCCACTGTCCGGTCATTTCGGGACTTTTCAAGTCCTCAACGGGTAAATGCTCGATCAGGAACATACCTTTTTCTGTCGGCAGAATGGATTTTCCGTCTTTGGTCAGATAGGCTCTTTCTCTTGAAAAAAGCGAATTGATGATTGCCGCCCGTGTTGCCGCCGTTCCAAGTCCTTTATTTTCAGCCTTCATCAATGCTCTTGCTTCTTCGTCCTCAAGGTGCTTTCCGGCTGTTTCCATTGCCGTTATAAGCTCCGGTTCCGTGTATCGTTTCGGCGGTTCCGTAAAGCCTTGTTTTAGTCCGTACTTGCCCGGATAGCTTTCACCTTCGCTGATCGGCGGCAAGGTGGCTTTCTTCTCCGGCATCGCATCAACCGCATACCATCCGTTATTGATAATGACACTGCCGGTGGCCTTGAACGGATTGCCGTTGACATCGAGCAAAACCGTTGTATCTTCGATTTCAGCTTTCGGGTAAACGATACGGATAATCGACTTGACAAGCAGATCATAAAGCTGTCTTTCTTCCTCTGACGGTATCTCCGAAAGGCTTTTCGGTACATTCATCGTTGGCACAATCGCCGGATGGCTGTCAACCTTGCTGTCATCAAAATGTCGTTTGCTGTATGGCTGCCACTGTTCCTTTAGAAGTGCATACTGACTATACTCAGGTAATTGAAAAAGCCTGATAAGTGTTGTCGTGACCTCCGGCTGCATAGCAACGGTCAGATGTTCAGATGATGTTCGGGGATATGTCATATACTTATGTTCGTACAGACTTTGCATAACCTTGACGGTTTTGTCCAAGTCCCAGCCTAACTTCTTACCGGCTGTTGCTTGAAGCTGTGTGGCATTGAATAACAACGGCTGTCCGACCGTCTTTTTCTTTACAGTTTTTGATGTTACAGTGCCGTTGCCGGTACAGCTTGCCAACACACTTTTTGCTGTCGCTTCATTGTCAAACTGTCCCTTTTCATATTCTGCCGTGAAATTGCCGTTCGGTGTCGTAAACTCTGCAAGCAATCTCCAGAACGGTGTTTTGACGTGTCCCTGAATCTTTTTCTCACGCTCAACCACCATAGCCAACACAGGTGTCTGTACTCTGCCGACCGATAACATTTCCTGCGATGACATCTTGACCGTTGCCGCAATCGTCAGGTTAATGCCGCACAGCCAATCGGCAATCCCTCTGGATCGTCCGGCCTGCTGTATGCTGATAACCTCACTGCTGTCTTTAAGGTGTGAAAAGGCATACTGTATTTTTTGCGGTGTCAAGTCCTCTATCCATACTCGTTTCCACGACTTTGTACAGCCCATAGCTTCATAGATGTACGCAAATATCAATTCACCTTCACGGTCAGGGTCAGTAGCATTGATTATCCAATCAGCCTTGTCAAAAAAGTCTTTGACATACTCGAAACAGGCTTTTGTTGCATCTTTTACAACAACC
>ONYQ01000009.1 GCA_900322145.1 uncultured Eubacteriales bacterium
CACACCGCCAAGCATAACCCATACAGACACATAGTTAGGAGTTAGGAATTTGGAGTGTGGAGTGTGGAGTGTGGAGTTGATGTCAACCGCAAGCGCTTTTCACACCGCCAAGCATAACCTATATCTGTACACAGCATAAATCTTTCGCCGTACCATTCAGAAATGAACGGTACGGTTATTTTTTGTCACGAACGTTAAATCGCACTTTTGTGAAAAAATCCAGCGAATCATTCACTCCTCACTCCTAACTCCTCACTCCTCACTCCTCACTCCTAATTTCCTTTCTGTTGCATATTGCACATGGAAAATTGCACATGGCACATAACATTCTATATATTTCTTCCATAATAAAACATTGACTATTTTTTTGAGATGATATATAATGGAATCAATATAATAAAATGGTCGGCGTACACCGCCCATGCGCCGATAATTCTTGAAAAAATTGGAATGATCGTATGGATTTTAAAACGTATGTGCAGAGCGTTGTCGCTTCTTATGTCGAAAAACAGCATAAGAGTCTCATTTTTATCAAGCACTATAATACGCTTGATATCACCAAGGATGAAATACTGGCGAAGGTGGCCAAAACAAAGGACAAGGTTTTTTTATATCATGAGTATGCTATGCATGATATGCACAGTTCCTATGCCCCTTTCCTGCAGTGGATACGTCAGTGCTATGACACCTATTACAAGGATACGATGACACCGGAAAATTTTCTCCGAAAATGCAATGTGTATTCTATGCACATTGAAACACTCGCCGGTTTCATACGGGATAATTTCTGCTCACGAAAAGAAGATGTCATGTATTTTGAAATACAGTATGAATCATACCGCATGATGCAGAATATCCTCAGTATATTGGAATTTATTTCCAAGGAACATGACCTTATCCTGATTATTTCAAAACTCCATCTTGCCCCCTACAGTACCATTAAGTTACTGCGGGCTATTGTCGATCAGGCAATGGATATCCATACCATTCTCATGTACAATGATGAATTCATGATTACGGATTATAAAAAGCAGGTATGGAATGATCTTCTGCAATCCGTTTCCGGTCAGGATCTTCAATTGGAATGGGGTCGGCTGGACAGTGAACGAACAATGGATGTACAGGATGAATTCTGGTTTGACAAGAAATATAAAAATGACTATCTTCTCAAACTCAGAAATATGTATTACACCTTCTCTTTAGAGGATGCCTATTATTATATGAACAACATCCTCAACCGTATTGACGAAAAAACAGTACGGTTTGAAAAGAGTGAACAAATCAGCTTCATCCTGCTGGCGGTACTCATTGATATGAATTTCAGAAAGGTCGATCAGGCATTGGTGATGTGTGATAAGCTCACTAATATGCAGTGTCATGTCAGTGAAGACCGCTATATGCGCTATATCTATTATTACACCTGTGCAAGAGCCAGAATGATTGCCGCCCATTCCGATATCGTTATCAAATATTGCGAAAAATGTATTGAAATTGCCAATGAAATGAATGACAGTTTCCTCGCCTGCAAAGCCAAAATACTGATGTGGTCTACTTACTGCGGTATCGGAAAGGATATTTTCGACTACGACTTTAACTATAAATGTGATGACGATGTCGTTGAACAGGCCTCTAATTACGGCTTCTCCAATTTCCTCGCCTATATCTATGTTTTCGGCTTTGAAAATGAACCGGATACTATCCATGATATTGCGCTTGGTCTGAAAACGCCCTATTATTTTAATTTAGGTATCCAATTGGGCACCGAAATCGGTAATGATAAATTCCTGCTCAATGCCTATATGAAAAATATCATCCTGTATTCCCGTTCGGGTTATCATAGATTTGTCCGGGATATGTATGAAAAAAGACTCGCCGTATTAAGAAAACCGAATCCGCTCAGAGAATCCCATATGTTAGCCGGTCTTGGCTATAACAGCATTATTCTGGAGGATTTTGAAAAGGCGCATTCCTATCTTATTCAAAGTGTCCTCAATCTCACCGATCTGGAAGAACCGGACGACGTGATGAATTCCCTTTATAATGTTGCGATGGTGCATTTTGTAGCGGAGAATTATCAGGGCGCTATCGCCACAGTGGAACTCATTCTCAAAATGATGAAGGAAATGCGTCTTTATTCGATACGTTCCTGCAGTACCATCAAACTCTACAGCATTATCGGTATGAGCTGTTATTATCAGAAGGAATATTACAACAGCTATTATTACCTCAGTAAAATGGACATCATCGTGGAACACATGATTCTGGTACTCAAAGAAGCCCAAGACGGTGTATGGGACGAGGATCTTTTACTGTATCATCTGCTCAAGGGAATGCTGTATGAATACGAAAACAATTACACCCTCAGCCTTGCGGAATTCACCAAAGCGGCGGACAGAGCAAAAACCTCTCACAGTTCGCTTTTCTTCGCTATGCCCATTTATTATACCGAACTCTCGGCCTTGTATCTTAAACAGGGGATGTATATCGAAGCAGAACAGGCCATCAATACGGGTATCCATTTTTGCGAACAGGAAAAACTGGAACGCAAAAAAGAACGGCTCGTTTATTTCAAGAAACATCACAAACATAATCCCGAACCTATTATGAAACAGGAAGATCATCTGCCGCTGGATAAAATCAAGCAGATCACCCGCCATGCCGCCGCAGAAATGAAGCTTGACCAACGGGAAAAGGATATTAAATTCCTTACCTCTCTGCAGGAAGCGATCAGCCGTGAAAACATGACGGTAGAGGACCTTTACTGCAATACCGCCGCTGTCATCAAGAACAGCTACAATATTGATGAGATCATCATTCTGCGCCGTGTCAATAATAAACGTGAGTGGATGCTGGACAATGAAAACCTCACATTGTCCGACGAGGAATTCGACCATATATTCGACTTTTTCCGCACCTACAAACAGGCTTTCCTTTCCAACCGCACCGATAAGAATTTCACACAGTTCACGCCTGTCATGCGCTTTTTGAAGGATGAACCCATTATGACGATCATCGGCGTTCCCATGATGGAAGAGGCCGGCACAGAAACTGTTTTCCTCGGTTATGTAAAAATCAAGCGGCGTACCGTAGGCACTCGTGTACTGCTCAACGGTGATGACCTCATGATCCTGAAATTCGCTTTCTTCCAGTTCTGCGAAATGATCCGCCGTATCGACAACCGTCTCATGATTGAACGCATGAACCGCCGTCTGGAACAATCCGCTGTAACGGATCACCTCACAGGCAATACCAATCGAAGCGGCTTCAGCCAACAAACCGATATTATCTGTTCGCAGGGCAACAACAAAAACAACGTACTGCTCTATATTGACCTTGATAATTTCAAATACTATAACGATACCTTCGGACATGAGGTAGGCGACCTGGTACTGGTGACATTTGCCCATCTGATTCAGCGTATGTCAAAAGAAAACGGTCTTGCGGTACGATACGGCGGTGATGAATTCATCGTTCTGCTGTATGACAAAAAAGCAGAGGACGGCGTTCATTTCGCCCAAAGGATTTATCAGGAAATCAGCGACGGTTTTGTTGATAAAATCAAGGAAAAGCTCAAAATGGACATATATATTCCTGACGAGAAAAAAATATCCTGTTCCATCGGTATTGCGCCGTTCCCGGGCGGTTCAAGAGAGGAATTTGAATTAGCACTCAATCGGGCGGATCAGATGCTGTACTATGTCAAAAAGCATGGAAAATCGCAGTACAAGCTGTTTACCAAAAATCTGACGGAATAAAAAACAATTGAAAACCATAATAGGACACCGGCTGTTCAACAGTCGGTGTCTTTTTAGTGTCTGCGATTTCTGAAAGGACATTTACCATAATCGTTCCTGCCCGTTCATAAAATATACGACAAAGGCAAAAAATTGATGTCAGGGAGCGATATAGAATGAAAACTGCCGCCGCTTATATACGGGTGTCAACGGATGACCAGACGGAATATTCTCCGGCTTCACAACTGGAAAAAATACGGATGTATGCCGCACACAACGGATATAATCTGCCTGCGGAATATATCTTTGTCGATGAGGGTATCAGCGGCCGCCATACCGCCAAACGTGCCGCTTTTAACCGCATGATTGCCGCCGCCAGACAATCCCCCAAACCCTTTGATGCCATTCTTGTCTGGAAATTCAGCCGTTTTGCCCGCAGTCGTGAGGACAGCATCGTTTATAAATCCATGCTCCGCCGACAGTGCGGCATTGATGTCATTTCCGTTTCGGAAAATATCGGTGATGATAAACTCTCCGTTCTGATGGAAGCCATGATAGAGGCGATGGACGAATATTACAGCGTGAATCTCGGTGAAGAGGTCAAACGGGGCATGACGGAAAAGGTCAGTCGTGGTGAACCCGTCACCATTCCTGCCTTCGGCTATCGTATCGAAAACGGGCGCTATTATCCCGACCCCACCGCCGTTCCCATTGTACAGCGTATTTATACGGATTTTCTTTCCGGCCAAAGTATGCGTACCATTGCCGCCGCTCTCAATGACTGCGGTATCCGTACCCGACGGGGTCATCTGTTTGAACAGCGCACCGTGAAATATATCCTGCAAAATCCCGTCTATATTGGTCAACTCCGCTGGACACCTTCCGGCAAAACCGATTTCCGGCAGATACCGCCCGATACACGGCTCATCAAGGGTATCCATACCCCGATTATCGCCGCTGACGTATGGCAGCAGGTACAGGATAAGCTTGACCGTATGCGCCGGCCAAAATATCAGCGCACCGCCGACCCTAAAAAACCTTTTATCCTACAGGGACTTGTCCGCTGTTCCGCCTGCGGCGCTACTCTGACACGTTCTGCAAATGGCCGTTCCCTTCAATGCTGTTCCTATGCACACGGTCAATGCAAGGTTTCCCACAGCATCACCATTGACAAGCTCACCCTCTTTATGTTGGACTTTCTGCAAAAAGCCGGTATAACAGGGGATATTCCTTTGCGGATACGCCCGCAAAAAGCGCCTGCCGCTGACTATTCCGCCCTGATACGCAAAGAAGAAAGAAAAGTCGGATGTATTCAGGATGCCTTTGAAAACGGCGTTTACACTTTGCAGGAATATAAGGAACGGCGTGACAGAATCACCCGTCAAATCCGTTATTTACAGCAGCAACAAGCTATCGCCCTCTCCCCCCGCACCGATACAGCCGCCGTATATTTTCCAACACAGCAGCATATCATTTTGCCGCTGATGACCGCTTTACGTTCTCCTGCCATTGCCGAAACCGTTAAAAATCATTTGCTCAAGTCCATCGTGGAACGTATCGTATTCTGCCGCCGTACCGGTCTGACAGAAATTTTTCTTTCCGCCTGAAAAGTATATCCTTTTGCCATTGGTACCTCCGTACTGCGTAATAATGATCTTTGCCAGTTTCGGATTGGTCTGTTTGATATTCACAGGGTATTGCAGTTTCTTTTCATAAACCCACATACCATCATCCCTCCTGCGTATCCCACGGCCACGGATCCGCAATCCATGCCCAACGGTTACCGTTGATATTGGTCGGACTCAAAGGTCCGAATTTTTCTTCATACGCCCTTCTCAGTTTAGCGCCCTCCGTTTCATAATAGCGCAGGGCATCGGCGGCATTCACATCATCCGGATGTGTATCCAGATAAATATGCAGTTCCGCCGCCGCAAAATCATACGAAGCTAATCTGTTCAGCCATCGGCTGCGTTCATTCATCCCGTTCCGCCCCCTTCACACTTTGACCGCTGAACGGCTTATGCAGTTCCGGAAACATAGTACCGTTGCGGATACCCTGTTCCGGTGAATACAGCTTTTTAGCGTTCTGATAAGGCACATAGGCCATTGCCACAACCGGTTCCTTCGGCAGCGGTGTAATGAAAAAATCTGCATTCTGTATCTCTTTGATAACGTCCATTTTTTCTCTCCTCCCTTTCTCCCCAAAAATAACGGATACACCGTAAAACACTTTCCCCCTTCAAAAGGGGGATTTTTTTGACAGCCAACAGAAGGCGCCTACATTCCTGCCCCCTGTTCATTATTACTGTATGCATCCGGCAGGAATGTAGTGACAGATATACAGGGTATCCAATGGCTGTATTTTACTGTATTTTCGACAAAAAACGCCGGATGCTGTCACTAAAAAACGGCAAAATATAATTTGAAGCCGATTTTTCCTTGCTAAATACAGAATAATATAGTATAATGTACTTGAGCCATATATAAAAGGAGGCTGAGATATGAATTATATGGGCAAACCCTGTCCGGTATGTGCCCGTGCCTTCCGGGATGAGGATGATATTGTTGTCTGTCCCAAGTGCGGTGCGCCTTACCACAGAGAATGCTATGAAGAAAAGGGTGCCTGTCTTTTCAAGGAACTGCATAAAAACCACCAGAGCTGGCAGGATATTCAACCGGAGGAACCGAAAAAAAGCGAAAACGATGAAACTGCTGATGAAGTATCCATCTGTCGCCGCTGCGGTGCGCATAATCCCCTTGATGCGATTGTCTGCAAAGAGTGCGGCAGCTTTCTTTCCAGAGAAATCAATCCCCCTGCCGGCAGTCAATCCTCAAACAGCAGTACCCCGAAAGACGGTCCTTCTGTCGGCAACACCTCTCCCTTTACCATCTTTCTTGACCCTATGGGCGGTGTGGCACAGGAAGAGGATTTCGACGGCGTTTCGGGCGCAGAACTGGCTAAATATGTCAAGAATAACACGACCTATTATCTGCCGGTTTTCATGCGCCATAAAACCACCGGACGCAATCGTTTCAATTTTTGCGCCTTTCTGTTCACGGGAGGCTGGTACCTCTACCGTAAACAGTATGTAAAGGGTGCACTCCTCTCGTTATTGTATATCCTCGTGGAGCTGGGTGCTTTATTCATTTCTATGCAGTTTTCCTCTCCTCTGATCAACGAGGCTAACCGCTTTTATGAAGGCGCTCAGTATGTCAATATCAATGACTATATTTCCTGGGCACTGAATCAAAAATCCTTTGGCGATCTGATATTGATGTTTCTGCCGACACTGCTTTCCCTGCTTTATCTTATCGTCAGAATTATCTGCGGTCTGCGCGGCAACAAAAGCTATTATCGCCATGCCGTCAAAAAAATCAAGACTATCAAAGAAAATCCCGATACCACTGCTTCCGATGCCCTCAAGGAAATCTCCGAAAAGGGCGGCACCAACAACGCTATCGCATGGGTATGTCTCATTTGCTACCTGATAATCTATTTCGCTCCCCTATTCATTAAATAAATAAACGGAGGAATCAAAATGATGAAAGTCAGAAAAGCCGTCATCCCCGCAGCAGGACTTGGTACCAGAGTATTGCCGGCAACAAAATCCATGCCGAAGGAAATGCTCACCATCGTTGATAAGCCCGCTATCCAGTATATCGTAGAAGAAGCCGTTAATGCCGGTATTACCGACATTCTCATCATCACGAACCGCGGCAAGGGTATTATTGAAGATCACTTTGACCGCAGTCCTGAACTCGAGGAAAGACTGCTGGCATCCGGCAAAAAAGATGTCTATGAACAGGTCGTCGGCATTTCAAAATTAGCCAACATCTACTTTGTACGTCAGAAGGAAACCAAAGGTCTCGGTCATGCCGTAAACTGTGCCCGTTCCTTTGTCGGTAATGAACCTTTTGCCGTACTCTACGGCGATGATGTCATTATCGGTGACGATCCTGCCTGCGGTCAGCTCATCCGTGCCTATGAACAATACGGTAAGGCGGTTGTCGGCATCAAGGCCGTTCCTGCTGACGCTATCAGCAAGTACAGTTCCCTCAAGGTAGAGCCACTCAACGATAACGTTTACAGCGTTACCGATATGGTCGAAAAGCCTCAGACACCTGACAAGGTGCTGTCCTTGTTCTCTATCCTCGGCCGCTGTGTGCTGACACCGGATATTTTCGATATCCTCGATAAAACTGCTCCCGGTGCCGGCGGTGAAATCCAGCTCACTGATGCCATGAAAACCCTTGCCTGCACTGTTGGCATGACGGGCGTTGACTTCACCGGCAAGCGCTATGATATGGGCGATAAACTCGGTATCCTTCAGGCAACCGTTGAAATTGCCCTGCAAAATCCCCAACTCGGCGATGCTTTCCGCCAGTACCTCAAAGACCTCGCACCCACCCTTTAACAATGTACAATGTGCAATGTACAATGTACAATGAATTGTACAGGAAGCATTGCCATCAATCAAACACTTTTTAGGAGGCTGTTTATATGTCCGTAACACTCAATGACAAACATTTGAAGGAATTCGTAACCTGTGATGATTATACCTCTATCGCTCATCAGATCGAGGCCGCTCATCATCTTCTGCACGACAAGACCGGTCTGGGCAATGATTTCGTTGGCTGGGTTGATCTGCCCGTCAACTATGATAAGGAAGAATTCGCCCGTATTAAAAAGGCCGCTGAAAAAATCAAGTCCAATACCGATGTATTTATCGTCATTGGTATCGGCGGTTCTTATCTCGGTGCCAGAGCCGCTATCGAATTCCTGAAGTCCCCCAACTATAACGCTCTCTCCAAAGATACCCCCGACATCTACTTTACCGGTAATTCCATCAGTTCTACCGCTTTGGTGGAACTGCTCCAGATTTGCGAAGGCAAGGATGTTACCATCAATATGATTTCCAAATCCGGTACTACCACCGAACCGGCGATTGCTTTCCGTGTACTGCGTGAAATGCTCGAGAAGAAATACGGCAAGGAAGGCGCTAAGGAGCGTATCTTCTGCACCACCGATAAGGCAAAGGGTACTCTTAAAAAATTAGCTACCGATGAAGGTTATGAAACCTTTGTTGTACCGGATGATGTCGGCGGCCGTTATTCCGTTCTGACCGCTGTTGGTCTGCTCCCGATTGCTGTGGCCGGATGCGATATTGACGCTCTGATGCAGGGTGCTGCCGCTGCCCGTGAAGCTCTCATGGAAACTGACCTCACCAAAAACGACTGCTACAAATATGCCGCTATCCGTAATATCCTCTACCGTAAGGGCAAGGCCATTGAACTGCTCGTCAGCTATGAACCTGCCTTTACCATGATGAACGAATGGTGGAAACAGCTCTACGGCGAGAGTGAAGGCAAGGATAACAAGGGTTTGTTCCCCGCTTCTGTCGTTTTCTCTACCGATCTCCATTCTATGGGTCAGTACATTCAGGAAGGCAGACGACTCCTCTTTGAAACCGTTGTACAGATCGACAAGCCCAAGTATGAACTCACTATCGGCACCGATCCTGAAAATGTGGACGGTCTGAACTTCCTCGCCGGCAAGACCGTTGACTTCGTTAACAAGAAGGCCTTTGAAGGTACCGTTCTGGCGCATACCGACGGCAAAGTGCCGAACATCGTTCTGGATATTCCCGAAGTCAGCGAATTTGAACTGGGCTATCTGATTTACTTCTTCGAGAAGGCCTGCGCTATCAGCGGTTACACGATGTGCCTGAATCCCTTCAATCAGCCCGGCGTTGAAAGCTACAAAAAGAATATGTTCGCTCTGCTTGGCAAGCCCGGCTATGAAGAAATGAAAGAAGCTCTCGAAGCCAGATTAAAATAATTCAGACAAAATTCCCAAGGTGCATTGACATAACCATCTATTTATTGTAAAATTTATAGCAGAGATTTATTCTCGTTGTGTCTGTGATACAATTATTAAGGAGGCAAAAATACAATGGTTACACTTATTATTGGCAAAAAAGGTTCCGGAAAAACAAAGAAGCTCATTACACTCGCTAACGAGGCTGTCGCCGCTTCCAACGGCAACGTTGTTGTTATCGAAAAAGGCTCCAAACTCACCTATGACGTAACACACAAGGCAAGACTGATTGATACCGATCAGTACGGCATCAGCGGTTATGACGCTTTCTTTGGTTTCCTCAGCGGTCTTTGCGCCGGCAACTATGACGTGACAGATGTTCTGGTCGATTCCACCCTCAAGATCGGCGGCCATGATTTCGCTGCTTTCTCCGATTTCATCGAGAAGGTCAATGTACTCGCCGCTAAATCCGAGACAAAGTTCACCTTCCTCGTTTCTGCCGATGCTAAAGAACTGCCCGAAAGCCTTGATGCCATCAGCGTTAAAATCTAAACGGTGTGGCGTTTGGACAGTGTGGAGTTTGGACAGTGTGGAGTTTGGAGTGTGGAGTGTGAAGTTATGCACTGAACGCTCTATAAGAATCATCACACTTCACCGCATCCGAAACATTTTGACAGAATACACATAAAACAAGACCGGATAAACTTATCCTTCATGGATAGCGTTTATCCGGTCTTTTCATATTGGTTCTTCAACATCAGAAAGTGTGAATGCAGATCAACTCCACACTCCACACTCCTAACTCCAAACTTTAGACAGCGTTTATTCGCCCTTTGCCTATTGTCCTTTAAAATTAAGAAGTGTGGATGCAGATCAACTCCACACTCCACACTCCTGACTCCAAACTTTTTAAAACTCCGTTTTGATACTGCGGAGGAACAGGTCGGATAAGCCTCGCTCGGCGGTGATTTCGCCGCTGATGACCTGATTCACGGTTTTACAGATGGGCAGGTCAACGCAATACTTTTCCCCTAAATAAACCAGCGCCTTTGTCGTGTCAACGCCTTCCGCCAATAAACCGAACTTCTCACCTTTTACCAGCATTTCACCGAAACGCCGGTTATGGCTGTGCTGTGAAAACAGGGTCGCTTCATAGTCGCCTAAGTGACACAAACCATACGCTGACAGTTCATTACCGCCCATAGCTTTAATCAGACGGGCAATTTCACGGGTACCTCTCGACATCAAAGCGCCTTTCAGCGAGGACAGGTTCAGTCCGTCCAGCATACCTGCCGCAATACCGATGGTATTTTTCGCCGCCGCTCCGATTTCCGTACCGATCAGGTCATTGCCGACATAAAAACGAATCAGCTCGCTTGAAAACTGCTTGATGAGAAAATACCGCAAATCCTCATAGCGGGAATCCAATACCATGCAATTCGGAATACCCTTGCTGAAATCCTGCGGATGACCGGGGCCTACCCATACCGCTATCTGCGTTTCTGCCGGTACAAATTCCTCTACAATTTCGGTCAGCCGTTTGCCGGTCTTGACCTCGATACCCTTCATGCACAATACAATCTTTTTCTGCGTCAGGTCATAAGCCTGCAAACTCGGCAGAAATGACCGCAAAGCCTGTGCGCTGATGGAAATAATGAGTATATCGGCATCCGTGACCGCTTGTGTCAGGTCATCGGTAATATGAATACTGTCACGGAATGTCAGCATATTATTTTTACGGGTATCACGCAATTCAATGAACTGCGGCGCATCCGTTAACCCCCAGATCGTCACATTATGGCCGATTTTATCAAGATACCAGCCGATAAATGACCCCCAGCGGCCACAGCCTAAAAGTGTTATATTCATGTCAGTTCCTCCCTAAAGAGTTATATAGTATGGCAATACGCCGTTGTTTATTCGGTTTCCTCCGCATCCTCATCGGTATCGGGTATTTCTTCCGCCAGTATCTTATCACCCGTCAGGAATTCAATAGAACGCTCAATCGCATTTTTGGAGTTGCCCCACGACTGTCCGGCACTGCGGTAGTCAAACATCCGGCAAAAATGCGATATGTCATTTTTCAGGGTAATCAGATAACCGCCCGTCAGCTTGGAGGTTTCCTCATAGAAAGCCTGCAATTGCTTGCCCAGTCCCTTCTGGTCAACCGTCATCAGCAAGTGGAAATGCTCCAGACAGATATACGGCTGTTCATGATACAACTGCCGGAACTCCGGCTCACTGATCCACATGGCATGGACAATACGCACCATGTTTTCCATGTTATCCTTGATGTCACGGCAGATAAAACAGTCATGGAGCAATGTTTCCAGTGTCGCCATTTTCTTTTTGTCCGGCTTACAGCCCGGTTCCGGCGGTACCAGTGTTTCGGATATCTGCTGTAAATGACTTTCTAAAATGAGCGCATTCGACAGCCGTTTGCCCTGCTGTACCATCATCGCAAAGTGACGGTAACAAAAACCCTGTTCATTCGTCTTGACACGCACATTCGGCTCCATCATGGCAGACCCTGTCACATATTCCGCTTTCCGCCACTCCAGCATATCCCTCATACGGCACATCGGACACCCGTCCTTCGGCATGAATACATCATTGATCGGTATACTGCATATATTTTCTTTCATTCTCTTACACAACCCCCTCTTGACAATGTACAATGTTCAATGTTCAATTGTTCTGTCAGTCGTCAACCCCTTCTGATGATATGCTCCGCACCATCCGATACCATTTTCTGTGCTAAAAATTCTTCTCTTCACAATTCATTGTACATTGCACATTGTACATTGTAAATTGAAAAAGTTTGTGGTATAATGTTCAG
This sequence comes from uncultured Eubacteriales bacterium, assembly GCA_900322145.1. Classification (GTDB taxonomy): domain Bacteria; phylum Bacillota; class Clostridia; order Oscillospirales; family Acutalibacteraceae; genus UBA1213. The sequence continues at coordinate 12,392 of ONYQ01000009.1, forward strand.
GTATAAAAAATCATCCTCAGGAGGTTACTACATGGATTGGGAATTTACTATTCTGAACTTCATTCGATGGAACTGGCGCAGTGATTTTCTGGACAAGCTTATGCCTATCATCTCGTTTCTGGGAAAAGGCGGGCTGATATGGATACTGCTCTCAGTGGTTTGTCTGTTCATCAAAAAGGCTCGCCCCTTCTACCGCAGTCTGGTGTGCTGTCTGTTGTTTAATCTGGTCGCCTGCAACTGCATCATCAAACCCATTGTCAACCGTATTCGTCCCTGCGTCATGAACACTACTGTCGAGCTGTTGAGCAGCGTTCCGTTTGACGCATCTTTTCCGTCCGGTCATACGCTGTTTGCGTTTGCCGCCGCTACCACGATCTTTATTTATAACAAATGGTACGGTCTGGCCGCTTATCTCTTCGCTTTTGTCATGGGCTTCTCCAGACTGTATCTGTATGTCCACTTCCCTACAGATGTACTCATGGGCGCTATTTTCGGTGTCATCTTTGCCATTGCCGCCTACAAAGTCGAGAATATGCTCTTTGAAAAGGGCAAGCCGATCTTCCGCCTGAAAGCCCGTCAGCCAAAAGCCGAACAGAAATAAGCTTTTGTCAAGGGTTTTCCCCTGCACGGCTGACAGCGGAAGCAATCGCAGCGAATTGCTGCATCGTCATTTCCTCGGCACGGGCTTTGTCGGGAATTCCCACCGAAATCAGCAAGTCACTGACGGCGGATTTCGGCATCGACAAGCCTGCGCTCAGGGAATTCGCCAATGTCTTGCGCCGCTGTAAAAACGCCGCCCGCACTACCTTAAAAAACAGCTTTTCATCTGCCGCCTGTATAGGCGGCTCTTTTAATATATTCAGACGGATAACGGCGGAATCCACCTTCGGCGCCGGCAAAAAACTGCCGGCGGATACCTTGAAAAGTTGTTCCGGCTCACAGTAATAATGTACCGCCGCACTGATAGCACCGGAAGCCCTGGTACCGGGTGCGGCGCATATTCTGTCCGCCGCTTCCTTCTGCACCATAACCGTAATAGCTTTGACGGGCAAACGTTCCTCTAACAGCCGCATTAAAATCGGTGATGTGATATAATACGGCAGATTCGCACAGATCACCACGTCCTTGCCGGCAAATTCCTCTTGTATCAGGCGGTGGAAATCCAGCTTCATGGCATCGGCATGGAGTACGGTGACATTGTTATGCCCGGCTAAGGTTTCCGCTAAGACGGGCAGCAACCGTTCATCCAGTTCTACCGCTACGACTTTATAGGCTAACTGTGCCAATTCATGTGTCAGGACACCCGCACCGGGGCCTATCTCTATCACGCCTGTATCCGCATCCGCACCGCACAGGGCGGCCATTTTCGGGCAGACAGACGGATTCACAAGGAAATTCTGTCCCAGTGCTTTGGAAAACGTAAAACCGTGTCGGCTGAGAACAGCCTTGACATAATTAATATCGGTGAGTTTACTCATAGAATTCTTTCCTTAAAATTGCAATTATTTCTTTGTCCATGTTCTCGGATAGAAAGCCAACAGGACAGGATAAATTTCCAGACGGCCGAACAGCATGGCAAATGTCAGCACCAACTTGGAAAACCACGAATAACCGCCGAAACCTTCCATCGGTCCGACTAAACCGAAACCGGGGCCGACGTTATTACAGCAGGTAACCGAAGCGGTCAGGTTTGACTGCACATCAAAAGCCGGTTCAAAGGACAACAGCAGGAAGGTAATGGCAATCAGGACAATGTACAGCGCAAAATAAGTGGTCACGCCATGCATGGTCGCCATATCGAGGGACTTGCCTTCAAATTTCACCGCCGTTACCGAACGGGGATGCAGCAGGTGCCGGATATCCTTGAGGATGGCTTTCAGCATAATAATTACACGGGAAATTTTCAGACCGCCGGCCGTTGAACCGGCACAGCCGCCTAAAAACATCAGGATGAACAATACCCCTTTTGCCAAATCCGGCCATAAATTGAAATCTGCGGTAGAGAAGCCGGCCGTTGACACGATGGAAGCCACCTGAAAACAGGAATGCCGTACCGAATCCGAGAAGTTATTATAAATCGGATAGATACTGTAGGTCACGATACCGGCGGAAACCAACAGAACGCCGAAATAAAACCACAGTTCCCGATTGTTAAAGACCGTTTTGAACTTTCTCAGCAGGAGAAAGTAGAACAGATTGAAGTTGACGCCGAACAACACCATGAAAATGGTGATAACCCATTGAATATAGGCGTTATAACCGGCAATAGAATCCCCATGAATACCGAAACCGCCGGTACCGGCTGTACCCAGCGCATGAACGGCGGCATCATAGGCGGACATTCCGCCGAACAGCAGGAATATAAATTCCAGTACCGTCATACCGAGATAAATAACATATAGAATCTTAGCGGTTTCCTTGATTTTCGGAACGATTTTGCCGACCACAGGGCCGGCCATTTCCGCCCGCAGAATATGGATGGAGCGGCCGGAATCCGTTGGAAGAATCGCCATAATCAGCACCAGCACACCCATACCGCCTAACCAGTGGGTAAAACTTCTCCAGAACAGCATACCGTAACTCATGCTTTCCACATCCCGCAGGATAGAAGCGCCCGTTGTGGTAAAACCGCTGACCGTTTCAAAAAAAGCGTCAAAGAAATCCGGTATTTCCCGACTGATGATAAACGGCAGACAGCCTAACAGGGACAGGAATATCCATGCAAAGGTTACGATAATAAAGCCTTCACGGGCATAAATCACCCGATTAGACGGCTTGAAAATCAATTTCATCGCACCGCCGGTAAGGGCGGCAATAATAATCGTCAGGGAAAATGAAAAAACACCGTTCATTTCCTGATAGCAAAGCGCTACCAGTGCCGGCAGTATCAACAGGGCTGCTTCGAGCAGGATAATATTGCCGACCATATAAAAAATCATTCTGCGGTTCATGATAGAAACCCTTTCTTTCGGGAAGCCGTTACCTTCCGTTACTTGATAATATCACTCAGCTCATTCAGGCGCTGATTTTCTGTCAGAATAATCACCTTATCCTCCGGCAGGATGACATCATTACCGGACGGGATAATGGATTTTCTGTCACGGATAATACCGGCTACGAGAATCCCCCGCCGCAGTTTTAAGTCTTTGAGCGGAATATTCTGATAGCGGAAGTCACTGCTGACATTGAATTCCAGCACTTCCGCTTTGCCGTCCATGATATTATAAAGAGTTTCCACATTACTGCCTTTGGAATTTTCCAGCGCTCTCGCATACTGCACCAGCACATCCGACATGATATCTTTCGGGGAAATCACACGGTCAAGTCCTAATTTAACGGCCAGATCCGTCAGTTCATTCCGGTTCACTTTGGTGATAACCGTCGGCACATTATGCGTAGAAGCAAAAATAGATATCAGGATATTCTCCTCGTCCATACCCGTCAGCGATACAAACGCATCTACCGATTCCAACCCTTCCTCTAACAGCAATTCCTGCTGAGCGCCGTTACCTTGAATAACCATCGCCTTCGGTAAGGCATCCGAAAGGGTCTGACACTTTTCCGGATTGATCTCGATGATTTTCACGCCGTTGCCCGACAGTGTGAGCATTTTGGCCAAATAAAAAGCAATACGGCTGCCGCCGAGAATCAGCACATTTTTGGCCTGCTTTTTATCAATGCCCACAGACCGCATGAATTTCTGTATTTCGGAAGGCTCCGCCGTCAGACCGATTTTATCTCCCGGCTGAAGGATAAAGTTACCGTCGGGAATATAGACCTTTTCGCCCCGTCTGACCACACAGATCAGGAATTTCGCCTTGTATTTGTTCCGCAGGTCCATGAGCCTGACACCCGTAAGCGCCGAACCTTCCCGCAGAATCAATTCGATAATCTCAAAATTACGGTTGGAGAAGGTTTCAATCTTGACCGCTGACGGCAGTTTAAGGATATTGAACATTTCACGGGCGGCCAACATTTCGGGGTTAATCGCCATCGACAACCCTAACTGCTGTTTCAGGAAACCTAAACTTTCCATGTTATATTCCGGATTGCGGATACGGGCAATCGTATTTTTAGCGCCCAACCGTTTTGCCAGATAACAGCTCAGCATATTCAGTTCATCCGATGAGGTAGCCGCAATAAACAGTTCCGCCCTCTCCACGTGCGCTTCCCGCAGTGTTTCGCAGTCGGTGCCGTTGCCGCAGACTGCCATCACATCATAAATATTGTCAATCTGACTGATAACCGCCGGATCGTTGTCAATAGCAACAAGATTGTGTTCTTCCTGCACTAAGTCGGCCAGGATCGTTTCGCCTATTTTTCCACAGCCGACAATAATTATGTTCATTCTCTCACATTCCTTTCTTATCGGTCATCACACAAAAACAGACATTTCCATTCTATTATCTTACTTATTGCTTATTGTACCATATCTCCGGAACAAACAGTTAGTATTTTTGTGCTTGATTTGTCCTACAACAGTACAATAATGCCCAATCCATTCGATAAGGGATTGTACATTGCACATTGAAAATGGTTGTGATATAATAGAAATGGTGTTTAACCGATATCAGCAGGAAGGAAACAAGGTTTCTATCGCTTCAAACAGACTGCCGCTCATAATAGAATAAGTGGCCATCAGTTCTCCCGTGATTTCCGGAGAAATATTCGTGTGCAGATACAGGGAATCCAGTCCGGCTTCATAAGCACCACGAATGTCTGTAATGCAGTCGTTGCCGATCATAATGGATTCCTTCGGATCCAGATGATTTCTTTCAAGAACAAGCTGATAAAAACGCACATCCGGCTTGGCACAGCCTTCAGTGGAAGAAATCAGGATATCTTCAAAAGCATCCGCAAGACCCAGCATACGGATTTCCGGCTCGGTAAAAATACGCTGAGCATTCGACAGCAGATACGCCTTGCCGCCGTGTGCATGAATGGCATCAAAAAGTTCCCATACACCGGGATACAGCTTGATATATTTCATGGAAAGCGCCCGGAAGGTTCTGCCTATCAAAGCGGCAGTATCACTGTCACAGGGAATGCCCTTTTCCGTGAACAGCTTTTCAAAGACATGGGAAATTTCCGGTTCGGGACGGGTCGTATACTTTTCCGGCGGTACCGCAGCAATTTCATCCTGCTGCAGGCGGTCAAAGCTTTTTTTCAGTTCAGCCGGCTTATAATAGGCACCGCTCATGGAATAGATCATCGCCATGTTTTTCCAAAGACTGCGTTTCCATTCATTGGTGTTGATATCCACCAGTGTTCCGTAAAGGTCAAAAATATAATTCTTATACATAGGGCACCTCTCCTGTTTATTTTGATATTCTTATTGTAATCTATCCTCGGCACAATTGCAATTCTTTTTCAACATTTTCTATCGGTATATTTTACACAGCCATATCAGCGCAGGATGCCGGCAATATCAACAGCACTATTGCCCCCTGCCTACCGTACATAATACTTTTTTAGGGAGTGATAATCACATGGATTTCGATGCTTTTACAGAAGGCGTAGAACCGGGCGGCCTGAGAAGCCGCACCGAAATCGGTATTCTCATCTGCTATATGCTCGATGATATCGGCAAACCTTTTGCAAGGGATGACCTGATCGGGATTTTTCAGGAATACGGTCTCGCCAATTATTTTGAAACCGTCAACGCATTGGCCGAACTGGTGAAAAATGATAACGTCATCTGCAGCAGTGATACCCCTGCCATGCTCACGCTGACCCAAAACGGACAGCTCATTTCTGCCCAGCTCAATGAAACACTGTCCCTCACGACACGCCAAAGGGCTACCGATGCCATCGCTGAACGAATCAAAAGAAAAAAGGTCGAGCAGGAAAATCCCGTCACCATTACCCGTGAAAAGGACGGCGGCTATCAGGTAAATCTGCGTATTACGGACGGTCTGCGTGATTTGATGTCGCTGACACTGTTTGTTCCCGATATCAAAGAAGCCAATGCCGTCAAACAGCATTTTCATCAGAATCCCCAGCGCTTCTATTCCATTATTCTCGCCGCTGCTGTCGGTGAAAAATCCATGCTGCCAAAGACACTCAAGGAGCTGTTATCATGAGTAATAGAACCCTGTCCAGAATCAATTTTACCGAGGCGGAATATTACTACAAATCTCCGCATACCCTGTTGGACTGCAGTTATATGCAAAGCTTCGGCCTTATCAAAAGCACCGTAGATGTATTCGTCTATTACGGTATCAACGATTTCACCGCCGAGGATATTCAGGCCTTCTTTGAACGCCTGCAATTTTTCAAAAAGGATGCCGACAAAGCCTTTATCCCTTCCCCTAAAAAAATCAGCGGTGTACTGGAATGTTACCTCAAAGACGGCAAGGAAAGTCTTTCCCTGCAGGACGGTCATTTTCATGTCAATGCGTGGGCGGGCAACGGCTATGGCTTTGAAATCACCGCCGCCCGTCAATCCGGCAAACTTTCATAAAAAGTGGAATGTGGAGTGTGGAATGTGGAATTATTCTGCACTCCGCTGTTTTGGGGAATGCAGAGTGAAGTGTGGAGTCATACGGCTTGAAAATACCGTGAATAAATATACAAATCCGGATATTCTCTCCTGACAAGACAGAATATCCGGATTTTTTGGCATAGTATCAGTGATTCCTGCCGGTATGAGAAGTGCTTTTCCTCTTTCTCAACGCCGCACACTGTACCTTTTTATTCGTCTTTTTCAAGATAGACAGTGTAGCCGTTGACATAGAAGGAATAGTTGCCTCTCTCCTGAATATTGGGCGAATAGGTGGGTACAATCTGTTTCAAGGTGTAACCCTGCTGAAAGTAGCCCTCTAAAATCTCTTCGATACGGGTGTATTCCTCGATACACAGACGATCACGATTGCTCAGCATCTTAGGAGAGCCATCATTGATATTGATAACCTTACACTTTTTCATTGTACCCTTTCCTTTCTTTCCGCCATCATTATTTTCTCAGAATTCCGGCTCCAGCAAGCCATAGGTGTTGCCCTTGCGCTTATAGACAACATTGACCGTATTGGTGCTGCTGTTCAGGAACATGAAGAATTCATGACCGATAAGGTTCATCTGCAGAATAGCTTCCTCTACGCTCAGCGGCTTCACGGAAATCGTCTTGGTACGCACAACGGAGTAATCCTCTTCCTGCATGGTTTCTTCATCATCAGAGCGATTCTCCAAAAAATACTGTTCCAGCGTTTCGGCCTTCATCTTCTTGCTGAGCTTCGTTTTATTCTTACGAATCTGGCCGCCGAGGATATCAACCACGACATCCAGTGCATCATTCATTTCCAGTGCCGTACTCTCTGCACGATAAACCATAGCACCGTCACGGATGGTAACTTCAACAGTCTGTCTGTTCTTTTCCAGCGTTACGGTAACGGTGGCTTCAGCATCTTCGGAATAGATTTTTTCAAACTTGCCGAGCTTCTTGTACACACGCTCCTTGAAATTATCTCTCAGATTGACCTTTCTGCCTATGATGTTATACTTCATAACCGCAACCTCCTTAGGTTTTGATGATACCTCAACTGCACCGCCCGTTGTGGGAGATACATTAGGATTAACTTTATTATAACACAATAAACAAAAAAATCAAATACTTTTGCCGATTTTTATATAAAACTTTGTACGACAAATTTATACATTATCACAAATGGCATTTTTTACTGCTATTCCGTTCATAAAGACGGCCAACGGACGCTGCGTGATGTCCAGCGGGTCACCGTCATATACCACGATATCCGCATCTTTTCCCACTGTCAGCGAGCCTACACGGTCATGGATACCAACAATACGAGCCGGTGTAATCGTTACCGCACGAAGTGCCGCTTCTCTGTCCATGCCTTCCCGTACCGCTACCGCCGCACATAACAGCAAATACGGCACAGGGGTTTCGGGATGGTCGGTAATAATGGCGGTAGGAATACCCGCCGCCGATAAAATACCCGGCGCTTTCGGAGATTGATGACACAGTTCCGGTTTACTGCGGTCTGTCAGAATCGGACCCGACAAAATGCCCCGAGGCGTTTCTTCAAGCAGTTCCTCACAAACCAGATAAGCATCTGTAGCGTGTACTAATACATACTCCAATTCAAATTCCTTCGCAATACGAATGGCGGTAAAAATATCATCCGCCCGATGCACATGGAAATGTGCCGGTATTTCTTTTCTGAATAAAGGCAATAATGCTTCGGATTTGCTGTCCGGTTCTGGTTCATCCTCATTATCGGGGTCCTGCTCATAACGACAGCGTTCCTGATAATAGCGCTGCGCTTTCGCCAAAGTTTCACGGATGAGTGCGGCAGTCGCCATACGGGTAACAGGCATTTGCTCTTTATCGTTATAAGTGGATTTCGGATTTTCACCCAGCGCCATTTTGATACCGACAGGGGCTTTGACAATCATTTTGTCAATACGCCTGCCATAGGTTTTAATCGCCGCCAACTGACCCGCTATCGGATTAGCACTGCCGGGACCGGTAATTACCGTTGTCACACCGGCGGCAACAGCTTCGGCAAAATAGCCGTCCAACGGGTTAATCGCATCAATCGCACGCAGCTGCGGTGTAATCGGGTCGGTATCCTCGTTGCCGTCATCCCCTTCAAAGGTCAGGGAATCTCCGAAAAGACCGAGATGGGTATGGGCATCGACAAATCCCGGATAAAGTGACCTGCCCTGTGCATCCCATACCGTTTCATCAGGCACCGGCTGATAATCCGTCATCGCACCAATGGCGGTAATGGTTGTCGCTTCAAAGCGAAGATAACCGTTTGGGATAAGGGGACACGCTTCTTCAAGGGTATGAATAACTGCATTGATAATAACCATAAATAAAGTTCCTCTTTTCGTCAGGAATACAGAAAAAAGAGCCGCAAAGCGGCTCTTATGGATGAATGTTTTATTTCGGCGAATTATTATTTCTCCCTCTGCCATTGCTTCTTCTGGGTTCATTGGCACGTTTCAGGCCGGAGATTTTTTCATCGCTGGACTGCTTGAATTTACTGAGCATATCCTCAAAGCTGGACGGCTCGGCTGACTTATGCGGCTGCCACTCATAGCCATTGGGACCGCTGCTTGTCACAGGACCGCTGCTGAAGCCGGTTCTCGTTCTGGGAGAGGAGGTTCCGCTCCTGTACGGTCTCTGACCGTTATTGGCACGTGGCGGAGGCGGCAGCGCTTTCTTGATCGAAAGACTGATCTTTCCGTCATCACCGATGTTCAATACCTTCACTTTGACTGTCTGTCCCTCTTTGAGATGCTCTCTGATATCATTGACATAACTTTTGGCTACTTCCGAGATATGCACCATACCTGTTTTTCCATTTTCGAGGTCTACAAAGGCACCGAAATTCGTAATACCGGTTACCTTTCCTTCTACCACCATTCCTACCTCAAGATCCATACTCAACAATTTTCTCCTCTCAATTACCGGCAATGTTAATATAAACAACTTCACCGCTTTTTACATAATCCATTTCTTCTCTTGCGATTTTTTCAATATAATCCGCAACAGAATCATAGTCCTTTTTCTCGGCTGAGTCTGCCACACTCTTCAGCTCGGACAATTCGATTTTCTGAATGGAAATCTTATTATCCAGATGGGAGAGCGTTTCCTTTGCGTTCTGAATTTTGACATTCTGCTCCACAATTGTAACAGCAACATAGATGACCAGAGCCACAACGGCAATGTACAATATCCAATGTGTTTTCCTCTTGCTTTTCTGTGTCTTTACAGCCGCATTCGCTTTCTGAGCCTTATTCTTTTTTGCGTTCACCCTTGTCATGACGCTCCTCCTTCCGCCAATACTCAGTAATGGATTGATAACTATTATACTACAAAAGCGCACCATTTTGCAAGGGATAATTCAAGTTTTTTTACCTTTTTGCATCATTTTTCCCCATTTTTTTACCAATAAATCCATCACCTTATGCAGTACCTTAGTAACAGGTCCTGTCAGCCGTTTCCAGAGCCGCAAAAAGATATCCCGTATCCGGAAAGCGCTTTTACATAAGAGTTTTCCCACCGTGTAATAAAGCACCAAAAAGGATAACAGCTCCGCCGCTATGACATATCCCCTGATGCGTCCATACGTCTGCGACAGGGCAAACAGGAAATTCACCAGTGCGCCCACGATGACAAAAAGAATATCCGTCACCAATAACTGTTTATCCCCCGGCGGCGATAATATCCGCATGACGGACAGGACAATATATACTCCGCCTAAGCCTGCCCCCATCACTAATGC
>ONYQ01000124.1 GCA_900322145.1 uncultured Eubacteriales bacterium
CGGACGGAATTGCACCGCCATCTTTGAGTGTGCTCAACGCTCTTCTTATATAAGCTACATGGGCATATTTACTGTTCTCTGAGACTCTTCAGCTTTCTCCGTACCCTCTGCATCGCATTGTCGCAGGATTTTTTGGTGATCGACAGTTTTTCCGCAATAGCGTCATACGACAAGCCATTCAGATAACACGCCAGCACCTTGCTTTCGATGTCTGTCAGGTTATCCCGCAGATATTGTTCCAAAGCCGTCAGTTCTTCCTGACGAATCAATATCTCCTGGGGATCCATCTCCGAACCGGCGGGAACATCCTCCGCTTCTTCAATCGGTGCAGCCATCGTATTGGCTTTATTCTTGCCGGAATATACATGACGCACAACGGAACACATCCGATGACTGATACACACATCCGCATAATGCCGGAAAGAGGCTTTTCCATTGACATCATAGGTATAGGTCGCACGATGCAGGGCAATCAGCCCTTCCTGTACTAAATCTTCCGCTTCTGCTCCCGGCACAGCGTAATCAGCCGCCCGTTTCTTCAGCAAAAGAAAGAACCGGTTCATCAGCAAACGGAACGCTTCATCATCGTTTTCCTTACAGCGCAGCGCCAACGCCTCATCGCTGAGGACATCCAACGTCTCCCACTGTTCTCCCGTCTGCATACTGCCACCTCATTTACCGCTATGTTATACATCATACACTATTTTACGGAAATAGTCAATATTTTTTTATCTTTTATTATTACATTATTGCAAAATTTATCATAATTGCCAAACATAACCACCGGTTTATCGTCATTTTTAAATGGCTGACAGCTTTATCATACAACGGCCGCTGTGCAAAGTATGCCGTATTTTGCTGGCCGGTCACAACAACCGTCTGCAATAATGTCTGTTTTTTATCATAACCTAAAAACAGCCGTTTGGCAAGCCCCTGAACATTGTCAGATATGTATAATTATCAGCCGTTTCTTTGGTAATAATCCCGTATATACCGTGAAAGCACATTCTTTGGTTGTCAATTCTTTCCAAAAGGATTATAATAGTATCACATAAGTGCGACAGGACTATCAGACCTCTTCCGAACTTACAACAAGGAATTGAAGGGATTTCTTTTTGGCCGAAGGAGGCGGTCATCGAACAGCGCTATGGAAAGGAGTGTACATAGTATATGGTCGTTCAGATAAAAAGTCTGGGACTGATCGGCATTGAAGCGTATGATGTCAGCGTAGAAACCGATATTACACGGGGGATGTCCTCCTTTGATATTGTAGGACTGCCCGATGCCTCCGTCAAAGAAGCTCGTGAAAGGGTTCGCTCGGCCATCGGTAACTGCGGTTTTGAATTTCCCAAAAAACGTGTGGTCATCAATCTGGCACCGGCTGATATCAAAAAGACCGGTTCTTACTATGATCTGCCCATCCTCATTTCAATCTTAGTCGCTACCGGTGCGCTCAACGATATACCATCGGATACAGCATTTATCGGAGAATTATCTCTCAGCGGAGAAGTGCGCTCCGTCAACGGTATTCTTCCCATGGCCATACAGGCTCAGAAAGAAGGTATCCGACAATTTTTTGTACCGGCAGACAACGCCTGTGAAGGGGCGGTAGTCGAAGGCATTGATATCGTTCCTGTCCGTCATGTGCTGGAATTGATCCGTCATCTGAGAGGACAACAGTCTATTGCCCCCGTTCCCCATAAACTGCCCACACCGGAGGATCTCCTTTATCCGATTGATTTTTCCGATGTCAAGGGACAGGCGGCCGCCAAACGGGCATTGGAAATTGCCGCCTGCGGGGGACATAATCTGCTGTTTATCGGCAGTCCCGGCACCGGAAAAAGTATGCTTGCCAAACGACTCCCTACCATTCTGCCCGATATGACCTTTGCGGAAATGATCGAATCCACCAAAATTCATTCCGTAGCCGGTCTGCTGGATAAATCCACGCCCTTGCTGACACATCGCCCATTCCGGGCACCGCATCATACAGTATCTTCAGCAGGTCTGTCCGGCGGCGGTTCCATTCCCCATCCCGGCGAAATTTCTCTGGCGCACAATGGCGTATTGTTTCTCGATGAACTGCCCGAATTCAAACGTAACGTTATGGAAATTCTGCGTCAGCCAATGGAGGACGGCATGGTAACTATTTCCCGTGTTAATGCTACTCTTACCTATCCCTGTACGATTATGGTCGTCGCCGCTATGAATCCCTGCCCCTGTGGTTATTTCGGCCATCCGACACGTCCCTGTACCTGCCATCCCTCAGCAGTAGCCAAGTATTTAGCGAAAATTTCCGGTCCTTTGCTGGACCGCTTAGACCTTCATGTAGAAGTACCGCCTGTAGAATTCACGGCATTATCCTCCACCGGACAGGAGGAATCCTCCGCCGCTGTCAAACAGCGTGTCAATGCTGTCCGTCAGCGTCAGCAGGAACGCTTCCAAAATACCGGCGTTTTTGATAACGCCCATATTCCTGCCGCCAAAATGGCTGAATTCTGTCCTCTGGACGATAGCGCTTCTGCTGTACTGAAAGCCTCCTTTGAAAAATTAGGACTTTCGGCTCGTGCCTACAGCCGTCTGCTGAAAGTAGCCCGTACCATTGCCGATATGGACAACAGCGAAGTCATCCGCCGCACCCACATCTTTGAATCCATCCAGTACCGTACCCTTGACCGCAAATACTGGTCAGCCAAACACTAATTTACAATGTGCAATGTTCAATGTGCAATGTACAATGGGGGAAACCTTTCCTGAAAGGTTTCCCCCATCGCATTGTCCGGTATCAGAAATCATCCGAACCGTAATCTTCAAGGTCAGGATGACCGGCATCGACAAATTCACTCTGACGCATTTTCATGCGGATACGGTCTTTTTCGACCCACTCAGAAATAGCCTCCTTGAATTCCCGTGAATGTTTGATGTTTTTCAGCACAACCACGGGATTCGTCTTGTCATGGGCATGGACGGTGATCGTACCCATGCCGAAGATTTTCTGAAAAAAGCCCCTGCTGTAGGAAATATCCACGACACGGTACAACAGCACTTCATTTTCGACGGTACGGAACAGTCCCTGCTCAATGACCAGCTTTTTCATATACAAGTAGTATTTGGTGAATGTCCAGGGAATACCGAAAAATCCCCAACGCTTTCTTTCTTTCATAACCAGAGCATTATCGTTTCTCTTTTCTTCTTCCATGATCAACTTCTCCTTTATCCTGTGATAGTTCCCGCCGATTCCCGACAGAACCGGCGGGATAATTTGTTTATGATACTGTATCAGTCACCGAAGCTGATGCCAATATCCTTGGCCGCCTTGATGGTCTTACAGGTCGGCGGTACTTCCTTGAGTTTTCCGGCTACTTCACTCAGCGGTACGGGCACGACTTTGCCGTTGACCATACCGGTCATGAAGCCGTATTTTTCCTTGATAATAAGTTTGGCCGCCGCCGCACCGAACAGGGTTGTAATAAAGCGGTCATAGGCATCCGGACTGCCGCCTCTCTGGAAATGTCCCGGTACGGTAACACGGGTCTCCTGACCGGTGGCTTCCTCGATCTCATGAGCGATTTTATAGGAAATGGACGGATACATCATACTCGCCATAGCTTCCTTGCGCTGTTTTTTGGGCATAGCGGCAATTTCCTGTGAAATAGCGCCCTCTGCTACCGCTAAAATAGAGAAGGTCTTGCCGCTCTTGGTACGGGCTTTGATACAGTCGATAACCTTATTGATATCATAGGGAATTTCCGGAATGAGGATGACATCCGCACCGCCGGCAATACCGGCATGAAGCGTCAGCCAGCCGGCCTTATGTCCCATACATTCTACGATAAATACACGGCCATGAGAGGTCGCTGTCGTATGGATACAGTCAATAACATTGGTCGCAATATCCACCGCACTCTGGAAACCAAAGGTAACATCCGTACCCCAGATATCATTATCAATGGTTTTGGGCATGGTGACAACATTCAGACCTTCTTCCGAAAGCAGATTGGCTGTTTTATGCGTACCGTTGCCGCCGAGAATCACCAGACAATCCAGCTTCATTTCGGCATAATGCTTTTTCATTTCCGCTACCTTATCCACGCTGTTCACGTCATCAATCACACGCATCAGCTTGAACGGCTGACGGGAAGTGCCGAAAATCGTTCCGCCCCGTGTCAGGATACCCGAAAAGTCCTCGGGCTTCATCAGACGGTAATCGCCTTCGATCAGACCACGGTAACCGTCCTGAATACCGTAGATTTCCACCTTCTTGCCATAGTACTCATACAATCCCTTCGCCACGCCCCGGATGGCGGAGTTCAAGCCCTGACAATCGCCGCCGCTGGTAAGAATGCCTACTCTTTTCATAAACCATACACTCCTTTATACTTTGATAATATATATGAATCGCCAATGAATTCATGTATTGTACCTATAAATGAGCAAATTTGAAAATTGCACAAAAACAAGAACCCCTCCGCCTCGCTAACGCTCGGCACCTCCCCTGAAGGGGAGGCAGGAAAC
>ONYQ01000066.1 GCA_900322145.1 uncultured Eubacteriales bacterium
TTGCCCTCCAAACCTCCCACCAAGGGCTCTGCCCTTGGAACCCGCAAGCCTTTGAAAAGGCTTGAGCGAAACTTTTGATTGGTGTGCTAAGAAAGACATGAAAAACCGGTGGCACACAGCACGGCTCCACATTCTTCATTGGGGCTTAGTTTCCGTCCATAACCGCTTTCAGCAGTTCAGCGGTTTCTTCCCATGTCAGACCACAGTTTTTCGCCAACACGGCAGCTTCCGTTAAGTGCTGCTCTAATTGTTTGAGATTCTCTTCCCGTATCCTGTCTAAATTCTGATGCGCCACAAAACACCCTTTGGACGGTACGGTATAGACAAACCCCTCTTTTTCGAGTTCCTCATACACTCTCTTGGTCGTAATCACGCTGATACGCAATTCTTTTGCCAGACTGCGGATAGACGGCAGCGGTTCGTCCGGTTTCAGTTCACCGTTCATAATGTGCTGCCTGATCTGCGTACAAATCTGGTCATAAATCGGTACACCGCTTTGATTGTCGATAAATAACAGCAAATCCCCACGCTCCTTTCTCTGCGGCATTCGTGTTATACTGTATATATACAATATATACGGTATACACGGGTTTGTCAAGTCCTTTCGACAAAAAAATATGGCCGTCAGAAAAAAACTGACGGTCAATGATAGCAAAAAAATCTTTTTACAGTTCTTTATGACGGAAAGCGATAACGGACAAATAGCTGCATACGATATACAGCATCACAGCAATACCCAGTACGACAAAACCTCCTATGTACGAGGTCAGAAAAATCATCACGGAACTGATAATTTCATAGGCTGTTTCAGGCTCACGGCACAACATATAAAGGATACCCACCAGAATATGCGGCACGATAATGCCTGCGCCAATCAATATACAAATGGCTGCCGACAGATTCAGCAGTACCGTAAACAGCATTACCAAGGCGGAAATGATAAGCGGTTTCGTCAATTCCCAGCAGATAATCTGCCCGATCACCGCCATCCCATCGGCATTGCCCGCAATCGCTGTTACCTGACACATCGTTACACATAAGCCGTGTACAGCAATAATGAGCAGTCCGAACAAGATTTTTTCCATCATCACCTGTTTTCTTGTATAGGGAAAGCATACCGACAGCCGCAGCCACCCCGATTTCAGGCTATCCGACAGAGCTTTGGCCGGCATCAGCCCGACAAACAAATCTACCGGCAGCAGCAACAGCAGAAAAATCATTTTGTACAGCCATTCGCTTTCAAAGCGGAAATCAATCGGATAACTTTCTCCGACAAAAATCAATCCCATTATACCGCCGTAAATGCCAAAGAACAGCAGCAGACTTTTACGGTATCGGTACCAATCATGACGCAGCAGCGCTTTCATACACTGACACCTCCGATGTTTCATTTGAAGCGGCATCCGGTTTTGCTAAAAAATCCTCTATGGAAACGGCATCCTTCCTGACAAACAGATACACTTTATCCTCATCGTGCAGTCTGAACACATCATTGACCAATTCAAATGCTCCGCAAGCATAATCAGACTGTTCAGGATTGGTCGGGCGAATATACATACGATGACCGTAATCAATGCTGACAAGTACAGGTTCACGCCGGTCGGTTTCTGTAACTCTTACAGCACAGCTGTCAGTTTCCATCCGCTGTACAGCGGCAAAGTCTATGACGATCGACAATTCCGGACAGTACCAGATACCTTCTGTCGGTATATCCCGTTCTGCACGACGGGTACAGGAACACAGACACATGATAACTGTACAAATGAACATATCAAAACAGACCGCCTTCTTTTTTTCATCACAAACACCTCCGGACAACGGATTCGTTTCTGCCCGTTCACAGCGGTCAATTGCTATATGTACAGGCTATCCTCAGACATAGAATATATGACAGTCCATACAGCACAACCGCCGCCGCACTGCCGCAAATGATTCCTTTCGGCTGATGAAACAGCCAATCAAATATTTTAGTCACTATTCTATACAAAGGCGTTCCGATACCGAAAACGAACCATTGATTATCGAACAGTGTTGAAAGTAACGCAGGCAGTAACAGAAACAGCATCACCGCAAACAACACAGCAAAGAAAAAGCTTTTCCAATACGTCAGCACTGTCAATATCGCCGATACAGACAGCAACACCATCATGTACCGCAGGAAAAATAAGGTCATGAACCACCCGTCAAATACGCCAACCGTCAATACATAAACCGTCTGACACAGCATTACCAGCGCCGTACTGCCAAGCATAAAGGCGCATCCGAACAGATATTTTTCCGTCACATACCGCCATGTCGTCAACGGCATTGCCCGACACAGCTTTTCCCAGCTGAAACGTCTGTCATCACTGACCATTTTACCGGAAACCCATGCAGTAGCCAACGGAAACGCCCATATCACGAAAACCGGCGAGGTATCATTGTAACAATACCACAATATTCTGTTTTTGGGCATATTTTTGAAAATATAGTGCGGTATCTCCGTGACAAAGGCGTGTCGATAGAACAGTATCGTCAGCAAAAGCAGAAATGCCAGCAACGCTGTCATTTTCAGACCGATTCTGTACCAATCGTGTTTCCAGAGTGCTTTCATGTGCTGTACCTCCCTTTATTCAGATACAAGGAAAATAACAGCCGTATTTCTGTAAAATTTCCTTGAGCATCCTGTTTTCATTGTCCGAAATGTTAAAATACCGGTCTTTGTTTTTCCAGTAGATAACAGGACAGCCGTCACAGGCTATGCAAAAAACCTGTTCTCCTTGATTGAAGCTGACTGAAATATTATCCTCAAAGCCACAGGACGGATGATCCGAAACGAACAGCTTGCCGTTGAACAACTCACAAAGGCTGTCAAAATCTTCTTTGGCAAGCGGTGCCTCTATCTTTTTATCATTATAATAGAATTTCACCGCTCCGTTTTGAGCAAAATTCATCTCTGTCTGCTCAAAGGATAGCAAGAATATCAAAGCCAGTACCGCCACTGATACAGCAATACACACAGAAATGATAACGGTCTTTTTCTTCATACTCTGCCGCCTTCCTTCAATCACTCTTACTTTCGGCTATTTTCAGACACAGTAAATACGACAGTACATACAGCACCACCGAACCGATACCGCCGCACACAATACCGACCGGCTTATAGTACAGCCACTCAATCATATCTCCGATACGGAAAAACGCATACGTCAGGCGTGGTGCGGAAAAAACACCGGCCACTGTCAGCCATACCGCAGGCAGTACCATTAACAGCAGAAATTCCCATAACAGGGCAAAACCAAAGCTTTTCCATAGCGCCAATACGGTGAATACCGCCGATACCGTCAGAAATACCATCATATACCGCAGAAAGAACATCGTCAGATAGCGCCAGTCAAATACGCCTACCCATACTACATACACAATCTGACACAGCAGGACAAACACCATACTTGCCCCCATAAACGCCAGCCCGAACAGATATTTTTGTGTGACATACTGTCGGGATGTGACCGGCATCGCCATACACAGTTTCCGCCAGCCGCACCGTTCATCATCCGTTATCATTTTACCGGCAATCCACGTTGTTATCAACGGCAGTAACCAGATCGGCAGCATACGGGCATCGTAAAAGTCCATCGACAAACGAACCGAATAACTTCTTCCTTTGGTCAGTCCCACATGGGCATAGATACTCAGCCCATAAAAACATAGCACCAGCAGACACAAGGCACCTGTCAGCAATACCAGTTTGACACCGCTTTTGTACCAATCATGTTTCCAAAGGGCTTTCATGCCGTTGCCGTGTTCATTTTTCAATGCTTTTATCTCTGTCATGTCTTTTCTCCTCTTGCCATAAAGACAAACATCTTCTCCAAATCTATCGAGCTAAAGTTATGCTCCCCAGAAACAGCACTGCGTTTGACCATGACCTCCAAACCATAATGCGTATCGTTTTTACCGATGATACTTTCCGGCGGCAGGGCGGCATATTCCTCCGCCGTACATTGTAATATTCCGTATTCTTCATACAGCCTGTCCTTTTCCTCACTGATAAGCAACTGACCTTTATGCAGAAAGGCAATATAATCGCAAATCTTTTCAAGGTCACTCACAATATGGGATGATATCAGCACCGAACAGCTTTCATCCCTTGTGAAATCACACAGCAGGCGGATGACCTCATCCCGTACTAACGGGTCTAATCCGTTGGTGGGTTCATCCATAATGAGCAGTTTCGCATGATGTGACAGTGCCATAGCAATGCCTAATTTCATTTTCATACCCCGTGAAAAAGTCTTGAACCGCTTCTTTTCGGGCAGGTCAAATTTTCGGACATACTCCCAGAACTGCTTTTCATCCCATTTTTCATAGACATCCTTCATGATGCTGTTGACCTGTCGGACATTCAGCTCCGGTGAAATGCCTGTTTCATCAAATACAATGCCGATATCCTGTTTAGTGATGTGGAAATTCTCCCGATTATCCTGACCGAGTAATTGAATGGTACCGCTGTCCGGTTTAGTTAACCCCATCAATAACCGTATCAGTGTACTTTTGCCGGCACCGTTTTCTCCGATGAGTCCCATAATCATCCCATTGGGCAGTGTCAGACTCACATTATCAAGACGGAATCCGTCATATTGTTTGCTCAGATGGTTAATTTTAATAGCATTCATGTTGTTTCCTCCAATTCTAAGTCGATCATTTCGTCGATTTCCGCCCGACTAACGCCGTACATTTTCGCCAGCCGCACCACTTCAGCAATATGTTCTTCCATTTTCCGCAGGTTTTCCTCTTTGACTAATTCCGTATTTTTCGGCGCTACAAATGACCCTCTGGCAGGAGCCGTATAAATAAAACCTTCCTCTTCCAATTTCTCATAGGCCCGCTTGCTGGTAATCACGCTGATCTGCAAATCCTTTGCCAGACTGCGGATAGAAGGCAAAGGAGCATTTTCCGGCAGAGTACCGTCCAGAATAGCGGTTCTGATTTGCCGGTAAATCTGGTCATAGATCGGAACACCACTGCGGTTATCAATAAAAAGGTGCATCTTCCTGCCTCCTGTCGTCACGATTCTATATATACAGTATATACAGTATGTACAGTTATGTCAATCGTCATCCTATACAAAATAAGCCGATGGCTTTTGACGCATAAAATCCCCGCCGAAACAGACCGGAAAGAATACAGTTCCGAGCGACAAAAAAGGACTTGTATTTTTCGTAATTGTGTGATAGAATAGATGTGTTGCTAATAACTGCCCGTAGCACAGCTGGATAATGCATCAGACTCCGACTCTGAAGATCGAGGGTTCGAATCCCCCCGGGCAGGCTAAAAAAGGGCTGTGAAGAATTGATGAACGTTTCATCGTTTCTTCACAGCCCTTTTTGATTTGTACGCCTTAGATTTCTGCGGGCGACAGGACTTGAACCTGCACACCGAAGTAACAGCACCTAAAACTGTCGTGTCTGCCAATTCCACCACGCCCGCATGGATTATATCAACTTTGTCTATTATAGCACATCCCTGCTCATTTTGCAAGAAAAATCCCGAAAAACATCACAAATGATGTATAGCGGCTGAAAATAACGGTAATATCATCAACGTCATCAGACCCGTTCCATCATCCATAAAAACTATATTGTCATCCTGAACCCCGTAAGATATCTTTAAGATTTTTGTCTGGATTCAGGATGACTACTTTCCTATTCAGAAAACAACAGAATACATCGTTATGCATCTGCTTTGGTAACGACAGCTTCTTGTGTCACCACTGCTTCTTCCGTATCATCTTCCCTTTCATAACCGCATCCTTCTGCGGCACAGAACAGTTTAGGAATCTTTCCTTTCTTTTTGAACAGCACCTCACCGCATTGCGGGCAGCGTTCCGTAGTAGGCTGATTCCAGGACACAAAAGTACAGGACGGATATTGGGAACATCCATAAAATTCCCTGCCCTTTTTAGTCTTTTTGACAATCACATCGCCGCTGCACTTCGGACAGGGAACACCGATCTTGCTGACCATCTTGACGATATTTTTACAGTCCGGATAACCGCTGCAGGCAATAAACCGACCATACCGGCCGAATTTAACGACCATCGGCTTACCGCATTTTTCACAGATCAGATCCGTTTTATCCTCTTCCAGTTCAATTTTAACACCCTTCATTTCTTCTTTGGCAGCTTTCAGGGTTTTGTCGAAATCGCCGTAAAATTCCGTCAGCAGTTCTACCCAACCACAAGTACCTTCTTCAACGGTATCCAGATTCTGCTCCATCTGGGCGGTAAATTTAACGTTAACGATTTTTGGGAAACGTTCCTCCATCAATTTGGTAGTAACCTCTCCCAATTCCGTGGGCGACAGGGACTTGTTTTCCCTCTTGACATAACCACGAGAAGTAATGGTGGAAATGGTGGCAGCATAAGTGGAAGGACGGCCGATACCGTATTCTTCCAGCGCCTTAATCAGCGACGCTTCCGTATAACGGGCAGGCGGCTGTGTAAAATGCTGATTGGGAATCATTTCCTTCACACGCAGGGGCATATCCTTTTCCAGCGGCGGCAGTTCGGATTCCTTTTCCTCCTCAGCGCTGTCACTGCTTTCTACATATAATACGGTATAACCGTCGAAATCAATCCGATAGCCGGAAGCCTTGAAAATATAACCGCCGACATTGATATCCGCCTGTGTTGTTTTATGGATACACTCCGCCATCTGACAGGCAATAAAACGCTCCCAGATCAGTTTATAGAGTTTATATTGGTCACCGGTCAGACTGTTCTTGACGGCTGCCGGTGTCAGATCAATGGTTGTCGGACGAATCGCCTCATGACCGTCCTGTGCATTGGAACGGGATTTGAAATGGCGGGGACCGCCGGACGGCAGATAGGAATCCCCCCAATGATCTTTGATATAGGTTTCCGCCGCCGACAGCGCATCCTCTGACAAGCGGAGAGAGTCAGTTCTCATGTAGGTAATGAGACCGACAGCACCCATACCGTCAATTTCTATACCTTCATACAGTTCCTGCGCCACTTTCATGGTACGCTTTGCCTGAAAGCCCAATTTACGGGAAGCTTCCTGCTGTAAGGTAGAAGTAATGAATGGCGGTGCCGGCTGGCGTTTTCTGGTACCATGACGCAGTTTTTCCACGAAGGGCTGTGCATCCTTCATCGCATCCAAAAGCTGCTGTGCCTGTTCACCGGTACTGATTTTGATTTTGCCATCGGCATTGCCATAAAAGCTGGCCGGAAATGCCTTACGGCTGCCTTTGGGAATGAATTTAGCGTCAATACTCCAATATTCTTCAGGCTGAAACGCTTTGATTTGATTTTCCCGATCCACAACGATACGAACTGCCACGGACTGCACACGGCCAGCTGACAGACCCTTGCGAATTTTCTGTGACAAGAAAGGACTGAGCTTATAACCGACCAGACGATCCAGGATACGCCGTGCCTGTTGGGCATTGACCAGATCAAGGTCAATTTTTCTGGGGGCGGCCATACCGTTGCCGACACCGGTAGCGGTAATTTCATTGAAGGTCACACGGTTGGTATCCTCCAGATCAAGTCCCAACAGATAGGCTAAATGCCAGGAAATAGCTTCTCCCTCACGATCAGGGTCGGTCGCCAGATACACATAGTCGCTTTTTTTAGCCAAGCGCACCAATTCATCGGCTAACTTTTCCTTTCCCTTGATAATTTCATATTTAGGCGCAAATTTCTTTTTAATATCCACACTGAGCCGGTTAGGATTCAGATCACGGATATGTCCCATGGAGGCAACCACTTCATAACCGCTGCCGAGATATTTTTTAATGGTTTTTGCCTTTGCAGGCGATTCAACGATAACCAGTTTTGACATAACATCCTCCGAAAAGATCATACTCTGACATACCGCCCCAATCCGACAGGCCGGATCAATTCAAACAGTTCCAGCTCTGTCAGTGCTGACAGTACATCATCTATTTTCATACCAAGAATCTGACGGATGGTTTCTGCATCTGTCGGACTCTCCGAAATCGTATCATACACCGACAAGGCCCCTTCTGTCAACAGGGTATCGGATATTTTTTGCGGTGCAGTATTCTTTTTCTCTGATACGTCCTGATTGTCAGCCGCATTTTTTACCGGAACGGTCTTTTCATCTGCCGGAACGATCGTTTCAGCTGATACTTTCCGCCGTGGTTTTCGTGCCGCAGATACTGCTTTTTTCGATACTTTTATGTTTTTTTCAGAGGATGGCTCATCCTCTGAAGATTTGTGCTCGATCAGTTCATCCAAATCGTTTGCGACTAACAACAGTGTTTCCGATAATTTTTTCGCCCTGATCGTTTCTTTGTCCGATATATCTGTATTTTCGGCGGCCGGCACCGTTGACAGCGGATCCCGTAAAGCGGATATCACATTCCACGATGTTTTTTCACCACTTTTAACGAAAGGTACCGTTTCCTCTTCGTCAGACACTGCCGCAGCCGAAACAGTATCATCAAGCAAATCCGTCATGGCGGCCACAATAGGTCTGTTTTCCAGACGATTCAGATACACCAGCGGCATAGGTTCCTTCAGATTTCTGATTTTTTTGATCTCCGATTCTGACATTCTTTGCCCTATTGCCTGCGCTGTCATTCTGCCGGAATCATACCAATCCAACAGGTCCGTATACTGCAGCGTCATAGTAGCTCCTATGCGCAGCAGATTATTGGTACCGATGGCATTGGGATTATCAGGACTGCCCGGCACAACAAAGATCGGTTTATTCTGCGCTGCCGCATAGGCAGCCGTCAGCAAGGAACCGCTGCCGGCACCGGCCTCTGTCACCAGTGTACAATCCGACAAACCGGCAATAATACGGTTGCGTTTTACAAAGTTATGAGCCAATGGGGTGGTACGTGATGTGAATTCGGTGACAAGTCCTCCGTTGGCAAGCATGGATTTAGCCACGCTGCGGTGCGACGACGGATATATCATGTCCAAGCCGTGAGCCAGCACGGCAATGGTAGGAAAACCATATTCAAGTGCAGCCTTGTGCGACTCAATGTCTATTCCATAAGCCAGGCCGCTTATGACAGTTACGTCGGGGCACAGCTCATGCAACTCCTTTATAAAGGTATTACACATTCTTCGGCCATAATCGGTGGCCTTACGTGTCCCTACTATTGCAACAGACCTTGTTGCGTTGTAATTGACGTTACCCA
>ONYQ01000167.1 GCA_900322145.1 uncultured Eubacteriales bacterium
AAACAGCTTTTGAAAAAATCGCAATCCTGCCGGCTTTAGACGGCAAATTAAGAGTGTTATGTAGATTGTCTGTCGAAAATTGACATAAATATACTTTTGTGGTAAAATCATGTAAAAATATCAGCAAGACTGCAAAAAAAGAAAGGAGTATGTTACTGTAAAATCGCAATAAGGAGTGAAAAACAGCTTTTGAAAATAACTCATGCGTTAATGGGGAATCTATACCTTTTGAGTGTCATATCAAACACAAACCAATTTATTGAAAGCGGGCACGGAGAAAAGGGAATGAACCATAAAAGTTGTTTGGATAACTTTTTATAAGTTTTCAGTAACGGTAAACGCCATGATGAAGCATAAAAGAAAAGGCAAACGGCTGTTATCTCTGCTGTTATCGGCTTTGATGGCAACGGCTGTTGTTCCGGCGGTTCCTTCCCTCTATTCTTCCGCTATTATCTATCCTGATGGGATGGAATGTGTATTGATAACAGAGAACAATGCTTGTTTTAACGTAGAACAAGCCGTAGTGAACGGCAGTGTCTATGCCCATGACGGCGTACAATTTTACGGATCGGAAACAGCCCGTGTCAGCGGTTTTGTATCCTCCTATGGTTCTGTTGACGGGAATATTACCGCCGCACAAAGTACCAGCCGTTCGTATGTTATTCCGGACTTGTCGGACAATATCGCACATCATGCCGACTATCAGCAGCGTTTTGACGGGGATACGGTCATAGCCGAGACCGCCCTCGATATCAGCGGCGGCATCTATACAGCCGGCAATCTCAAGTTGGATGAAGTCACACTGTCAGGACAGGGCTATATCACTGCCGGCGACAGTATTCGCTGTCATCCCGTACAAACGGATGATACTGCCATTGGCTGGACGGTGCTGTATGCCGAAAACGGCGATATCATCATCAGTGGTTCTAAACTAACCATCAACGGCATCATTTATGCGCCGCACGGAAAAGTGGTTTTCAACGTCAAACACCTGACTATTAACGGCAGTGTCTATGCTCAGGATGTTACGTTTAATGGCACCACGCTGAATTTGAACCGTGCCGAACAGTATGACACATTGGTGACCGATCTGCTGACCGTAGAAGCCGGCCCTGATCGTGAAATTTATGTCGGCGAAAGCCTGCTGTTAGAAGGCAATGCCAATTATGATGAAGGAGTCAGCTATTACTGGAGCGGTGACGACAGCATTTCCTTTGACAAGGCAAATACGGCTCAGACATTGGCTGTTTTCAGTAAAGTGGGCACTTATACCGTAACCTTGAACGGTACGCTCCGTCAGTTGTCCGACAGTGATACCCTGACTGTCAAAGTACATCCTGATCCCGCCAAAGTATTTACCACAACATCCGATTTTGCCGGCGGCACCGCAGACGGTACGCAGGCACAGCAGGACGCTTTGATACTGGACACGGAACAGCACACGGCCAAGCCGATCCGTCAGCAGTATCTTTCTCCCGGTGTCAGTGGCATCAATATTGACAGCACCGTCAGCAAAAACAAAATTACGGCTTCTTCGGATGCACTAAACATCACCTATAATCTGACGGGTACAGGCAGTACCGCCAGCGCAGAAGAACAAGGTGTTGACTTTGCCTTTGTTATCGACATTTCAGGCAGTATGAGCGGAGTTTATCTGTCCAACGCACAGGAGGCTGCGCGCACCATTCTCGGTTATATGCGGGAAGGTGACCGCTTTGCCATTACCGATCTGGGCAAAGTACATATTGGCTTTACCGATGACAAAGAGGTGCTGGAAACGGAAATCGACCATATCAACATGGGTTATGGTTCCAGTGAACCGGATGACGGTATTCGCATCGCCACGGCCTTGTTTGATGAAGAAAGCTCCGATAACCGGCAGAAATATATCATCTTGTTAGCGGACGGCGAAGCCTATGACGGTGACTATTCCATGGAATCCATGAAACAATCTGCACAGGATGCTGCCGATCGGGGTATCCGGATTTTCTCTCTGGCCATGCGTAACGACATTCAGAATATGCAGGAAGCCGCCATTATTACAAAGGGCATTTATAAAAACTGTCCGGACGGTCCCACCATCAAAACCTTTATGGAAAAGTTTGGCGAGCAGATTTTCACATCAGCCGCCCGTAATGCTATATTCAAAACAACAGTGGCCGATGCCGGCAAAGTGGATTGGGAAAATATAGCGCCGGCGCCCTCTTCCGTGAACAAAAACGAGGATGGTTCCGCCGATCTTGTATGGAATCTCAATGATCTTGCCATTGACCAAACGGAACAGATTTGCATTCCGATACAATCCGATCA
>ONYQ01000138.1 GCA_900322145.1 uncultured Eubacteriales bacterium
TATAAGTACCGGCCGGAACAGTGCCGCCGCCGTTGGGAACGGTAACGTCCTTGCTGCCGCCGCTTGCATTAACGATGACGGCACCGCCGCCGCGGCAGACTACCAAGCAGTTATCGCCGGTGGTCAGATATTCTTTCTGGCCGACCATGGCATTCTTGAATTTGTTAACTTCAGCAACCTGCTTTTCTGTGTAGTGGGTAGAACCCTTTACACCGTAGCTGATGCTGGTCTTTGCCTTTTCAAAAGGTCTTGAAAGATAGAGTGCCTGAGAGTCTGCTCTTGCAGCAACTACTGCATAAGCTCTGTCCATGATGTCTTCACTGAGGTACTTTGTCCAGCCTCCCTCAGCCGGAGGCGGATCATTTGAGTATGTATCATGGCTTTCTGCCCAATATACAAGACGTTTCGCAGGAACACCCTTGCTTGACCAGAAACCTGTGCTGCCTGTTGTTTTTCCGTCTCTTATCGAACCAGTTATTTCACCGCTGTAGTTAGCATCTGTAACACCTATATAGCTGCCATACTCCTTCATGAGATTTCCGTTATAATCACTTCTGGTATCGCCGCCAGCAGGACCGTCAAGTATCTCACCATAGTTGTACATACCAAGAGCCGCTACATTCTTCCAGAAAGAGCAGCCCTCACTAGGAAGACCTATATGCTTTGCAGCGTCCCAACGGATACCGTCAACACCTGCTTCCTTCATGGAGTTTATCATTCCGAAGATAATGCCCTGAAGAGCTTCATTCTCGGAAGCAAGGTCAGGCATACCTATATTCTTGTAGATGATTTCATTACGGTCGTTCCAGTTTGAAGCAGCACCCTGATTGTGGAAGAAATCATCTCTGTTAAGGTTGCTGTCGATGGTATCTGCTCTTCTGCCGTCGTTCCAGCCTGCAAGATGGTTGGCAACAACGTCAACTATTACCTTTATGCCATACTTATCAGCCTCGGCACAGAGATCCTTAAGATCCTGATAAGAACCAAGTTCATTGCCTACACTGAAATTTGTAGGCTGATAGAGCCAGAACCATGTACCTGTGTTGTTGTGTCCCTGAAGCGGTGAAGTCTGAACGCTTGTAAAGCCTGCCTCAGCGATTCCGGGAAGTGCTTCCTTGATGTCGCTCAGTTTCCAGTTGAAGCAGTGAAGAATGTTGCCGTCCTGAATGTTGTCGGGCAGATTAGCACTGCCGGCGGCGGATACTTCGATGTTGGAAGATGCGACGAGTACGCTGCCGAGTCCGGTAAAGGTAGTAGCAAGCAGTGCCGCAGACAAGAACATACTGGCGATCTTGCGACCGATACCGAAACGGCTTTTTGTTTCATTGTTCACTAAAAATCACACTCCTTAATTATATTTTTGGTGGAAACTGTCCTAAGAGCCGCCGATATACTCCCTTCTACAATGTCGCTCTCTAAGTCCGCATAGAGTCACATTGTAATATATCATAGGCTTCTTTCATCCCTATTGTAACATTTTTGTTTCCATTTTGTAAAGCAAATAGCTTTCACATTTTAACACTGTCACCGTTTTTTTGGTATTTTTTTTTGCATAGAGAAGAAAAAAACTGGCACTTCATACAAGAATAATCCCTTTTATTTCGTTATTATCACGAACCAAAAGATAATGTTTAGTTTTTTTGAATAATTTCCGAACCATCCGTTTGGC
Organism: uncultured Eubacteriales bacterium; assembly: GCA_900322145.1. Lineage (GTDB taxonomy): Bacteria > Bacillota > Clostridia > Oscillospirales > Acutalibacteraceae > UBA1213. Next base: position 1,670 of record ONYQ01000138.1, read on the forward strand.
AATTTCTAACAAGAAAAAAAATTAGCAAACTGCACAATTTTATTTTTTTCACTGACATTTTATTGCGGATATTGCTTAGAGAAAAAGTTCCTCTTGTGAAGGGTTGCCTTTTTGTTGTATGATAAAAGAAAACCACAAAAGGAGCTGCTCTCTATGAGAAAAACCAAAATCATCTGTACGCTCGGCCCTGCTACTGAGGACGAAGCCGTCCTGCGGGAGCTGATTCTGAGCGGTATGGACGTTGCCCGAATCAATATGTCCCACGGCACCTATGAGGAACACCGCAAAAAAATGGATGCTGTCAAAAAACTGCGGAACGAACTGGATAAGCCCGTTGCTATTCTGCTGGATACCAAAGGCCCCGAAATCCGCACCGGCCATTTTCCGGAAAAGGTACTGTTACAGACCGGACAGCATTATACTCTTTCTACCGAACCCTGTGACGGCAATACGGAACACTGCTCGATTTCCTTCAAGGGACTGCCCCATGATGTAGAGATCGGCACCCGCATTCTGATTGATGACGGTCTGATCGAACTCAAGGTACTGCATAAGACCGAAACCGAGATAGAATGTGTCGTTCTCAACGGCGGACCCGTATCTTCCCATAAGGGCATCAATGTACCGGGCGTGTTCCTGTCCATTCCGTTCATGAGTGAACAGGATAAATCCGACCTGCGTTTCGGCGTAGAACAGGATGTGGATTTTGTCGCCGCCTCCTTCACCAGAAACGCCGAAGATATCAACCAGATGAAAGCCGTCCTGACGGAATTCGGCGGCGGTCATATCCGCATTATTGCCAAAATCGAAAATAAAGACGGCGTGGATAACATTGATGAAATTCTGCGGGTAGCTGACGGCGTAATGGTGGCCAGAGGTGACCTCGGCGTTGAAATTCCGATTGCCGAGATTCCCGTTATCCAGAAACAGATCATCCGCAAGACCCGCAATTCCGATAAACCTGTTATCACTGCCACGCAAATGCTCGATTCCATGATGAAAAATCCCCGTCCGACCCGTGCCGAAACAACGGACGTAGCCAATGCGATTTATGACGGCACCAGTGTGATCATGCTGTCGGGCGAAACCGCCGCCGGTGCTTTTCCGGTGGAAGCCGTCCGCACGATGGCAAATATCGCCGAGATCACCGAACAGAATATCAACTACATTGACCGTTTCAAACAACTGGATATCCATGAACGTCCGGACGTTACTTCTGCTATCTCTCATGCGACCTGTACCACCGCCCATGACCTCAATGCCGCCGCTATTATTACGGTATCCAAATCCGGCAAGACCTCCCGTATGCTCTCGAAATATCGTCCTGCCTGTACTATTATCAGCGGTACGCCGAGTGAACGTGTCTGGCGGCAGACTAATATGTCCTGGGGTGTCCTCCCCATCATGATTGAAGAAAAGGACAATACCGATGACCTTATCGACCATGTGATTACCGTTGCACAGCAGAAAGGACTGCTCCAGAACGGTGATTTAGTCGTGCTGACCGCCGGTGTGCCGCTGGGCGTATCCGGTACGACCAATCTGATGAAGGTACACCTTGTCGGCAATATCCTGTGCAGTGGTACGACCATTGTCAATGACCTTTCCTCACACGGTCATCTGTTCGTTGCCAAAAGCGATCAGGAAGCCCTCGAAGGCTTCTCCGAAGGTGAGATTCTCGTGATCCACGAAACCAACAACGCCCTGCTCCCCCTCATGAAGAAAGCCGCCGGTATCATTACCGAAGTCGATGGCATCAATTCCCATGCGGCAATTGTCGGTCTGGCGCTGAATATTCCCGTAATTGTCGGCGCACAGAACGCTACCCTCCTGCTCAAAACCGGCACCAACTGCAA
>ONYQ01000106.1:0-1392 GCA_900322145.1 uncultured Eubacteriales bacterium
CGAGTTTCCGGAACTGAAAGACCCGAGAACCGGCAATTCCCTGATGGAAAGAACCGTTCTGATTGCGAATACCTCCGATATGCCTGTTGCGGCTCGTGAGGCTTCTATTTATACCGGCATCACGATTGCGGAATACTTCCGTGACATGGGCTTTACCGTTGCGCTGATGGCGGATTCTACTTCCCGTTGGGCGGAAGCGCTCCGTGAAATGTCCGGCCGTCTGGAGGAAATGCCCGGTGAGGAAGGTTATCCGGCTTATCTCGGCAGCCGTCTGGCACAGTTCTATGAAAGAGCCGGCCGTTTCATCGTGAACGGTACGGATGACCGTGAAGGCGCTCTGTCCGTTATCGGTGCGGTATCACCTCCCGGCGGTGATATTTCCGAGCCGGTATCACAGGCTACCCTGCGTATCGTCAAGGTATTCTGGGGTCTGGATGCGAATTTAGCTTATAAACGTCATTTCCCGGCCATTAACTGGCTGACAAGCTACTCGCTGTATACGGATCAGTTAACCAAATGGTTTGCCGAAAATGCTTCTCCGGATTTCATGGAGCTGAGAGGCAGATTGATGTCACTTTTACAGGATGAAGCGGAACTGCAGGAAATCGTCAACCTTGTCGGTATGGATGCGCTGTCAGCGAATGACCGTCTGAAGCTGGAAACCGCCCGTTCCATCCGTGAGGACTATCTGCACCAGAATGCGTTTGATGCAACAGATACCTATACCTCGCTGAAAAAGCAGGTACTTATGATGCGGGCGATTCTGCTGTGCTATGACCAGTCCGCCGAAGCCCTGAAAAAGGGTGCGAATATCGAATTGCTGATGGGTATTGCTGTGCGTGAGAGAATCGGCCGTTTCAAGTATGAACCGGAAGATAAGATCGACAGCGAATATGAATCCATCGCCGCCATCCTTGCCCAAGAAATCGAGGATGTCTTAGAAAGGAGTGAGGACTGATGCCGAAGGAATACCGTACCATTCGTGAGGTTGCCGGTCCTTTGATGATGATTAGTGACGTGGAAGGCGTTACCTATAATGAACTGGGCGAAATCGAACTGCCCAACGGTGAAATACGCCGTTGTCAGGTATTGGAAGTCGATGGCACCAATGCGCTGGTACAGCTGTTTGATTCCGCCGCCGGTATCAACTTGGCGGATTCCAAAGTGCGCTTTTTAGGCAAATCTATGGAACTGCCGGTATCGTCGGATATGCTGTCCCGTGTCTTTGACGGTCTGGGTAATCCGATTGATGACGGTCCTGCTATTATTCCGGAAAAGCGTCTGGATATCAACGGTACACCGATGAATCCCGCCGCCCGTGACTATCCGCAGGAATTCATCCAGACAGGTGTATCCGCCATTGACGGTCTGAATACGCTTGTCCGTGGACAG
>ONYQ01000106.1:1398-9506 GCA_900322145.1 uncultured Eubacteriales bacterium
TTCCGGCTTGCCTCATGCACAGTTGGCGGCACAGATTGCCCGTCAGGCGGCTGTCCGTGGCAAGGATGAGCAATTCGCCGTTGTCTTTGCGGCGATGGGTATCACCTATGAGGAGTCCGACTACTTTGTACAGTCCTTCCGTGAAACAGGCGCTATCGACAGAACGGTTATGTTCGTCAACTTAGCGAATGACCCCGCCATTGAACGTATAGCAACACCCCGTATGGCACTGACCGCTGCCGAATACCTCGCTTTTGATTTAGGTATGCACGTTTTAGTTATCATGACGGATATCACGAACTATGCCGATGCGTTGCGTGAGGTATCCGCCGCCCGTAAGGAAGTGCCCGGCCGCCGTGGTTATCCGGGCTATATGTACACCAACTTAGCAACACTTTATGAAAGAGCCGGCCGTCAGAAGGGCAAAGCAGGTTCCATTACCCTGATTCCGATTCTGACCATGCCCGAAGATGATAAGACACATCCGATTCCCGACCTGACCGGTTACATTACCGAAGGACAGATCATTCTGAGCCGTGAACTGTACCGCAAGGGCATTACACCGCCGATCGATGTACTGCCGTCCCTGTCCCGTCTGAAAGATAAGGGTATCGGTGTGGGACGTACCAGAGAGGACCATGCGGCGACCATGAACCAGTTGTTCTCGGCGTATGCCAGAGGTAAAGAAGCCCGTGAACTCATGATCGTACTCGGTGAAGCCGCCTTGACCGATATCGACAAGAAATATGCGGAATTTGCGGAAGCCTTTGAACGGGAATATGTTTCGCAGGGCTATACTACCAACCGCACCATTGAAGAAACCCTCGATAAAGGCTGGGAACTGCTGCATATCCTGCCGAGAAGCGAACTGAAACGTATCAAGGACGATATGCTGGATAAATACTACGGCAAATAAGGAGTGGTGTTACGATGGATATTATGAACGTCAACCCCACCCGTATGCAGATGAGCAAGCTGAAAAAACAGCTCATCACCGCCAAACGTGGCCACAAAATGCTCAAAGATAAGCGTGACGAACTTATGCGGCAGTTCATTGAATTAGTGCAGGAAAATAAACGTCTGCGTAATAAAGTTGAAGCCGCCTTAGCGGAATGTACCGCCCATTTTGTCAATGCCGGTGCCGTCATGAGCAAGAAATCGCTGGATTCCTCGCTCATGTCCTCCCAACAGCAGACCGGCGTAGAGGTCGGCACCAAAAACATTATGAGTGTAGATGTGCCGGTGTTTTCTACCGTCAACAGCAGTCCCGATAAGGGCGATATTTTCCCGTATGGTTTTGCATTCACTTCCTTTGAACTGGATGATGCGGTCATCTCTCTCAATGAACTGATGCCTGATTTAATCCGTTTAGCGGAAATCGAAAAAAGCTGTGAACTTATGGCGGCTGAAATCGAGCGTACACGCCGCCGTGTGAATTCCCTTGAACACGTCATGATTCCCCGTTACGAGGCGACCATCAAATACATTGCCATGAAGTTAGAGGAAAATGACCGCAGCAGCCGTACCCGTCTCATGAAAGTCAAAGATATGCTCCTTGCCAAAGCCCACCACTGGGACAATTAGTGGAGTGAGGAGTGTGGAGTGAGGAGTGTGGAATTGTGCCTGTTTCATACTTTTCACAAAGGGAAAGCTGTTATATACATCAACCAGTGAAACTAACCTAAAAAAAGCCCGTCGTTTCATGTTATCGTGAAACGGCGGGCTTATTTTGACAGGGCAAACGAACAAAAAGAAGTAACCGCCCCTCCAGCCAAAGAGTGCGGTTACTTTTACCAGTTCGGAACTGACCGTTTATCGGGCAGCTCGTTTTGTGTCTGTATGATAGCATATTATCGTCTGTTTGTCAAATCTGTATGTAGCATCAATTGCCCGCCGTTTCCTTCCGGAAGTGGTGGGCGTTTCTTGCTGTTACAGGATGATTATTGTATCATGATCAGGACGGCGAAGTAATGCAGGATACTGCCGCCCAAAGTGAACAGGTGCCAGATGGAATGAAAGTAGGGGACTTTCTTGATAGCGTAGAAGATGACCCCGAAGGTATAGAGAAAACCGCCGATCAGCAACAGCCAGAGCGCTTTGACGGGAACGGTATCCAGCATGGGTTTAATGGCGATGATAACGACCCAGCCGGTCAGAATATAACAGACAACGGAAGGCTTGCGGAATTTTTCGAGGTCAATGGAATTGAGGATAATGCCCACGATAGAAGCACCCCAAACAATGCCGAACAGTACCCAGCCCAGCCAGCCACGCAGGGGGACGAGTGTAACGGGCGTATAGGTGCCGGCAATCAGGAAAAAAATCGTATTGTGATCCATGACACGGAAAAACGCCTTTGCCCGTGAACTGTCAATGGCATGATACAGCGTGGACATGGAATAGAGGACAATCAGCGATGCCCCGTAAATGGACGAAGCCACTACTGCCCAAGGGTCATGATTCCGTGCCGCTATCACAATCAGTATAATCATACCGGCAATGGAAAGCAATGCGCCGATGCCATGCGAAACCGCATTGAAAATTTCCTCTCCGAGCGTATAGCGTTTATAGCGCTGATAAGCGATACGCTCCAGCACACCTTTTCCGACCCTCATGCTGTTTACATCCTTTCATTTTTCTATCCTTTGTATCATTCATTGTACATGGCACATTGTACATTGTCAATTGTTTATGCACATCATGGCGACAAGACCGCCACGCTGTCCACCGCTGGCACGGTGCGAGAATAACAGTCCGCTGTTGCATCGGGTGCAAATATCGCTGATGGTAATATTGATACTCAGCAGACCGGATTCCAACAGCATCCGGCGATTGGTTTCCTTGAGATCGACCAGATATTTTCCGTGACCGAGACTTTTCGTAAAATAGGCGGGTTTGAGTTCAGTCAGCGAGGCGAAACGCTCATAGACCGGTGTATCCACTTCATAACAGCAGGGACCAATGGCAGGCCCTACCACGGCAATAATATCTGTCGGGTCACAGCCGTAATCATCCGTCATGACATCCACAACGGCTTCACCGATTCTTTCCACAGTACCACGCCAGCCGGCATGGGCAAGAGCAATCACTTTCTTTTCGGGATCGGCAAATAACAAGGGGGTACAGTCGGCGTAATGGGTCACTAATGTAACATTCGGTTCATTGGTGACAAGCGCATCCACGCTGTCCAGATCATGTTTCCGCCAGATGCCGATACCGCAATCGGCGGATGTCACACGGCGCACATTGATATTATGATCCTGTTTTGAGCTGACCAGCGTATGATAGTCAAAGCCGGCGGCCTGACAGAACAGCTTATAATTTTCGGTGACATTTTCCGGTACATCGCCACGATTGAAATTCAGGTTCATGGACTGATAAGGGCCTGTACTCACACCGCCGATACGGGTAGAAAAGGCATGGCGGATAAAGCCCAGTTCGGAGAGGGTGGGAAAGGTCAGAAAACCGACCCCATTCACGAAATTCAGGTCTGTATTTTTACTCTTAAAAACCATATTGGCACCTCAGTATTTGATTTATCATGCATAATGCATCATTCATAATGAAAACAGCGCCGGCTCATGCAGGCTGTACGGACAGGGCTATTATATGCGATGAATGATGCAGGGGACTTTACAGTAAAGGGAAGAAGGGGTATAATGAAGGGGAAAACCACGATAAAGGAGAATAAGGTATGTTTTTATCGAAGAAAAAATTATTCGGAAATAATATTCCGCCCCGATGCGAGTATTGCCGTTATTCCACAAAAAATAACAGCGGTAAACTCTCATGTCCCTACGGAGCAGGAACGCTGGAGGACACCTGTAAAAGATATGAATACAATCCCTTAAAGCGTGAACCGCGATCCGTACAGACACTTCCGAAGTTTACCGCTGATGATTTCAAGCTATAAAGCAGTTATTGCCTGTTTTATTACTTTGCTGTGGTGGGGGTTTCTTCCTTGAGAGCTTCCTCTGCCAGTTCAAGAACAGATGTACAATGTGCACAGCGGGTCGCATTGATGTCGATCTCGCTCATACAGAAAGGGCACTTCTTGGTGGTGGGGGCTTCTTCTACCGGCTTCTTGCGGAGATTCATCAATTTGTTGATGCCCTTGACGAACATGAAAATGATGATAGCCATAATCAGGAAGTTGATAATGGCGGCAGCAAAGTTGCCGAGATTAATAGGACCGACATTCAAAGACTGCATGGCCTTAGAAAAGTCAACCTTTCCGTCAGTGGTCAAATCCTGACCGGATACGGTAACAACCAACCAGGCGATACCGGGCATAATGACGTCATTACACAGCGATGTAACAATTGTATTAAACGCACCGCCGATGATAACGCCAACCGCCAAATCGAGGACATTACCTCTCATGACAAATTCCTTAAATTCTTGTACCAATTTTCCCATAGTGATATTCACCTTCCGTAAAAATTTTATGGATAAATTATAGCACACATTTTTACGGACGTAAAGGGTTTTGGAAAAAAATTGTCGATTTTTCAGAAACAACCCAATTTCTTGCAGAAGATATTTCCATTCCCTGTTTGATGTCTATCGACCGGAGCAATTTTCATTATGCATTATGCATTATGAATTATGCATTGTCAATACCCCATCACACCGCTGACGGATTCGTCATTGCTGACCCAGTCGGCTACATTGATTTCGGTATAGTGCGTTTTATTGTTGCGGATAATCAGTTTGATGATACCGGCATTGATAATCATGCGCTTGCACAGCGAACAGGCACAGGCATTTTCCACATAAGCGCCGGTTTTGGCATCCTTGCCGACTAAAAACATGGTAGCGCCGATCATATCTTCACGGGCGGCATTGATAATGGCATTCTGTTCGGCGTGTACCGAGCGGCACAGCTCATAGCGTTCTCCACGAGGTACCTTCAACGTTTCCCGTACACATACGCCCATGTCAATACAATTCTGCCGTCCTCTTGGTGCGCCTACATAGCCTGTGGAAATAATAGCATCATTCTTGACGATGATAGCGCCGTAATTCCGGCGCAGACAGGTGCCGCGTTCCAGCACTGTTTCGGCAATATCCAGATAATAATTGATTTTGTCGGTTCGCATCCGTTCTCACTCCCGTTTCATTTATTGTATGCTGACAATATTATAAACGATGAGCGTTGATTTGGCAAGCGTTTCGGCGCATGAAAATGCGTTTCGATGGTCGATATATCCCTGAATGTACACAAAAAAGGACAGAGGGAAATGCTTCCTCTGTCCTTTTTGGCGGAATCGGCAGTATAGGAAGAAGTCACAAAAATTCTCCGATTTTTACAATGCGGCTTGCAAAAAGACGACAAATGTTTTACAATAGATAAAGGTAAAACAATCTTATGGAGGTGTCCTATGAATATACAGCGTGGCTTCAGAGATAAGATGGAAAAATATGCTGACCCGAATCAGGAATTATGCGTAGAAATGCAGGTAGGCGGCAATGCCGTGTATGATTACTGCTGTTTTGGTGTTGATGCGGCGGGCAAGCTGTCCGATGACCGTTATATGGTGTTCTATAATCAGGTACATTCCCCTCAGCAGGAAATCACCTATGTGAATGACGGCGGAAAAGCCCGGTTCAATATCCGTCTGTCACAACTGCCGCCTGCCATTCAGAAACTGGTGTTTACGGTCAGTATTGACGGTAACGGCACGATGGGACAGATCACATCCCATACCCTGCGTATTCTGAAAAATCAACAGGCTGTTGTGGAAATGACTCTCACCGGCAAGGATTTTCAGCAGGAAAAAGCGATTATTTCGCTGGAAATCTATCGTAAGGATGTATGGCGCTTTGCGGCGGTAGCAAGCGGCTTCAACGGCGGTTTAGGCGATTTGCTCCGTGCTTATGGCGGTGAGGAAAGCGACGAGGAAGCGCCGCAGGCTCAGGCAACCGCACCGGCGAATCATATACCGTCCAATCCGGCAATACACCGTCCAATCCGGCAATGCCGTCCCCGTATGGCAATAACACCGCCGCACAGAATAACACGGCTTCTCCGGATGTGCCGCATACTTCCACTTATGCGATTCCTACGGCACAAAGCAGTGTGCCGCAGAATCTGGCACCGCCGCCAACGTATTCTCTGCCGACACCGCAGAGCAGTATGCCGCAGAATCTGGCACCGCCGCCGACGTATTCTCTGCCCACACCGCAAGGCAGTATGCCGCAGAATGTAGCGCCGCCCCCGACATATACGGCGGTTAATGGACAGGCACCGGCCGCTATGCCGGCACAGCAAGCCTATACACAGGTATCGAATAATACACAGGCGCAGAATCCGTATGGACAACCGTCCGCTAATACACAGGTGCAGAATCCGTATGGACAACCGCCGGTTAATGCACAGGCACAGACAGGTAAAGTCAGCTTAGAGAAAAAATTACAGACGAATGCGCCGGGGCTGGTATCTCTCGCCAAACCGTTACAGGTGGAACTGGAAAAGCGTAATCTGCAGAATTGCGTGGCAAGGGTAGCGCTGGTACTGGATATGTCAGGTTCGATGACAGGCCGTTACAGAGATGGCGTTGTACAGGATATCGTTAATAAAACCTTGCCGCTGGCGGTACAGTTTGACGATGACGGCCAGCTGGACTTCTGGTATTATGGCAACAGGCCGCAAAGAATGCCGTCTGTCACCATGCAGAATTACCTGAATGCTGTACCGGTCAACTGGAAAGAACTCATGCACAGTATCGGTGCGACCAATAATGAACCGCCTGTTATGAAGGAAGTTGTTTCCGAATATAAGAAAAGCCGTTTGCCGGCGTATGTGCTGTTTATCACCGATGGCGGTGTCAGCAATGAGGCGAAGATTCGCAAGATTTTGCAGGAAGCATCAAAATACCCGATTTTCTGGCAGTTTGTCGGCGTAGGCGGTTCCAATTACGGCATTCTGGAACGTCTGGATACCATGACAGATCGTTATGTTGATAATGCAGGCTTCTTTGCGCTGGATGATTTCAAGAGTGTCAGCAATTCCGAACTGTACGGCCGTCTGCTGAATGAATTTCCCGCTTGGCTGGATGCCGCCCACCAGAGAAAAATACTGAAATGAGTGTGGAGTGTGGAATGTGGAGGGTGGAATGTGGAGTGTGGAGTGTGGAATGTGGAGTTGTTCTCACTCTCAGAAATCTTTGTTTTTCTGCCGTTTCATCAGAAACCGACATTTCCGCAAGCCAAACGATAAACTAAACTATACTCTATAGGGGGAGGGAACTCAGTTGATAAATGTACAGCGTGGCTTCAGAGATAAGCTGGAAAAATATGTTAATCTGAATCAGTCGTTGTCGGTGGAAATGCAGGTCAACGGACGGGCAATTTATGATTACTGCTGTTTTGGTGTAGATGCGGCCAATCAGCTATCCGATGACCGCTATATGGTGTTTTATAATCAGACACGTTCACCTGCCGGAGAAGTTACTTATACCAATAATGGCGGTATCGCACGATTTGAGATACGGCTGTCACAACTGCCGGATACGATACGGAAATTAGTATTCACCGTGAGTATTGATGGTAACGGTACGATGGGGGATATCGTTTCCCATACCCTGCGGATTGGTCAGAACGGACAGAACGCCGTTGAAATGCAGTTGTCCGGAAGGGATTTCCATTCCGAAAAGGCGATTATTTCTATCGAAATATACCGCAAGGATGTCTGGCGCTTTGCGGCAGTAGCCAGCGGCTTTAACGGCGGTTTAGGGGATCTTCTGCGTTCCTATGGCGGAGAAGAAGCGGAAGCGGCGCCGACGCCGTCCCCTGTATCATCAACCCCAAAGCCGGCGCATAACCAAACGTCAGCGCAGAATATGTTTACCACACAACAGCGCCCGAATAATACATCAGTTTCTGCACCGGCTAATGTCAATCCCTTGTTGTCACCTTTGAATCACTTATCGTCATCCACGAAACCAACGAAACCGGCGAATGCTTCTGTGCCGTCCGGTTCAGTCAATCCGATGCTGTCACCGTTGCCGACAATGAATACACCGCCGACACCGGCAAATGCTTCTGCGCCGTCCGGTTCAGTCAATTCGATGCTGTCACCGTTGCCGACAATGAATACACCGCCG
>ONYQ01000015.1 GCA_900322145.1 uncultured Eubacteriales bacterium
TAACGCTGTATGCTGCGCACCTAACGAATACGGCCGACGTGCGAACTGCAAGAGCTATTATACCATACCCTTTTTTAAATTGCAACCCCTTTTTTAATATTGGAGCTTTGCTCCAAACCTCACCAAGGGCTTTGCCCTTGGAACCCACAAGGGGCGCTGCCCCTTGACCCCGCAAGCCTTTGAAAAGGCTTGCGCGAAACTTTTGTGTTGTTGTATCAGCAGTTTTTTCTTGATGGCAAAAAAGGACCATCGGAAGAAAAACAATCGGCTCTCAGCTCCACACAAGTTTTTTACAGCGTTCCAGCATCAGTGGTGGAAGGGGAAAAAGGAAAGTTTCATTTTCTTATGCTGGTGATAAGTAAACGGACAATGGCTCACCAGAATCGTGTCCTCTCCGATCAGACAGATATTCTCCCATTGTATCACTACATCCTCTCGCCGTCCGAAAAAGCCGAACAAGCGCTGCCGCCCATAGATAATGACCGAAATCACTTTTGCCGTTTCCGTATTGACCTCTACATCATCCACAAATCCGATACGGCAGCCATTCGTACTATTGATGACCTCTTTGCGGCGCAGGTCCGTTATACGACAGCTATTCATAAAATAATCGCCCCTTCGATCACATAGTTCTGCACAACTATGATATGGCCGAAAGGACGATTTTATGACAAATTTCTTATGTATTTTCCGGTCGGAACGTCCGGCCTTCAAATTTGGCGGTAATATTGGCAAACAGCTTCTTCATCGGCAATGTCAGCAGAATAAAAATGAGCAGTGCAATTGCCGTCAATACGGCTAACAATATGGCCATCGTCCACGAGAATGCCGCAAAATTGAACAGGTCAAAGTGTATGCCGAACAGGTGAATATCCCGACAGCACAATACACCAATCGTCATGCCTGATACCATCAGAACAAACAGAGCGGTTCTGATTTTATTGAACGGCAAGGATACCTGAAACAGTATCATAAAGGCGGTAATCGCCGTCAGGCAGACCGCTAAAGTCTTATACTCCGCTGCCTCTAATTGGAAGATATTCATGGCGATAATACACAGCATAATATTGATGACCGTTGTAATACCTGCCGGTATCGCTTTTTCGAGAATGTTGAGGATAAAAATACCCTTGATGCGGTCTTTATTCGGTTCCAGTGCCAGAATAAAGGACGGAATACCAATCGTGCAGGCATTGACAAGGGTAAGCTGTATCGGCTGGAACGGGAACGGCGCTGTCAGGAACAGGAACAGGATCGCCAGAATCGTGGAAAAAATCGTTTTCACGATAAACAGCGTAGAGGAACGCTGAATATTATTGATCGTTCTTCTGCCTTCCGCTACGACCTTCGGCATGGAAGCAAAGTTAGAATCGAGCAGTACCAATTGAGCCACATTTCTGGCGGCATCACTGCCGGCCGCCATCGCAATACTGCAATCCGCTTCTTTGAGTGCCAATACATCGTTAACACCGTCACCCGTCATGGCAACGGTATGTCCCTGCTCTTTAAGAGCTACCACGAATTGTTTTTTCTGAGCAGGCGTTACACGGCCGAAAACCGTGTATTTCTTCATGGCCTCACGGATATCATCTTCCGTTTTCAGCGTTGTGGCATCCACATACTTATCATAATTTCTGACCTCGGCTCGTCTTGCCACATCCGAAACCGTAATCGGATTATCACCCGAAATAATCTTGACTTCTACATTCTGGTCGGCAAAATAGCGTAAAGTCTGAGGGGCTTCCGCTCTGATTTTATCATTCAGCAATACCACGCCGATGACTTCTATATGATCCGGCAAATCCTGCCCCTTGAAATCCTCATCGGAATGTGCCAGCACGATGGAACGGTAATTTTTGGCATAGCCGTCCAGCATGGTTTTCAGCTCCGGCGGCACTTTTTGCAGAATGAATTCCGCCGCACCCATAATATAACTGCCCTCGCCTACAAAATGCGCACCAGACCATTTCTTTTCGGAGGCAAACGGAACGGCCTTATCCGATTTCATCGCAGAAGTACCGCTGAATTTATCCTTCAGCGCCATAAAAGTAGCATTCGTATCGTCCAGCGCATTCACCAGACCGCACAAAACATCCGCAATGTTTTCTTTCTCTGCCTTATCCCCGAACGGCACATAATCGGCCACTTCCATACAACCCTCGGTAATGGTGCCGGTTTTATCCAGACACAATACATCGACACGAGCCAGCGTTTCAATGCAGTACAATTCCTGCACCAGTACCTTATGCCGTGACAGTCTGATCACGCTGACGGCCAATACCGTACTGGTCAGCAGAATCAATCCTTCGGGAATCATGCCCGTTACAGCCGCCACCGTACTGACAACCGCCTGTACCAGATGAAGGTCAATCACGCCCAGAACGGATACACCCGTCAGACCCGGATCTGTCGGCGGCAAGCTGTACTGCCGCCAGAACATCAGCAACGCTAACGGCAGAATAATGAATGTCAGTACCTTGATGATTTTATTCAAGGTATAGAGGATCTCAGAATTGACCTTTTTGATATACTTCGCCTGTGCGGAAATTTTCGAGGCATAATTTTCACTGCCGACGTGTTCCGCTCTGGCAATGCACTTGCCGCTGACAAGATAACTGCCCGAATACATCATATCGCCGGGCTTTTTGTGGATTGCATCGCTTTCACCGGTCAATAACGACTCATTCGCATCGCAGTTGCCCGAAATAACCACGCAGTCCACCGGTATCTGATTGCCTTGCGAAAATTCTATCACATCATCCAGCACGATATCATCAATGGCGACTTTCTTTTTTTGTCCGTCACGAATGACCGTCACTTTCGTAGCCGATACAATAGACAGCTTATCAATAGTATGTTTGGCTCTGATTTCCTGAAAAATACCAATCGAGGTATTGAAAAACATAACGCCCAAAAACAGCATATTCTTGTATGAACCGACTAAGAAAACAGCGATACCCAACAGCAGATTCAGTACATTAAAGAGTGTCACGATATTGTCATAGAAAATACGCTTGATACTCTTGGTCGGCAAAGGCTTATCATCATTGACCAGTCCTTCCCGGATACGCTGATCGACCTGTTCCTGTGTCAGTCCCTGCTCCTGTGTCACTGCAAAGCGTTCTGCCTCTTCCGCTTTCAGGCGTTCTTTTACCGTCTTTTTCATTCCGCAGTCTCCTTTATTAAAATACCCCTTCATTATATATTTTTCATGAGAATATGTCAAGCGCCCTTGGAACCTGCAAGCCTTTGAAAAGGCTTGAGCGAAACTTTTGTGTTGGGTATTAGGAAAATATATTTCACAATTTCCACGAAGAAAGCAGTTCCTCTTTCAGAAATAAACAACCGTACAAGATACAATGTACATTGCACATTGTACATTGTTAAGGCTTGAGCGAAACTTTTGACTTGTGTTCTATCACAAATCTTTGAGATTCGTGATACATGGTACAATTCCTAACTCCTAATTCCTAACTCCTAACTCAAAGAAAGCGGGACAATACCCGAAAAAGGCATTGTCCCTGATGAGTGGTAAATTATAAGAGCTGTAAAACGACTAACGACTGCGGCTGCATGGTCAATTGTTTATCTTTGGCACAGGCTTTACCGATGGCAAATACTTCCTCGCCGTCAAACTCAAACGGCGCTTTCTGTTCCTTCTCTGTCGGATTGACAGCGATGATAAACTGACCTCTTTTGAAAATAAAGGGATAGGTATTTTTTTCAGCATAGATGACTTCAAAATCACCGTCCGATTGCAAATCTTCGTTACTGTGGCGCAGGTCAATCACCTTACGGAGCGTATTGAGGATAGAATCCGGATCACGTTCGCACTTTTCGACAGTCACGGCATCTTCGGAGGTATCCACCGGCAAATACAAATCTTCAGACGGCGCCGCAGAAAAGCCGCAGTTCGGACTGCTGTCCCACTGCATGGGGGTACGGGTACCGGTACGGCTGTAACCGCCCTCTTTACTATGCAGACCTTCACGGTACGGCATACCGATTTCATCGCCATAATACAGGAACGGTACGCCCGGCATCAGGAATACAAAGGTATAGGCGAGCTTCGCTTCCAGCGGTGTGAACAGTCTTGTCATACGGGGTGTATCATGGTTACAGGTGATAAAGCTGATATAACCCTTGCCCTTCGTACCTTTGAGATCATCGAGATATTCTTCAAGGAACTTGGTGATATCGCCCTTGCCGTTCTTGCCGAAAATGGCTTTACATTCACCGGTTTTATTGTCCTTGTCACGGAACAGGAAACGATAGCCGTTATTATCATGGTCAAGATAAAAGTCACTATGGAATCCGGCACCGATGGAAACTTTCGGATTGCACCATTCGGAAACCAGAGCCGCTTCGGGGAATTCCTTATCGAGCATTTCACGGACATTCCGCCAGATTTTACAGGTTTCGGGCTTTTCGCCGTCCTCGCCTTTGACCAGAGAATCCGCCATATCCACACGGAAACCGTCACAGCCCATTTTCAGCCAGAAACGCATGATATCCTTGAGCGCTTCACGGGTAGCAATGCAATCGGGGTCGGAGGGTTTCTTCTGCCATGCCGGATGGGTGATTTTATTGAAGCCGTAATTCAGTGCCGGCTGGGAACTGAAATAGTTGACCATGTAATTACCGTCACGGGGCGTAATGCCGCACATCAGCCGATACTGCGGCGGTGCTTCCCATACACAGTCCGTCCAGACATAACGACCGCTGAACTCATTCTTTTCCGCCTGCTTGCTTTTCAGGAACCATTCGTTCTGGTCAGAAGTATGACCGGGTACAAGGTCGAGCAGGATACGGATACCCTTTTCATGCGCTACTGCAAACAGGTGTTTCAAGTCCTCATTCGTGCCATAGCGGGCGGCTACCTTATAATAGTTTCTGACATCATAGCCGGCATCCATAAACGGTGAATCATACACCGGATTCAGCCAGATGGCATTACAGCCCAGACTCTGCACATAATCCAGTTTGGAAATGATACCGTTGATATCACCGATACCGTCCCCGTTGCTGTCGCAGAAGGTCTGCGGATAGATTTCATAGAACACTGCGTCCTTTAACCAATTTGGCATAATAAAAACCTCCGATTCGGATTATTTTTATGTATTATACCATAGTACGGCAGAATTAGCAAGAAAAAACTGTGATTCTATGGAATCTTCTTGTTGTAATGTTCTTTGCTCCTGCATATTCATGTAAAACACGAGGGGGTGTCGGAATGGAATTACTGCGGAACATCAATGCTCAGGTCAACACCATCGTATGGGGGCCGTATATGCTGTTGCTGATGCTCGGTGTAGGCGTATTTTATACTGTAAAGCTGAAAGGCTTTCAGGTATTCCGTTTCAGAACCTGGTGGAACGTTACCTTTCTTTCCTTATTCCGACATTCTGAAAGCAAAAACAAAGTGTCAGGTATATCGCCTTTACAGGCTATGTCAACCGCCTTAGCCGGTTCTGTCGGCACCGGCAACATTGTCGGTGTCGCTAATGCTATCACGCTCGGCGGTGCCGGCGCCGTTTTCTGGATGTGGATTGCCGCCCTGTTCGGTATGGCAACCGTCTTTGCAGAAAATGTTCTCGGTGTCAAGTACCGCATTCACCGCAACGGACATTATGCCGGCGGTCCGATGTATTATATCGAAAAGGGACTCGGCTGTAAATGGCTGGCCGTCGTATTTGCCGTCCTTTGTACACTCGCTTCTCTCGGTATGGGCAACATGACACAGGGGAATTCCGTAGCCGGTGCGCTGGATAACGGATTCGGTATTCCTGCCGCTGTCAGCGGGGCGGTTTTATCCGTACTGGTCGGCTTTATTATTTTCGGCGGTATTCATCGTATTGCCAGACTCACCGAAAAATTAGTGCCTGCCATGACAGGTCTATTCTTGTTAGGCGTATTAGTTGTGATTGGCTGTCATATTACCCGACTGCCCGATGCCTTCGGACGTATTCTGACGGAAGCCTTTGATATAAAATGCATGGCCGGCGGTTTTATGGGGTATGGCATGAGCCGGGCTATTAAATACGGCATTTCACGGGGCGTTTTTTCCAATGAAGCCGGTCTTGGTACATCCCCTATTGTTCATGCGGCGGCGGAAACCGATGACCCCTACCGTCAGGGAATGTGGGGCGTATTCCAGGTATTTATTGATACCATCGTACTGTGTACCCTTATGGCGCTGTGTATTCTCACCTGTGACCGTCAAGGTGCAGACCTCGACGGCATTGCGCTGAGTACCTATGCGCTTTCTTCCGTACTCGGTCCCTTCGGACACGTTTTCATGTCACTTTCCATCATTCTGTTCGCCTTCGGAACACTGGTATCATGGTCTTATTACGGTGAACAAAGTCTTTCCTATCTCACCGGCGGCAAATATATTGTTCTGTATCGGGTGATTTATGCCTCTGTTACTTATATTGGCTGTGTAATGGAGCTGTCATTCGTCTGGGAACTGTCCGATACGCTGAACGGTCTCATGGCCATTCCCAATTTAGCCGCCCTTCTCCTGTTATCCAGTAAGGTACGTTACCACGAAATACGGCGGTAAGTATCGCTCCCCCCTGTTAAATGTATTAAATTCACAAAAAAATGTCGTTAAACAGCATTGACTTCTACAACTTTTAAGCGTAAAATAGAAACATTATCAAAAAAATCATACACATTGATCGTGTATGTACCTGTGAAAGGATATATCAGAACATGAAAAAAAACGCACTTATTTTATTATTATCCTCCCTGCTTCTGACCATGACCGCCTGCAGCGGTTTGAACACACAGCAACCGGAAGATTCTATCCCCCAGCGTACTTCTTCCGCCCAGTCGGAAAACACGTTGATTTCTACGGAAACTACCCTGCCGGAGCGGACTTCTCCTGAACAGTCTTCTGTCAGCTCTTCGGCTTCATCCCATGAAGAAAGTAAAGCAACATCTACTGTCAGCACAGCCTCTGACACTAATATCTCTGATGCCGGCACATCTGATGTCAGTACAGCATCCTCCGAAAATGAACTTCCCTTTAACAATCTGAACAGCGATATCGTTGTATCTTCTGAGAATACCTCTGCTGTTAGTAATGTTTCCACACCGGAGAAATCTTCCTCTGCACCGGAAACGCCCTCTTCAGCTCCTGAGCAGGAAGAAAGCAGCGAGGTCAGCCCCACAGAAGAATCCTCCGAAATACCGTATATTCCCGGAGAATATACGGATATCTATGACAGCTTTTTGAATATACATACTACCATATCCTCCATCAACCTCTCATGGCAGCCGCAAATGAATGCGGAAGGCTACCTCATTCAATGCTCGGAAGATATAAGTTTTCCGGAAGACAATACGATCATACAGCAGACCGCTGATTGCAGCACGACCTTTGAGGGTCTCAAACAAAACAGCACTTATTTTATCCGTGTTTGTACCTATCAGATACTGAACGGTCAGAAAGTCTGCTCTGACTGGTATCAAACCATTAAAGCACCTCTGAAAACTATTGAAGTGATTGACGGTATCACCTATGTGGATGGTATTATGATTGCTAATAAAACGTACGCCTTACCCGCTAACTATGGTGACGGTCTGACCGATGAAACCTATCAGGCTTATACCGCTATGGTCTCCGCCGCCTATTATCAGGGAATTTATCTCTGGATGGAATCCGGTTTCCGCAGCTATGACACACAGGCTTATACCTACCAGTCCTTTGTTGATGACAGAGGACAAGAATTAGCCGATCTTTGCTCTGCCCGTCCCGGTCATTCCGAACACCAGACCGGTATGGCGATTGATGTCAATACCACTTCCGATGCCTTTGCCTATACGGATGAAGCGGTCTGGCTTGCCGCTCACTGTGCGGAATACGGCTTTATTATCCGCTATCCCTACGGCAAGGAAGAAATCACCGGCTATAAATATGAACCGTGGCACGTCCGTTATGTCGGCATTGATAAAGCCGCCGCTATTACGGCCAGCGGTCTTACCCTCGAAGAATACTACGGTATTACCTCCGTTTATGCCAACTAATTTCCGGAATTTTATCCGCTTTTCTCAAAATAAAATCCCTCCACTGATAGCCGTCATGATCGGTACCATTCAGCGGAGGGATTTTTGTTAAATTCTATTCCGGAAAAAACTTTCCTTATTGAACCTCAAATAAGCTTTGCTCCCACCTGTTCAAACATCAGCAGGATGCAGGGAGCCTTGCCGAAAAAGTGATCGGAAAGGTAATCCCCTCAACATAACATCAGCAGCCGCAGCCACAGCTATTATTGTCATTGCAGCCACAACCGCAGCCGCCGTTACCGCCGCAGCAGGAGAGAATGACAATCAGAAGAATCACCCAAGCACAGCTGTTGTTGCCAAAAAAACCATTGTTACACATAAGCTCTTGCCTCCTTTGATTGATTACATTCCATAATACGCAATAGCACTGATTTTGTTACAGAAAGCAATGAGCCAACAAAAATTTTTTATAACTCCCGTTTGATCTTATTCAACACACTTTTTTCCAACCGTCGCTGAGAGAACGGATCGTTTCTTTCAGAACAATTCTGTCAATCCAGTTTTTATCGTCATTCCTGTCACCGATCTGATCCATCACATAAATAGTATCCGTTCCGTCGGTATAGACCGGTTCATACAGCGATACCGGTTCCACAATGGCTTCCAGTGCCACCACAATATTTTCCTTTGGCAGGGAAAGCGCCGCCGCAATTTCTTCTATTGTCGGTTCACGGTCATGCTCCGCTAAATAGGCATCCTTGAACTGCATGGTACGATAAGCAATATCCCGCAGGGAACGACTGACACGCACAGTGTTATTATCTCGCAAATAACGCCGTACTTCTCCGATAATCATAGGAACTCCATAGGTCGAGAACCGCACCTCTTTATCACAATTGAAGTTGTCAATCGCTTTTATCAGACCGATGCACCCGACCTGAAACAGATCATCCGGATTTTCTCCCCGTCCCGCAAAACGCTGTATCACACTGAGCACCAACCGCAGATTGCCTTTGATCATTTCTTCCCTTGCCCTATGCTTTTCTTCCGCAGAACCGTTCTGTATGATATGCAAAAGCTCCTGTTTACGGTTTTCTGACAGAATCGGCAAAGAGGCTGTATTGACACCGCAGATTTCCACTTTATTGAATAACATGACGAAATACCTCCACTCTGTTGATAACGGAAGTATTGTCCCCTTTTTGCGCTGTCAATCCGGAAATCTGCGCCAAAAAATAAAAAAGCCGGTGCGACAGAATCACACCGGCTCTGGTTTCATGCTGCTCTTATTCCTCAGCAGGAGCACCAACAGGACATACGCCTGCACAAGCACCGCAAATCAGACAAGCGTCTGCATCGATCTCGTACTTGCCGTCACCCTCAGCGATAGCGCCTACAGGGCACTCACCAGCGCAAGCACCGCAGGAAATGCACTCATCAGAAATCTTATAAGCCATGGTATTGCCTCCTTTATTTAAGTTGACCACATTATAGCATATTATCATCAAAAAATCAATCTTTTTCATCATTTTCCTTACGGATATTTCTGTGGTTTATCTTACCTGAAATTTGGCACAATTCACAAAACAGCAGTTTCCTCTCCTCATGATATCTGCGTAACGGTCATTTCCGGCGTACCGTTATCATGTTTTACTGAGTTCACTATAACAATATTTCTGCAATTCTCAGATTTGCCCATTTATAGTATTTACTTTTATGCACTGATATGATAAAATGATGTAGCAAAATAGGATGTCTGTGGGAGGTTTCATCATGAACGATAAAATCAAAAGCGAAAATACCGATTCTTTATTCAAAGCCATTCTGACACTCCGCACCGTGGAAGAATGTTATGCTTTTTTCGATGACCTGTGTACCGTACCCGAAATTAAAGCAATGTCCCAGCGCTTCGCAGTGGCAAAAATGCTGGAAGCCGGTGATATTTATACCGAAATCGTAGAACGTACCGGTGCCAGTACCGCCACGATCAGCCGTGTGAACCGGGCTTTGCATTACGGCAGTGACGGCTATACCCTGACGATGAAGCGTATGCAGGAAGACGAGGGCAATACATGAGCGGATATGCATATTTCGCAGAATTCTATGATACCCTGACGCAAAATGTCGGCTATGAAGAACGGGCGGAATATCTTCTGTCCCTGTTCCGGCATCATAACCATACACCGGGTCTGACATTGGATTTAGCCTGTGGAACCGGCAGTCTGACACTGGCACTGCACCGCCGCGGCGTGGATATCTTCGGGGCGGATGCTTCCTCCGAAATGCTGTCACTCGCACAACAGAAATTCATGGAAGATGAACGGCAAACGTTATTTCTCTGTCAAAAAATGCAGCATCTCACACTGTACGGCTCCATCCATACCTGTATCTGTACGCTGGACAGCATCAACCATCTGCCCTCCGCAGAAGATGTAGTGCATACCTTTCAGCGTATTGCCGACTATCTGGACGAGGACGGCTTACTGGTCTTTGACTGCAATACAATCTATAAACACCAGCATATTCTCTGCGATAACTGCTATATCTATGATATGCCCGGAGTCTTTTGTGCATGGCAGAATAATTATTTCGAGAAAGATCACGAAGTAGTCATTACACTCGACTTTTTCGAGCCGGACGGCAAACGCTACCGGCGCTTTACCGAACAGTTTTCGGAACGTGCCTATACCGATGAAGCCATGAAAGCCATGCTCCGTCAGGCAGGTCTGATAACGGAAGCGGTCTATGAGGAAATGTCCTTTACCCCGCCCCGTCCCGAAACCCAACGGGAAATATTTGTTGTAAGGAAGATGAAAACATGAGTAATGATCGTAAGGATAGAATTATACGCTGTATCACCTCGGACGGTGCTGTTATGGCCTGCGCCGCTGATACAACGGATTTAGTTTATACCGCCGCCCGACTGCACCTCACTTCACCGGTGGCAACCGCCGCTCTGGGACGTTTACTGACAGCCGCCGCTATCATGGGCGCTCAGCTGAAACAGGACGATGCCAGCCTGACGTTGCGCATTAAAGGCGATAACAGCGAAACCGGTGCCGTGATTGCCGTTGCCGACAGCAAAGGCAATATCAAAGGCTATGTACAGAATCCTGACTGTCCGACAGAATATTATCCCAACGGCAAGCTCAACGTTGCCAAAGCCGTCGGCAAAACGGGTATTCTGAATGTGATGCGTGACTATGGCGCCGGTGAACCCTATGTCGGACAAGTACCGCTGATGTCCGGCGAAATTGCCGAAGATATCACCAATTATTATGCCACCAGCGAACAGATACCTACCGTTTGTGCGCTCGGTGTATTACTGGACAAGGAAGATCATCAGGTATTGTTAGCGGGCGGCCTGCTGATACAGCTATTACCCGGCGCTACCAATGCCACTATTGACCAGATTGAAAAAAACGTATCCGTTCTGGAACCCATGACAACCATGCTTGCCAAAGGCATGAGTATGGAAGATATCTGCCGTACCGCTTTGCAGGGCTTTGAAGTGGAGATACTGGACGAAACCCCTCTGCGCTATGCCTGCTCCTGTACCCGTGACAAAATTATTGATGCCTTTATTACGCTGAGTGATGACGAAATCCGTGCCCTTGCCGATGAAAAAGGCTACGCCGAAGCTATCTGCCATTTCTGCAAGAAAAAGCACCGTTTCTCTAAAGCCCAGCTTGAACAAATTATCCGTCAAAAACACTCTTAATTTCGGCTTATTTCACGGAACGCAGCCGCAAAGCCTTAATAACATGAAACCTCGATAATCGCTGTGCCATACACACAACGACTATCGAGGTCTTTTTGATCCTTCGGTTCAGATATCTTCGCCGTTTTCAATAGCAGTCAGAAGATCTACACGGCGCTGATGACGGCCGCCCTCAAATTCAGTGGATACAAAAATGTCCACTAACTTGTTGGCCAGTTCCTGCGAAACCACATTCTGTCCCATGCAGATAACATTGGCGTTGTTATGGCGGCGGGTCATTTCCGCTAACATCTCATTCGTACAGACAGCCGCACGAATTCCCTTGACCTTATTAGCCGCCATAGATACGCCTAA
Source organism: uncultured Eubacteriales bacterium (assembly GCA_900322145.1). Classification (GTDB taxonomy): domain Bacteria; phylum Bacillota; class Clostridia; order Oscillospirales; family Acutalibacteraceae; genus UBA1213. The sequence continues at coordinate 12,089 of ONYQ01000015.1, forward strand.
ACCGGTCGTACAACAGATGATACCAAAATCATGTGTGCCGTTGGCTACCGCTTTCGCCGCACGATAGGCAAAACGGGGATAATCTACCGATTCTTTGGCATAACAGCCAAAATCTTCATACTCAATTCCCTTTTCATCAAGGTGCTTTTTAATGGACTCTTTCAATTCAAAAGCGCCGTGATCTGCTGCTAATGCTAATTTCATGTTGATTTCCTCTTTCTTTGAATAGGTGATACTTTAATTTTGATGGGTATCCGACAAAGTCTGCTCCTGCTGGCGGCGGGCATTCAATTCCCTTTCCGCCTGCGGCAGACGAAGATAGACGGGCATCAATTCATCCGAAGAACAAAGCCCGTTATCCGCTATTAACTGTTCTGCGGCTTTCGCCGTTCCGTAAGCGTGTTGATAGCGCAGATTCGCCGGTGTCAGCACAACATTCGGCAGCTGCTCCCCAAAAGCACGGTAACATAAATCCGCACCGTCCCCCACGAGATAAACAGGTGTTTCTTTCCGGTTCCGCAATTCCTCACCGAGTTCCTCTACCGACAAGGCTCTGTCTTCTGTCAGACGCTTCACTTTCCCGTCCTGCACATCAAACAGGGCATTATACACCTGTGAACGCCTTGCATCCATTACGGCGCATATCACACCGTGTTCATACGGCAATCCATACGCCATCGCCGCTAATGTCGATACCGCCGCACAGGGTTTTCCTTCCGGCAAGGTCATTCCTTTAACGGAAGCTACCCCGATACGGATACCCGTAAAAGAACCCGGCCCCACATTCACTGCAAATACATCCACATCCTGCAAACGGCAGTCCGTCATGGATAACAATGATTCCAGCATCGGCATCAGTGTCTGGCTATGCGTCGTTTTGATATTCAGAAAGAATTCTCCCGCCAAAAAGCCGTCACGCAGCAGCGCAGCCGATACCGGAGCGGCAGAGGTATCAATGGCCAGAATATTCATGGTATAACTGCCCCCTCTATGGTAATTTCCCGTTCATTGTCGGATATACGGCGCAGCATAATGGTAATTCTGTCCTCCGGCAGATACGGTTCTATGTTTTCGCTCCATTCAATGAGCAGGATACCGGTATCCTGATAATCAAAAAAACCGGTAGAATACAGGTCATCATAGGAACTGATACGGTACATATCAAAGTGATACAGCCGGTACTTTCCTTCATATTCATGCACCAGCGCAAAGGTCGGACTGGAAACTCCGTCCGTTACCCCCAGTCCTCTCGCCAGACCTCTGGCAAATGCCGTTTTTCCGACACCCATACCGCCGAACAAGGCAATCACTTCTGTTCCCTTCAGGGTTTGTGCCAATCGTTCAGCAATAGATTCTGTCTGTTGTTCCGAAGTGCTAAAAAGCTTTTGCACAGCTTGTCCTCTCCTATCAGAAAAGTCCTGTGATCCTGCCGTCAGCATCCACATCGATCTTTTCGGCGGCCGGTACCTTCGGCAGTCCGGGCATGGTCATGATATCGCCGGTATAAACTACCACAAATCCAGCACCGTTGGACAGTCTGGCATCACGGACAGTAACGTTGAAATGTTCCGGCTTACCCAGCATTGTCGGGTCATCCGACAATGAATACTGGGTTTTCGCAATACAAACCGGCAAGCCCTGCACATTCAGCTTCTCAATCTCAGCAATGGCTTTTTCGGCGGCCGTTGTATAGGTCACGCCATCCGCACCGTAAATTTCACGGGCAATCGTTTCAATTTTCTCCTTGACGGACAAGTCAAGCGCATACAGCGGATGGAAATCCGACGGTTTTTCTGTAGCGGCTACCACCTTTTCCGCCAATGCCTTGCCGCCTTCGCCGCCTTTGGCAAAGACTTCTGAAAGGGCAAAATCAGCGCCCAGTTCACGGCAGTAATTCTCGATAAAGGACAATTCCGCATCGGTATCGGCACCAAAACGGTTGATGGCTACCACAACCGGCACACCGTACTTATGCATATTACTGATATGCACACCGAGATTGACAATACCCTTTTCCAGTGCGGCTAAATTTTCACTGCCCAGTTCTGCCTTCGGTACGCCGCCGTTATATTTCAGCGCACGAACCGTTGCTACCAATACAACCGCTGACGGCTTCAGGCCGGCTTTGCGGCACTTGATATCAAAGAATTTCTCTGCACCGAGATCGGAACCGAAGCCGGCTTCCGTTACACAGTAATCCGCTAATTTCAATCCTAATTTTGTCGCTCTGACGGAGTTACAGCCATGTGCAATATTTGCAAAGGGGCCGCCATGCATGATAGCCGGTGTTCCCTCTAACGTCTGCACTAAATTCGGCTTGATGGCATCCTTGAGCAGAGCCGCCATAGCACCGTTGGCTTTCAGGTCAGCCGCATAAACCGGTGTGCCGTCAAAAGTATACGCTACCAGAATCTTACCCAGTCTTTCCTTCAGATCGGTCACATCCGCCGACAGACATAAAATCGCCATGACTTCGCTGGCAACGGTAATAATAAAGCCGTCCTCACGGGGTACACCGTTGACACGGCCGCCCAGACCGGCAATAATATTTCTCAATTCACGGTCATTCATATCCAGACAGCGTTTAATGAGGATTCGCTTGACATCAATTCCCAATGCATTGCCCTGCTGGATATGGTTATCGAGCATCGCACACAACAGATTGTTCGCCGCTGTAATGGCGTGCATATCACCGGTGAAATGCAGGTTGATATCCTCCATCGGAATCACCTGTGCATAGCCGCCGCCGGCCGCACCGCCTTTGACACCAAAAACAGGGCCTAATGACGGTTCACGCAAGGCAATCACCGTCTTTTTGCCGATCTTCGACAGGGCATCCCCCAGACCGACAGAGGTAGTTGTTTTGCCTTCACCGGCCGGTGTCGGATTGATGGCTGTAACCAAAATCAGTTTGCCGTCCGAACCCGTCATTTTCTCACGAATCAGTTCTTCCGACAGCTTTGCCTTATACTTACCATAGTATTCCAGATACGTTTCATCAATGCCCAGTTTACGGGCGATGTGCTGTATCGGCTCCGGATGAGCCTGCTGTGCAATCTCGATATCTGACAACATATTGATCTCTCCCTCACGAATAATAATATCCTTTCCGCCGCCGCACGTCCTTCGGCGTTTCAGCCGCGTTACGCTTATTGTATCATAAAAAAACGCTTTACACAACACAAAAAGCATTTTTTCTTGTGTCGGCAAGGTGAAATAAGGTGAAAAGACTAAAAAAACATTTGTATATTCCTGAAATATATGCTATAATAAATAATTGTTCCACTATGCCAAAAACTATAAAAGAAAAGGATGATTCTCATTGCTAAGGCTTGAAAATATATCGTGGCACACACCGGACGGCGTATCTATCCTGCAGGATCTCAATCTGACTGTACCGGACGGAAAATTAGTGGTCATTACAGGCCCTAACGGCGGCGGTAAAACTACCCTCGCTAAAATTATTGCCGGTATCTATCAGCAGGACAGCGGCAAAATTTTCCTCAACGATCAGGATATCACCGATGTCAATATCACCGAAAGAGCCAAAGCCGGTATCAGCTTTGCTTTTCAGCAGCCTGTTCGTTTCAAGGGGATTACCGTACGCAAGCTCATTGAATTAGCCGCCGGTGAACCCATGCCCCTCGGCCGCATCTGCGATATCATGAGCAAAGTCGGTCTGTGCGCCGAAGAATATATCAACCGTGAGGTCAATGCCACCCTTTCCGGCGGTGAAATCAAGCGTATTGAAATCGCTACCGTACTCGCCAGAAAATCTGTTCTCACCGTCTTTGATGAACCGGAAGCCGGCATTGATCTATGGAGTTTCACCAGTCTGATCAAGACCTTTGAGGAAATGCGGAAAAATATCAACGGCTCCATTATCATTATCTCCCATCAGGAAAGAATCCTGCAAATTGCCGATGAAATCGCTATTGTGGCAGACGGCCATATCAAAGCGCAGGGTCAGCCCGATGATATGATGAAGCTGCTGTTAGAAAATAATGCCGTGACCGGCAAATGCTATAAGCAGGAGGAGATGTTCTGATGAATGAGATTACCAAAGATTTGCTAAGAGAAATCTCCGAATGGGACGGAGCATTCAAAGGCGCTTATAATATCCGTGAGGACGGACAGTGTGCCGGCAGAGTTTCCAGCAAGAATATCCGAATCGAATCCAAAAAAGATCAGCCCGGTCTTGAAATCTGGATTGCCCCCCATACCAAAGACGAAACCGTATCCATTCCCGCCTGTGTTACCAAAGGCGGCGTGGACGACTTAGTATACAATGACTTTTTCGTGGGTGAAAATGCCGATGTTACGATTGTAGCCGGCTGTGGTATCCATACCGAAACCGGTGAACCGGCTCGTCATAATGGTATTCACCGCTTTTTCCTCGGTAAGAATTCCCATGTAAAATACCTTGAAAAGCATATCGGCAAGGGTCACGGTACCGGTCTGCGTTCCATTGACCCCGTAACCGAAGCGGAACTGGAAGAAAATGCCGTACTCGAAATGGATACCGCCCAGATCGGCGGCGTGGACAGAACCACCCGTACCACTTCCGCTAAACTCGGCGCCGGCGCAAAACTGTACATCCGTGAAAGAATCCTGACCGAAAAGGAACAGACCGCCAAAACGGAATTCTATGTAGAAATGAACGGCAAGGATTCCGGTGTTGATCTGATTTCCCGTTCTGTTGCGAGAGATGATTCCCGTCAGGGTTATCATTCTGTCATCGTCGGCAATGCGCCCTGCACCGGACATTCGGAATGTGACGCTATTATCTCCGAAAACGGCAAGGTCGATGCCGCACCGGAACTGCACGCCCATGATACCGATGCCGCCCTTATCCATGAGGCCGCTATCGGTAAAATCGCCGGCGAACAAATTCTTAAACTCCGTACCCTCGGTATGACAGAAGAAGAAGCGGAAGCCACTATCATTGACGGCTTCCTCAGCTAAGATTCGTTACACATTGGGAAATCCTTTTTTGAAAAAGGATTTTCCCCCGATTCCCTTCCTGAAAAAATTGTGTTCTGTAACGGGAAAAAATATATTCACCCTCCGCCGTTTTCCCCCTCATGGCACATTCAGGAAAGTAATGCCGTTTCGGGAGGATTATATTACTATGAAAAAAATATCCGTTCTGCTGCTGACAGTTCTTCTTACGTTCCTGTTTTCCTCTGTACCCGTTCTGGCAGAAGACAGCAGCAGTACACAGGACGATACTTTATCCGCTGTACACGCTATCGCAGCCTTCGGCGATTCCATTCCCGCCGGTTATGGCCTGCCCGGTTTCAATCCTCGTGACCTTACCAAAGCAACAGGCAGTTTTCCGAATCTGCTGGCCGATCATTATCATCTGAACAAGGCACAGCAATTACACAACTATTCGGTAACAGGCATGACCAGCAGTGATATCCTGCTTTCTGTCAAAAATGCCGACAAGGATATTCTCAGAGAAACCGATATGATTATCATCTGTTCCGGCAGTAATGACATTATCAACACTGTCGGCGAAGCTATGTACAGTGCCTATGCCCGTATGGCGGATGACTTCACGCAAGCGGAAATGATCGTTGATTTTTCGGATCTGAATACCATTGAACGCTCCCTTTTGTCGCTATTTATGGACAGCAGCAAAAAGGAATTATTGGATCGCTTTATGGCGGAATGTACCACCGAACAGGTACTGAACCGCTGTGAGGAGGCCGTTCTCCAATGTGAAGCCAATCTCAAGGAAATGATTGCGTATCTCCGTGAAATCGGCGCAGAGGCACCCATTTTTGTACTCACTTCCTACAGCCCCTTTGAGGCGATGCTCCATAACCGATTGACGGATGAATTACAGCATATCACAGAAGAAATGGAAAAACGCTATCTGTCACTGGCACAAAGTGCTGAATACGGTTATAACGTATCGGTAATTGATTTAGTGACCGGCTTCAAGGACAAATACCTCGAACTGACCAATATCACCTCTTTGGATATGCACCCTTCCGCCGCCGGTCATCAGTACATTGCCGATGCCATTATCCATGAAATGGAACAGCTTTCGGTACAAAAACAAACCTCTATACAGTTGCAGCAGCACAAGACAGCGCCTGTTGACAACATCATTGTTTATATGATTCTTGGCATAGCCGGTATTGCAGTAGCCTTCATTATTGCCCATGGCATTATGATACACCGCAAGAAATAAACCGCCGCTTATAATAATTTTTTGTTTCATGCGCACACTAATAAACAGGTGATTTTGCTATGAAACATTCCCGCAAAAGCTCTTTTTGCCTGTTCGCTATCGGCGGTCTATCGTATGGCTTACTGGAAATTTTCTGGCGGCGGCATACACATTGGTCTATGATTCTGACCGGCGGCATATGCTTTACTGTACTCTACCGTATTTTCCGGACACTTTCCGCCTGTTCCCTTTGGCTCAAATGCTGTATCGGCAGTACGGTGATTACTATCTCGGAATTATTATCCGGCTTTCTGTTCAATTACTGCATGAAACTGCAGGTATGGGACTACTCTCGTCAGCGCTTCAATTTCTGCGGACAGATTTGTGCCCTATACAGTTTTCTGTGGGGACTGCTGACCATTCCCATCTGTCTGTTCTGCCGTCTGCTTCACCGCCGTTTCCATTGGTAACGGGCAATGCATGATGTATGCCATCTCCGGTTATACTAATTCTGTCACCGCAAGGAGGTAGGATTTAGTATGCATATAACAAATAGTATTCCCGCAGAAGAAAACCCTTTCCCCGAAGAAACGGACGAGGAACAAAATGGCCGTTCCCCCCTCGAAAACACGATACTCGATACCGGTTCCCTCATTTCCGATAACGGAAAATACGTCATACAATGTATGACCATCATCGGGCAGATCGAAGGTCATGATATCCTTTCGCCCCGCAATAAAACCACCAAATACGAGCATATCATACCACAGCTGATTGCCGCCGAACAAAGCACGGAAATTGACGGCTTATTAGTCATTCTGCATACCGCCGGCGGTGATGTAGAAGCCGGTCTGGCGATTGCAGAACTTATCGCCGGTATGTCAAAGCCGGTGGTTTCACTGGTACTGGGCGGCGGACATTCTATTGGTGTCCCTATTGCTGTAGCGGCCAGATGTTCCTTTATCGCCCGTTCCGCTTCTATGACAATCCATCCCGTCAGAATGAGCGGTACCATGCTCGGCGTACCGCAGGCATTTGATTATTTTCAGCGAATGCAGCAGCGCATTACGGATTTTGTCACGACCCATTCCCGTATCACCGCCGAACGCTATAATCAATTAGCCCTCAATACCGATGAACTGGTGATGGATGTCGGTACCATTCTCGACGGAAAGGCCGCTGTACAAGAAGGACTCATTCATCATCTCGGTACACTGAGCGATGCGGTTCATCAACTCTATCAGATGATCGACGCATCACATGAATAACGCACACAACGGCAGAATACTCTGCCGTATCAATAACAGGAGGTACATATTATAATGGAATTATTCGATGCCATTTTTCAGGGTGTTTTGCAGGGACTGACCGAATTCCTGCCCGTTTCCAGCAGCGGACATCTGGCTATTTATCAGCATATCACGGGTATTACCGAAAATAATCTGTTTTTCTCGGTCATGCTGCATATTGGTACGCTGGCGGCTGTTACAGCTGTTTATTTCAAGATCATCTTCCGGCTGTTCGCTGCACTGGGCAGTCTGCTGAAAAAGATTTTCACCGGAAAATTCAAATGGAAAGAAATGACCGATCAGGAAAATTTAGCCATGATGATTATCATCGGACTGCTTCCTCTTTTCCTGCTCTTCATTCCCGTTCCCGGTACCGATATGAAAATCAAGGATCTGGCGGAAAAATTCTCCGCCAATGACGGTTATTTCTTCGTCATCGGCATTTTACTGGTCGCCACAAGCCTGCTGCTGTTTTTCGGCAACAAAAACAGGCGGCCTGTCAAAATCATCAACGGCAAACGTTACCGCAAAAAACTGCGGACACGTTATACATGGGTCGATGCATTGATTGTCGGTTTTACACAGTGTCTTGCCGTAAGTCCCGGCTTATCCCGTTCCGGTTCTACTCTTGCTGTCAGTCAGCTCAGAGGCATTGAAAAACAAACCGCTCTGGACTATTCTTTCCTGCTCGGTACGCCGGCCGTTGTCGCCGCTGCCTTACTGGAATTGAAAAATGTACTCACCGCTTCGGAAGGCGATCCCATGAATATCAATATCGGTTATGTCATTGCCGGTATGATCGTTTCCACTATCGTTGGATTCCTCGCCATCAAGCTGTTCAAGTGGCTGCTCGGCACCAACCGTATGTATATCTTTATCCTGTATACCGCTGCTGTCGGTCTGGCTATTCTCCTCATCAGCATTATTGAATTATCCTCCGGTACCAACCTGTTTACACAGAAACCGCTGACGTTCTGAATACCATCCGAAAATTGTATAAACGTAAATAAATGACCCGTCATTCCCCACGAACGCAGCTCTCTTTTGCTCGGAATGACAAACTGCTGTATCTTACCCTGTTATTTTACACCGGCTTTTCATCGGAAATACTGCTATAGCACCCGGTACAGCAGCATCCCCGATGAAGCACGGTGTATCATTTTTTCGGAGGCGAAATCACAAATGGCAGCTAAAAAAAAGATTCCATCCCCTGCAAAAAACAAGCCTGGATCCGGTATCAAAAAAGGCACTTCCTCGGTCGGTAAGCGACCGGCTGCCGCCGGACGCACTCGTACCACTGCCCGCAAAAAACCTGCTGCCACCGGCAAAAAGCGCAGACACTCTTCTCAAAAAATGACAGAAGAGATGCTTTATTACATAAAACGTGTTCGCTTTATCCGTGGTATTGTCCTGCTGTGTCTTACGTTACTGCTGACACTGCTCTTTTTCATGACCGGTGAAAATATTTGGCAGGCTCTGCACAATTGCTATCTGGGTGTGTTCGGCTTCTCCGGTATCCTTCTCCCTGTACTGCTCCTGTATTGTGCCGTTCAGATGTTCCGGGAACGCTCTACCTATCGCCTGCCCCTGAAGATATTATTCCTTTCCGGTACTATTTTTATGCTGGCTACTACTGTCTACGCTTTCAGTTCATCCGGTATGGAACTGAAAGAATACGGTACGGAACTGGTGAACTGTTATCATAACGGTTATCTTTCCAATGGTGCCGGTTTTATCGGCGGTCTGCTCGGTATTCCGCTGGCAAAATTTTTTGGTGCCGTTGCCGGCGGTATCCTCAGCACCATCTTTTTCCTGCTTTTACTGTATATGTCCTTTGAGGCGCTGTTCATCAATGTCATTGACAAAATCAAAGAGCCTGTCAGTGAACGCATCAGCGAACACCGGGAAATCCGTGAAAAGGTACGCCAGGAAACCGTCAAGATAAAAGCAGAAAACCGCCAGCGTGCCCATGAAGAATATGTTAACCGTAAAGTGACAGAAAAGGTGGCCGCCGTCAAACGAAAAAACGATAACCCCGATTACCGCCGCATTACCAAAACCCCGATTTACGATCCTTCCACTGCTTTACAGCCTGCCGCTCCTACACCGTCTTCTTCACGCATTGATTATGTCGGTATCAAAGGGGTAGTGCCCAGTGTGGCGCCGAAGAAAAACAAACAAACGGATGCTTCCGATGAATCATTCCCTGTTCATATCCATACCTCTGCCGACAGTGATGATACCATTGATATTGCCGCACTGCTCGAACAAAGCCGTTTATCTTCTGCACCGCCCCCTACCAGTTATGACGATGCTATCAAAACGGTCTTTGGCACTCAGCCCGTCCCCGATGCTCCGATCAAGACACCTGCAAAAGTTAAACCCTCTCCTGCGGCGGCAAAACCTGCCAGACCACCTGCCGCTCCGACACCTTCCCCCGTTTTGAAATCGTCCCCTGCTCCGGCACCATCCCATAAAGTTAACCTGAGTAAATCCGATACACCCGAACCTGACAAAAAAACCGCCGGTTCCGTGAATCTGTCCAAAAGCAATCCGAATCCGATCGTTGAAGGGCAATATATCAAACCGCCCTTTATTCTGCTGGAACCGCCGCAGGATGAACCTGAAGAAAACATCACACAGGAACTGCATCAGTGTGCTACTAAATTAGTCGACACCCTTAAAAGCTTCGGCGTTCCGACGACGATTTTGAATATCAGCCGTGGGCCTTCCGTTACCCGTTATGAATTAGTACCGGCATCCGGCATTAAAATCAGCAAAATCACCAATCTGGCGGATGATATCGCTATGAACTTAGCCGCCACAGGGGTGCGTATCGAAGCACCGATTCCCGGCAAAAATGCCGTTGGCATTGAAGTCCCTAACAAGTACGTTTCGCTTGTAAAAATGAGAACACTGGTAGAGTCTATGGACTTTCAGAATGCAAAAAGCAAGCTGACAGTGGCTCTCGGTGAAGATATCACCGGTCATATCACGCTGGCTGATCTCAGCAAAATGCCGCATTTGTTGATTGCCGGTTCTACCGGTTCCGGTAAATCCGTCTGTATCAATGCCATGCTCATCAGTCTGTTGTATAAAGCTTCTCCCGATGAGGTCAAACTGATTCTGATTGATCCGAAGGTGGTAGAATTAGGCGTTTATAACGGCATACCGCATCTGTTAGTGCCGGTTGTTACCGACCCCCGCAAGGCCGCCGGTGCTTTGGACTGGGCTGTCAATAGAATGCTTGAACGCTACAAAACTTTTGCCGAATACAACGTCCGTGATATTTACAGCTATAACCGGCTGGTGGATAAGCAAAACTCAGAACTGGAAGAAAGCGAACAGGACGAGGCCGATCGTACCTTTGAAGAAGACGAAATGCTCGCACAGGCACAGGCGGAATTGGCACAGAATGCGGATGAAAATCCCCCTGAGAAAAAACACAAGCTGGAAAAAATGTGTCATATCGTTATTGTGATTGACGAGTTAGCCGATCTGATGATGGCCGCCCCGAATGAGGTAGAAGAATCTATCTGCCGTCTGGCACAAATGGCTCGTGCCGCCGGTATGCATCTTGTCATCGCTACACAGCGTCCTTCGGTTGATGTCATCACCGGTCTGATCAAGGCCAATGTTCCCAGCCGTATCGCTTTTGCGGTGAAATCACAAATCGACTCCCGTACTATCCTCGATACCGGCGGTGCCGACAAACTGCTCGGTAAGGGCGATATGCTCTTTTCACCCATCGGCACTACCAAACCGATTCGTGTACAGGGCTGTTATGTCAACGATGACGAAATCGAAAGCATCATCAAATTTATCAAAGAAAATAAAGTCGTGGAATACGATAAGAATATCATTGATGAAATCGAAGCCAGCGCCATTGCAGAACACGGCGGCAAATCATCCGACAATGATGATTCCGACAGCAATGATCCCATGATGGAACAGGCTATTCAATGTGTTGTCGAAGCGGGTCAAGCCTCTACTTCCTTATTACAGCGGCGTTTACGCTTAGGCTATGCCCGGGCAGGCCGTTTGATTGACGAAATGGAACAGATGGGCATTGTCGGCCCGCATGAAGGTTCAAAGCCAAGACAGGTGTTAATGACGTATCAGCAATGGCTGGAACGCAGTATGACCGTGAAGGATACGGAATAACACTTTGCCATATATATTATCATTTCCTGATGGAGGTATACCAACATGAAAAGAGAAGGTCAAATTACAGTTGATTCGGAAAATTTGTTTCCGATCATCAAAAAATGGCTCTATTCCGACAAGGATATTTTTATCCGTGAAATAGTCGCCAATGCCTGCGATGCTATCAAGAAGTACCGCAGCCTGTGCCAGATCGGTGAAGCCGAGGATAACGGCACTGCCCCCCGCATTGACATCACCCTCGATGCTAAGGCACAAACGATCACGGTTACCGATAACGGTATCGGCATGACCGAGGAAGAAGTCGAAAAGTATATCGCACAGATTGCTTTTTCCGGCGCACAGGAATTTCTCGATAAATATAAGGAACAGACCGATGCCGAAAACGGCATTATCGGTCATTTCGGTTTGGGCTTCTATTCCGCTTATATGGTATCAGAGAATGTCGAAATCGAAACCCTTTCCTATCAGAAAGATGCCACACCCGTTCACTGGGAAAGCAACGGCAGTCATACATACGAAATTGCTGACGGCAATCGTACAGAAATCGGCACCAGCATTATTATGCACATTTCCGAGGACGGCAAGGAATTCCTCAGCGAATTCAAAATGCGTGAGATTCTCCGCAAATACTGCCACTTCATGCCCTATGAAATCTATTTCCACGTTGTCAAGGAAGCCTCTGACGACAATAAGACCGACACGCCTGCCGCTCCCGAAAAGCCCCTGAATAACATCTCTCCCCTGTGGCTCAAAGCCCCCAAAGACTGCACCACTGAGGAATATGAGGATTTCTACCGTGAAACCTTCACGGATATGAACCTGCCGTTATTCTGGATTCACCTGAATGTCGATTATCCGTTCCGCCTGAAAGGTATTCTTTACTTCCCGAAACAGACCGATAAATTACAGGTCATGCCCGGTGAAATCAAGCTGTTTGCCAATCAGGTTTATATTGCCGATAACATCAAGGAAGTTGTACCGGAATTTCTCATGCTGCTGAAAGGCGTGATCGACTGTCCCGACCTGCCGTTGAACGTGTCCCGTTCCTTCCTGCAGAATGACGGCGAAGTGGCTAAGATTTCCCGTCACATCACCAAAAAGGTAGCCGACAAATTATTGTCTGTCTTTAACAGTGAGCGCAAATCCTATGAAGGCTACTGGGATGATATTTCCCCGTTCATCAAGTTCGGCTGTATCAAGGATGAGAAATTCTACGATAAAATCAAGGGTATCATTCTTTACAAGACCATTGACGGCGAATACAAGACCTTTGACGAACTCAAAAAAGCCGACAATAAGGTTTATTACGTTTCCAGCACCGATATACAGGGTCAGTATATCAAAATCTTCAAGGATAACGGCCTTGAAGCCGTCATTCTCGAACACAACATTGACGCTCACTTTGTTACCTTTATGGAATACAAGGAGTCCGGCACAAAGTTTGTCCGTATCGACTCCGAAATTGGTGACGCACTGAAAACCGATACCGATGCTGATACGACTGCCAACAATGACGAGCTGATTCAATTCTTCAAGGATGCTCTCGGCATGGATAAACTCACCATTCAGGCCGAAAACCTCAAAACCGCCGATACGCCTGCTATTCTCACCATCAACGAATACGAGCGCCGCATGAGCGATATCAGCAAAATCTACGGCAATATGTTCGGTGAAGCAGGCCCTGCTTCCGAAACGCTCATTATCAATTCCGCTAACAGCATCGTTCAGAAGCTCAAGGACTTCGAGCCGGAAAAGCGCAATCTTCTCTGCCGTCATATTTTTGACCTCGCTGTTATGAGTCAGCGCAAACTTACCGCCGCCGAAATGGAAGGTTTCATTGCCCGCAGCGTTCAAGTCATGTCTTTATGTTGAGGGTGTTGAGGGGCTGCTCGCCCCTCAAACTCCCTCGGTCAGTGGGACTTTCAAGTGAAAGTCCCCCCGACACCCCCGAAAGCTTATTGGAAGTGTGAAGTGTGGAGTTATTCCGTGTTTCACCAATCATTTCATACAACAAAAAACCTCGCTGATGGTCGTAATTCATTACGATTCATTCAGCGAGGTCTTTTTATGAAACAATGTCATTTTTCCGACAAAACTTCCGCATCAACAACACAAAAGTTTCGCTCAAGCCTTTTCAAAGGCTTGCAGGGTCAAGGGGCAGCGCCCCTTGTGGGAGGTTTGGAGGGCAACGCCCTCCAAGATTATCAGAATTTGCCTTCTTTGGCAGCTTCTTCGATGCTGACGGCTACGGCTACGGTAGCACCAACCATCGGGTTGTTGCCCATGCCGATGAGACCCATCATTTCAACGTGTGCAGGAACGGAGCTGGAGCCGGCAAACTGTGCATCAGAGTGCATACGTCCCATAGTATCCGTCATACCATAGGAAGCCGGGCCTGCTGCCATGTTATCCGGATGGAGTGTACGGCCTGTGCCGCCGCCGGAAGCAACAGAGAAATATTTCTTACCCTGCTCAATACATTCCTTCTTATAAGTAGCTGCTACAGGATGCTGGAAACGGGTCGGGTTGGTGGAGTTACCGGTGATGGATACACCAACGTTCTCCATGTGCATGATGGCAACGCCTTCCTGTACGTCGTCAGCGCCGTAGCACTTAACAGTAGCTCTCAGACCGGTTGAGAAGGGCTTTTCGTAAACAACGTTTACCTTAGCCTCTTTATAGTCATACTTTGTTTCAACAAAAGTAAATCCGTTGATACGGGAAATGATCTGGGCAGCGTCCTTGCCAAGACCGTTGAGGATAACTCTCAGGGGCTTTACACGAACCTTATTGGCCTTCTCAGCAATACCGATAGCGCCTTCAGCCGCTGCAAAGGACTCATGACCGGCCAGGAAGCAGAAACACTCTGTTTCTTCTTCGAGGAGCATTTTGCCCAGATTGCCGTGACCGAGACCAACCTTTCTGTGGTCAGCAACGGAACCGGGAATACAGAAAGCCTGCAGGCCTTCACCGATAGCGGCAGCAGCGTCAGCCGCACGGCGGCAGCCCTTCTTGATAGCAATAGCAGCGCCTACCGTATAAGCCCAGCAAGCATTCTCAAAGCAGATCGGCTGAATCTTCTTGACCTGTGCATAAACGTCCAGGCCGGCATCCTTGGTGATCTTCTCAGCTTCTTCAATAGAAGCAATACCGTAGCTGTTCAATACGGCATTGATTTTGTCAATTCTTCTTTCGTATGATTCAAACAGAGCCATTTTCTTACTCCTTTCTCGGATCGATAATCTTTACGGCATCGGCCACACGACCGTACTGACCCTTTGCCTTTTCCCATGCTTCTGTCGGGGTGTCACCCTTCTTGATGAAGTCAGTCATCTTGCCGAGGCTGACAAACTGATAACCGATAACTTCATTGTTCTCATCCAGAGCAATACCGGTAACATAGCCTTCAGCCATTTCCAGATAACGAACACCCTTTTCCTTCGTGGCATACATGGTACCAACCTGAGAACGGAGACCCTTACCCAAGTCTTCCAGACCTGCGCCGATAGCCAGACCGTCATCCGAGAAAGCACTCTGGCTGCGGCCATAAACGATCTGCAGGAACAGTTCACGCATAGCGGTGTTGATAGCGTCACATACCAGGTCGGTATTGAGCGCTTCAAGAATGGTCTTGCCCTGAAGAATCTCAGCAGCCATAGCGGCGGAATGTGTCATACCGCTGCAGCCGATGGTTTCTACCAGTGCCTCTTCGATGATACCGTTCTTGATGTTCAGGGACAGTTTACAGGCACCCTGCTGCGGAGCACACCAGCCGATACCGTGTGTGAAACCGGAAATGTCACTGATCTGCTTTGCATGGACCCATTTGCCTTCTTCCGGAATCGGAGCCGGCTCATGCTTTGCACCCTTTGCGACAGGGCACATCATTTCTACCTCTTTTGTGTAAATCATTTTAATCTCCTTTCGCATATCTGCCGATAGACAGATGTCAAAAATTTCAGGAAAATAACAGAGTTTCTCAACGAGCCGATTACTCTCCTGTCATATTGATTATAATATTTTTTTCAGAAAATTTCAACAGATTTTTAGAATTTCTGTCCCTGTTTTTTACGCTTTTTATCTATGCCCGTAATACAGCACCGTATCACGGTTTTGAAAGATAATCTTCCGGACGGAAATAAGATGTGAACCACACTTCCGGAGCGGTAAATGTCTGCTGATCGAGATAGTGCAGGATACCGCCGTCTGTCGTAAAATTAAAATGCAGCTTATAGGAATAGAGCGCCTGATACTTATAACCCATTTTACGGTTGATCTCATTCTTGCCGTATTTACCGTCGCCTAACAGCGGATGACCGATAAAAGCAAAGTGTGCACGAATCTGATGGGTGCGGCCTGTCAGCAGATCGACTTCCACCAGACTGAATTGATTTCTCT
>ONYQ01000039.1 GCA_900322145.1 uncultured Eubacteriales bacterium
AACACGATATCCATCGCAGGAGAACGGCCGATAAAATTCCGCTGTTCCCGCAAAGAATAGGATTTTCCGGCACAAGGACCTTCCAGTCCTACCAGCCAGCCTACAGTGGGAGCCGTATTTTTCTCTCCGCCGACAACAGGCGGTACAGGAGGAGCAGGCGGCATCGGCGGCATGGGAGGCATCGGCGGCTGGTTATAAGCCATCTGTTCCGGCTGCGGCATCGGCGGCTGGTTATAAGCCATCTGTTCCGGCTGCAGCGGCATGGGCGGTTGATTATAAGTCACCTGTTCCGGCTGCGGCGGCATGGGCGGTTGGTTATACGCCGTCTGTTCCGGCTGTTGTTGACGTACGGCCGGCGCACCGCAAAACGGACAGAACTGAAAACGGGAAAGGTCAAAGTAATGGCCGTTCGGACATTGTACTGTATTCGGCATACCCATTCTCCTTTACACTTTCTTCAGCCTGAACTGGTTCTCACCGTTGCCAAGTGAAATAACCGTACCAACGGGAAGCGATGTTTCCTGATCCTTGACCATTTGCTGTCCATTGACATAAGTACCGTTAGAGGACATATCAATTACCTTGAAGCTGTCCGTATACGAATCATACTTGACAGAGCAGTGCTTGCGGCTGATATCCTTTCTTTCGGCAGAAAGAATGATATTACAGCTGGCCGCATCACGGCCGATTACGATCTTCTCACCGGGCTTAAGGTTAATGACGGCACCGGCATAATCACCGCTGACACCTTCAATAGCGCCATTCTGTGCAATAGTAGAATGTTCTTCCGGCTGTCTTTGAATGTGCATATTGGAAGGCTGCTCCACAACCTGCGGTACAGGGGGCTGTACCATCGGCGGCTGAGAGAAGGGCGGCTGGGTCACAGGGGGCTGAGTTACAGGGGGCTGCGTTACAGGGGGCTGCGGTGCAAAAGCCTGATGAGCATCCACATAACCCATATTCTGGGGCTGTACGGGCTGGGGTGCCGGATTAGTATAGGGATTGACCGGCGCATTATTCTGCGGCGCATAATAGCTGTTCGGATCATAAGCAGGCGCACCGCCGACGGTCTTGAGAGCCGCTTTATTACCCACAGCGATACAGCAGAAAATGAAACTCAGGAAAGAGAAGGAAGCCATCAGGATCGGGCCAATGCCGATCTGGCTCTTATACTGACCACAGTAAACAATCGTCCATACGAGATAAAAACCGGACATCAGTACACCGAGTACAGAGAAAATGAGTGCCAATACACGGCCGCCCTTTTTGAAGTTCAGGGCTTTGCCGAGGAGTACCATGACCGCTACGACAATATTGCCGAAGAAAACGACTGTGGCTGTAATAATCTGGACAAACAACACGGTAATCTGGAATTGTGCCTCATTGGTGTAACGGCTGAGATTTTCAAACGCTTTCGTACACTGTTCGAGCATACCTCTGGCTTGCTCATTCAACAACGACATATCCATCGTATTGCCATTGACATCACTGAATACCGGCAAAAACGCCATACACGCTGCGGCAATCGCAAAGGCCATGCCAAAGATCATAGATACGATAGCAGCGCCGCTCAACTTCTTTTTCACAGTGGTTGCTGTTCCATTCATAAAAATCCGCCTCCTAAGCGTTAATCATATTTATATTCTGCGGTGCGGCTGTCAGACCGTACCGCATCATACCAAAGTTATCCTGCAAGGGGAGTTACGCCTGCGCCGGCAACGGGAAAAACAGCAGTTTGGTTTCACCTATTTTTACTGCGTCATAAGCCGCCAATGCACGTTTTTCTGTCACGGCCTGTTCATTAACCATAACGACCTTTTCTGCACTAACGGGCATGATATACCATGCCTTGTCTTGCTCTGCATAGCAGATCACCGCATCACCATGCGGCATCATACCGTTACCGTCCCAGACTGTTATGGTAATGGTCGGCATACAGCCAATGACAGACTGACCGCCCTGCAATACAAAGCTTTCCCCATAGGCCGTACCATTCAGCGCTACCAACCAACTGAGCGGCATATCCTGCATCGGCTTGTCATCGGCAGCAACGGTATGCTGAACCGTTGGCGGCACTACCGGCGCACATGGTACGGTAGGTTCATCGTCCATCGGCGGCATCACCGGCGCACATGGTACGGTAGGTTCATCGTCCATCGGCGGCATTACCGGCGCAGACGGTGCCGCAGGAACATCCTCTTCATAACGTGGCATGGGCGGCAGCAGCTTATTATAAGACACATTGCCGACCGGTGTTTGTATCGGTGCCGGAATGGCTGAAGGCAGGGGTTCTGCTGTATCGGCCGGTGCTGTCTGCGGACGGCTTTTCTGATAAAAAGCCAGCGGCAGCGTTTCCTCATCATTATTGTCAAGCTGCGGCAGCACAGAAGGATTCTGAGCAGCGGTACTGCCGTTTGTTATATCCGCTCCGCCGCAAAACGGACAGTTCGGAAATTTATCCCCGTCATAGTAGTGCTGGTTGACACATTTTTTTATCATCGCTCAACGCCCCTTCCGAGATATTCCTCGCAAAGATATTTGCCTTAGTGACTGATTCCCCGACTGCAGCGGCAGACGGTTATCCAACAAGTCTATTATACCAAAATTAGCCGTATTTGTCAAAAACATACTTTTTCACACTGCCGCCCCAGGCGGCCATACCGGAAAATTCGTCTGATTTCGCACGAACAGCGCCATCTCCGTCATGTCAAAGACGTTTTCAGCGTTGTGACTTTCACATCACAGCTTTCCGCCAATTTCAGCAGATATGCCGGCGGTGCAGGTTCTTCTGCCGGCTGTTTGCCAACGGCCACCTCACCGCAATGATAAAGCGTGTCCAATATTTTATCGGCGGTCAGCATATTTTCCGAGCAAAAAGCATCCCGTATACATTCCTGCAGTTCTTCCGGCAGCATCAGACTGCCGAAACCGCCTTCTTCGCTCATGGTTCTGCCGCACATCACCATCAGAAAGACCATCAGAAAAGCCCGGATATCCGCCGCCGCATCGGTACCGCCCATCGCATCATACAGCATGGTTGTCTTGCCGGTCTGACAAATACTTTCCAGACTGACATTACCGTGACACACCTGTTTATCGTGCATTACTTTCAGCGCTACAATGACCGGCAGCATCAATTCTTTCGTTTCTGCGTAACTTCTGACACCGGTTTGCGCCAGCATTTCCGCAAGATTTCTGCCCGGTTCATAGGCAAAGACCGCATAAGCGCCCATACCTTCCGCCTTGAATGTATAAATCATCGGCAGTGAAGATACCTCCAGTGCCGCTAATTTACGATAGACATCCATAAATTTTTCCCGCCGTTCATAGCGCTGATAGGCGCTTTCCCCCTCTGTCGGCGTTCCGTCGGCTGCCAAAAAGCGCCTGACCTGTATGGCACGACCCATAACCGCATCAAAACCACGATAGGATATGCCATAGCGGTCACCATTAAAAGTTTCCCGTATCACATAACGTCGGGCGAAAACAAACTCCGTTTCCTGACTGCTGTTCTGAAAGCCGCAATAAGGACATACACCCTTCTGAACGGCCGGCAGTTCTCTTTTGCAGGACTGACAATATCCCACGCTCATCCCTCCGATCTTCTTCCTGTGCCATGATCTGACAAGACAGCTTTTTGCCGAAAAAGCCATGTTTAACGAAACAAAGTTCCTGATAATGGTACATGGTACATTAATGCAGCATTCAGGAGTAGCGGAGAAGAATCACCGTAGTGTTGTCCTGTCCCCGTGCGGCGGTACGAAGGGCAGTCGCTGTTAATTCATTGGCCGCCCGCTGGAGGTCAAAATCGTTATCGGCAATCACCGCCTTGATTTTATCCTCCGAAAGGGATTTATAAAGCCCGTCACTGCACAGTATCACCATATCGCCGGCCAAAAGCTGCAAAGGTTTTTCGTCCGTATCCATCAGGGACAGTTCACCGATGCCAAGATAGCTGATAAGCGCTTCGGCCTGTCCTTCCTCCGCATGGTACTGTTCTTTGGTCAGCTTACCGTTGGAAAGCATTTCATTGAGCAAAAGACGATAGTTGTGTTCACGCACAATGCAATGCAGTTCACCGCTGCGCAGCACATAAATTTTACTGTCACCGACTGATACCCAGCTCATTCTGCCGTCCAGAACGTGTACGGCTGCTAATGTAGTACCGGCCCCTAAAGCCTCGCCGTTATCACCGGCAATATGAAAGACCTTCTTATCCAGCTTGATGGCTTCCACCTTCAAAAAGCGCCGGATATCCCCGTCTGTCAGGCGGATATAATCCTCCAATAAATTTCTGACAACCAGACTGCTGGCCTTTTCGCCGCCTTCCAGACCGCCCATACCGTCACAGACTACTGCCAGACATCCTGACGGGGTTTCGATACAGGCATAGGAATCCTGCTGATATTTACGTGTACCAATAATGGAAGAAGCAGCCATTGTTAATTTAGGCACTGCCGTATAAGTTTCCGTCCGGACATTATACTCATCCATTGATTACTCCCCCAGTATCAGACGATATCTCGTATTCGCTAAAATAATCAGATCCTGGCTGCCCACATAATATTTTGTATCCTTATCCATTTTAACATAATTGATATAAGTACCGTTTGTAGAGCAATCCTCAAGGCAAAACTGCTTTTTTTCACGGTCAAACATCAGCTTGCAGTGTACCTTGCTGACATTCTCACAGCCCGGAAAGACAACATCACATTTAGGAGAACGCCCCACCAGAATTTCCTTATCTTCTTCGATTTTATAACGTTCCTGCACAGCGCCGTCAATGCTGACAGAAACATAGACAAAACCTTCCTCACAGCTTCTGCGGCTGACGACTGATTCCAGCGCACTGACGAATTCTCCGACCGTCTGCGTCCGTTCAGAGGGCTGCAGCATCAGTGCTTTATCGACAATTTCGGAAATTTCCTCTCCCACATCCGGCCGCAATACCGACAACGGCTCATAAGCAACACCGGTCAGCCGATCAGTGGCACGAGGAAGAACCTTTCCTGTCAGCACATAATAGTAAGTGCTGGCCAGACCGTAAACATCCGTAAAAGGCCCTTGTATATCCGCCGAGGAATATTGTTCAATCGGCGCAAAACCATGCTTCAAGGTAATGGTATAGTTACTGTTGCTCATAAAGAAGTTTCTGGCGCTGCCAAAATCAATAATGACCACACGCCCCGACAACAGCACCATAATATTTTCGGGGCTGACATCCCGATGCAGATAGCCCTTTTCCCGATGCACCAGATTGAGGGTACGGCCTGCCTGCAAAATAATACCGGATGCTGCCCGCAGTTCCATTCCATGTTCCGGTACTAACTGCCGCAGCGGTACACCGTCCAGATATTCCATGACATAATATGCCGTTCCGTTCTCCTCAAAGCAATCGGTGACACTCACCACACCGGCAATATTATTCATCTGACTGATAATATGCGCTTCTTCTATAAAGTGCGAAATGCCGTTTTCAAACTCTTCCACACGGTTCTGTCGTGTCGTCTGTACCGAGATGCCGTTGGCACTGCGTACCGCTAAACCCATGGGAAAATATTCCTTGATACACACCTTTCTGTCTGTTACGGTATCATAGGCCACATAGGTAATGGCAAAGCCGCCTGCTCCGATCGCTCTGCCTACAATATATCGTTTTTGCAGTCTATAGTATAATTTCAAATCCTCAATGGATGGGCCGTCCTTCATTTCATAGCCGCAGGTAGCGCATTTCACGCCGTTAAACGACTGTAAAAAACAATTCGGACATAACACCTTTATCACCCCTTCCTGAAGTTGAAGTATCCGTTCTATCAGATACTGTTACACCTGTTTCCGGGTTTCATATACAGTAAACCCGAGTTCATTCCCGACACAACATAATAGTATCATTTTTCAAAGCCGGAAACCAGTATATACTGTTATACGGTATCATTATAATCAATATGCCTTGCTTTGTCAACAATCGGATATCTGCTTCATGTGTAAAAAAAGACGCCGAAGCCGCCTGTGGTGACGACTTCGGCGTCGGATAAGACAGCCGAAAATTATCTTTTCTTCTTCTTGGCAACAGGTCTGTTCACTTTAGGGGCAACAGCGTTGACAGGCGCAGCTGTCTGCGGCGCTTCTTCCTTGTCGCATACACCGGCAGCCAAAGCCTTATACACCAAAGCCGCTAAAATACCGCCAACGAGGGGCGCAACAATAAAGATCCACACATTAGCAAAAGCGTCACCGCCCTTGAAGATAGCGGGGCCAAAGCTTCTGGCAGGATTGACAGAGGTACCGGTGAAGTAAATACCGAAAATATGTACCAGTGTGAGGGTCAGACCAATCACGATACCGGCAATAGAGCCGTTGGATGCTTTGGAAGTAACACCCAGAATAGCAATGACAAAAACAAAGGTCAGAATCATTTCGATGAGCAGGGTCATCCAGATATTGTCATTATACACGCCGTTGGTACCCAGTCCGGTAGCCGGCAGCTTGTCATTGAAAATACCAAACAGCAGCGCACCGCCGATGATAGCGCCAATAAACTGCGAAGCAATATAGGCAAAGAACTCCTTGACCGTCATTTTACCACTGACGAGCATAGCGATTGAAACCGCCGGATTGATATGACAACCGGAAATATTGCCGATAGAATAGGCCATTGCCACAATGACCAGACCAAAAGCTACTGCTGTCATAAAATACGCAGCATCAGCCTGATTGCTGCAGCCCGTAACAATTGCCGTACCGCAGCCGAACAGCACCAGTACAAAAGTACCGATACATTCCGCCAGACATTTTTTTACCAGTTCCATAAAACAGCCTCCTTTAATTTTCCGCTTTACAACGGTAATACTATACATTTATTATATCCTATTTTTCGCTTATATGCAACTACAATTTCGTGTAATAATAATAAAAATTTTGTAACAAATTGGCAATGGTTCTTTCCCGTGTAAATCCGCCGCACAAGGACATACTAAAAAATAGCGCATCCGACGGTAAGAAACCGCCGGACACGCCCGCATGATAAATTTTATGCTATATCAAACAACAAATGGAAATAATCCGTTTCGGTGCCGCGCCATCCGGCGCCGGAATAGTCCACATGAGCCATTGTAAAGAACTCTTTGGAACCGCATATATCACAATCGAGGAAACGCACATTTTCTGCCGTACCGAATTCTATGGTAGAAAACAGTTTGACGGGAGAAGAAAAATCCACCCGTGATACAAAAAATTCCGATCCGTTTTTGGGATTACCCGTATATTGAGCATAAATCAATCTTTCCGTATCCATATAATGGATAGTTATCGAAAGTTTTGTAAAGGTACGGGTGTTGATGTCATAGATGCCGTCGCTCATATAGATCACGCCGTCAATGAATCCCATGAAGTATTTGGAACTGGTTTCGGGCAGCTTCACAGCCGAAGCATCCGCACCATCAAGACCCATTTCAACAATTTCCGCACCTTGTACAAAACTACCGGTACCGGCAATATTTTCTACCAAGAAATATATCCTGTTGCCATGCCGTACCAAGCCGCCCACAAAATCCATTGAGGGGCCGGGTGTATGAACATCCGCCATAAACGAGGAAATATCATATTCCGTAATCTGACCGGTTTTTTGATCATACCTGCACAGATAATAGGTAGACGACGGCGTACCATAAACGGTACGGGTATAGAAAACATCCTCGCCGTGTGTCGTTAAATAGGAGCCGTCATCGCAGATTTGTTTCGATTGCAATGTACGGATTTCCAGCCGCCGCAGTTCCCGATCACTCTGACCGCCCTGATAGAAAATATACCGTCCGTCATCACTGCAGCCGCACATACGCCCACCATCAATGGTAAGCACCTGTTTGGTCGGAATATCATAGGCATACATGAATGTATAAGAGCTGAAAAGGAGTTTATCTCCGGTACTGTAGATAGCGGATGCAATATTCTCCTGTGAAAAAACTGTCGTTTTTTCAGAGCGGCCGTCCGCACCGCCGCAGTACAAATAGCGTTCTCCCCGACCATTGACAATAGTAGGTTCCAGATAATAATATTGCTCCATTGCCTGGACCATCAAGCCGCTTTGCGATATCATGAATGAATCCGTATCTGCTGAGGAAGTTTCCTGACTGCTTTCCTGTACCTGACTGCTTTCCTGTACCTGACTGCTTTCCTGTACCCGACTGCTTTCCTGTATCGGTTCCCCATAAGCAGCCGCTTTTTCGGCTAATGTCTGATCTTTGGTCTGTGCATAGCCTTCTTTTAAGGTTTTCAGCGCATGGGTTCTGTCGCCGGCGGTTTCATACACTTCGGCCAGTTTCAGATACAGCGCAGGGTCTTGCGGATTTTCCGCAATCGCCTTTTGATAATCCTCTATAGTGGGTTGATGGCTGACCTGTGATACCAGACTGCTTTCCACAGAAGATGCTGGTTCGGAAGAAACAGAGGTTGTTTCCTGCTGAGAGGATTCTTCGGTACGGACAGACCCCTCTGACGATGCACCGTCAGGAGAAGTATCCGATACCGTTTGATTTTCAGATGTTTCCGTTCGGGAAAGGGTACTGGTTTCGGATACGGATGACATTCCCGACACATTCTTTTCTTCTGCGGATAAAACGGAAACGGATGACGACTGCATTTCCTGTGACGGTTTTTTCTGAGAAAAAAGAATCAGAAGGACAGCCGCCGTAACAGCGGTCACCGCCAACAGGATACAGGATACTAAGACAATGGTTTTCGTCTTTTTGCCGCCCGTTACTGACGGGGACTGTTTTTGCTGTGTCACAAACTGAGCGGATACCGCTGATATCTCAGGCGGAACATATTCCGTACCGCAATAAGGACAAACGCCATATAGGGAATCAAACTCATTACCGCATTTTGCACACTTCACTAACATCACATTCATCTCCTGCTTTTCAGCCGCAAAGGGACTTATATCAAATACAATCCCAGAAGCCTTCCAGCGTAGCGAAATAATCCTCTACGGTTTCCGGACGGCGGATTTCAATGACAGAGCCGTCCTCACGGAGCAGTAATTCTGCGGAATGTAACCGACCGTTGTAATTATAGCCCATAGCAAAGCCGTGAGCGCCGGTATCATGGATAACGAGAATATCGCCCTTGTCGATTTTCGGCAGAGAACGGTCAATCGCAAATTTATCGTTATTTTCACACAGAGAACCCGTCACATCGTATACATGGTCACAGGGGGCATTTTCCTTGCCCAGTACCGTGATATGATGATAAGCGCCATACATAGCGGGACGCATCAGGTTAGCGGCGCAGGCATCCACACCGATATATTCTTTATAGATATGCTTTTCGTGAATAGCCTTTGTCACTAAATGACCATAGGGTGCCAGCATAAAGCGGCCCAGTTCGGTATAAATGCTGACATCTCCCATACCGGCAGGCACTAAAATTTCCTCGAAGGCCTCTTTCACGCCCTGACCGATCACCATGATATCATTCGGTTCTTTATCGGGGGTATAGGGTACGCCCACACCGCCGGACAGATTGATAAAGCTGATATGTACACCGGTTTCCTGCTGTAATTCTACGGCCAAACGGAACAGGATCTTCGCCAGTGTCGGATAATATTCATTCGATACGGTATTGCTGGCGAGGAAAGAATGGATACCGAAATTCCTGGCACCCTTCGCTTTGAGCTGCAGAAAAGCATCCCGAATCTGTTCACGGGTCATGCCGTATTTAGCATCGCCGGGATTATCCATAATGGTAGTTGAAATAGAGAACTTACCGCCCGGATTATACCGACAGCAGATCGTTTCGGGAACCCCGCAGACTCTTTCCAGCATTTCAATGTGGGTAATATCGTCCAGATTGATAATGGCGCCCACTTCTTTGGCAAAACGAAATTCTTCTTCCGGCGTATCATTAGAGGAGAACATAATCTCCGAACAACCGAAACCGCACTTCTTGCTCATCAGCAATTCCGCATAGGAGGAGCAGTCCGTACCGCAGCCTTCTTCTTTGAGAATCTGTAAAATGGCAGGAGTCGGGGTAGCTTTTACCGCAAAAAATTCCTTGAATCCCTTGTTCCAGGCAAATGCCTGTTTCAATCGTCTTGCATTCTCCCGAATACCCTTTTCATCGTAAATGTGAAAGGGAGTCGGGAATTTCTGAATAATTTCCTCTGCTTTTTCCTTTGTAATAAACGGTACCTTAGCCATAACCGTCCCTCCTTGAAAATAAAAAAATACAGTTCTATTTTACTACACCATCCACAAGATTGTCAATATTTTATCAAAAGAAAAATAGTCCCTTCATTTTTGTGACCGGAGGTATTCTATGAAAAAGTTTTTTACCGCCCTGATACGCCCTACCGCTTATGATACACTCCTGTTGCTGCTGTATGTATCCCTTCTCGGCAGTATCCTGCCGACACTGATACCTCTCATTAACATGGGAGTCACCTTTCTCTTTGTAAGTCTGCCGGTTTTACTGCTGCTGCCCGTCTATCGCCTGCGGTTAGGACTTTTTCCGCCGAAGCATCCACGACGGATAGAGCTTTTTCTTTCCGTACTGCTGACCGCCTCTTTTGCGCTCGACCTGTATAGTATTTTCCGTCTGTCCTATGCGCTGTGGCTTTTCCTGTAACCGCCTGTTTTTGTCAGGGAGAACTTTCCGTTGAAGGTTCTCCCGACATTTTCAAAAGCCGTTAACGTGCCGGAATCATTCCTATACATAAACGCCGTTTTTTTAGCAGGGTAGTAGCTTGACATCTATAAAAGGTAGGGGTATAATTTATCTTGGATAAACAGCGTAAAGCTGTAACAACAGGAGGAAAGAACGATGAAAAATTACAACATTACACTGCTCAGGGGCGATGGTATCGGTCCGGAAATCGTAGGCGAAGCTGTCAAGGTACTGGATAAAACCGCTGAAAAATTCGGCTTTACCGTCACCTACACCGATGCTCTCCTGGGCGGCTGTGCCATTGATGCTACCGGCGTACCGCTGCCGCAGGAAACCATTGATAAGTGTCTGGCATCCGATTCTGTATTGCTTGGTGCTGTCGGCGGTCCCAAATGGGACACACAACCCGGCAATAATCGTCCCGAAGCCGGTCTGCTCGGTATTCGTGGCGCTCTCGGCTTATTTGCCAATCTGCGTCCGGCCGTCATCTTTGAACCGCTGAGAGATGCTTCTCCGCTGAGAAGTGATATCATCGGCGATGCGATGGATATTATGATCGTCAGAGAACTGACCGGCGGCATTTACTTCGGCAAGCGTGGCACCTTTGAAGAGGACGGCGTTAAAGCCGCTTATGATACCGAAAAATACAACGTCAATGAAATTGAGCGTATCGGCCGTGTGGCTTTTGATATGGCGATGAAGCGCAACAAGAAGCTGACCAGCGTTGATAAAGCCAATGTATTGGATTCCTCCCGCCTGTGGAGAGAAACCATGAACCGCCTTTCCAAGGAATATCCCGAGGTAGAACTGAATCACCTCTATGTTGATAACTGCGCTATGCAGCTTGTCCGCAATCCGAAGCAGTTTGACGTTATCGTAACCTCCAATATTTTCGGTGACATCCTTTCTGATGAAGCTTCCATGATCAGCGGTTCCATCGGTATGTTGGCTTCCGCCAGCCTGAACAGTTCCAAACTCGGTATGTATGAGCCGATTCACGGTTCTGCTCCTGATATTGCCGGTCTGGGCATTGCAAACCCATTGGCAACCATTCTTTCCGTTGCCATGATGCTGCGCTATTCTTTGGATGAGCCGGCCGCCGCCGATGCCATCGAGAACGCTGTCGCAGAGGTACTGAAAACCACCAGAACACCCGATATCTATACCGAAGGCACAAAGAAGGTCTCCACTGTAGAAATGGGTGACGCTGTTTGTGCGCTGATAAAAAAGGTGATAGCTTATGGATAATTTAATGCTTGCGCTGACCTTGCTGATTGCAGGCTTTGTGGTGGTATTTCTGGTACTGGTCCTGCTGATCCTCATTATCACGATCTACGGCAAGATCATTCAAAAGGCGCAGAAATCCTCCCAGAACCGCAAGGCAAGAAAACGCCAGAAAATACAGCAGCCGTCCCCCGTCGCAACCCCTCCTGTCAAAACAGCTGCTCCTGCCGTCCCGGATGCTCCCACAGATGAAATACCCGGTGAAATCATCGCCGTTATCGCCGCTGCGGTCGATGCCCTCTACGGCGAAAAGCCGCACCGTATCAAATCTGTCAAACGCTCTCGCCAGACACGTTCTGCCTGGGGCAATGCCGGCGTCGTACAAAATACCGGAACATTCTGAGCAGAACACTGTCACCAAAAGAAAGGAAGAGCATCTATGGATATATTCAATCAGCTCGGCAATGTGATTGTCGGACTGTATCAGTCTTCGGGACTCTGTAACCTCAGCTGGGAAAACTATGTCATGATTGTCATTTCCTTCCTGCTGATGTTTCTGGCTATCAAAAAGCAGTATGAACCCCTTCTGCTTCTGCCGATTGCCTTCGGTATGATGATCGTCAACATCTTTCCCGAAATCATGGCCAACCCCTCTACACAGCTCCTGACCTTCGAGCAGGTCACCGCCAAAGGTCTTGACCCTGCCTCTTATCCGACAACCTCTCAGCTTCTCACACAGGCACAGGCCGCAGCCGCCGGCTTTGATCCGCTGACGATGGAGCAGGTTCTGGTGGATAATACCACGCTGTATAAGGCTGTCTATTATACCGTCACCGAAAACGGCGGTTTGTTCTACTACCTCTATCAGGGTGTACATCTCGGCATTTTCCCGCCGCTGATCTTCCTCGGTATCGGCGCTATGACCGACTTCGGCCCCCTGATCGCCAATCCCAA
>ONYQ01000022.1 GCA_900322145.1 uncultured Eubacteriales bacterium
CGTGAAGCCGACTCCAAGATTAGATATCCCACTGAGTTAATCAGTTAAGACCCCTTGTAGACTACGAGGTTGATAGGCTGCGTGTGTAAGCGTCGTGAGACGTTCAGCTTGGCAGTACTAATTGGTCGAGGGCTTGTCCAAGTCTTTCTTGGTTGCTTACTTTTGCTTGCTTTATTCAGTTTTCAGGGTGCGAACCCTTATAAAAATCCTGTCTTTCCGGACAGGATTTTTTTTATACCGGAGAATTTTTGTGAATGTATGATTGACAAACGAATAAAGTGATGTTACAATCAAAATGATACGTTGGCAATAATCGGAAATTTTGGAAAGCAAGATGTTTCTTGTGCTATGGAGGAAACGGAAAATGACCGGTATCAGATTCCTGTCCTTTTCTTACACCGTCAACACAGCCTGTTACGGCGATGTCTATTATGACTTGAAACGAGAAAACGAAGAATATACCGTTCAGATTTGTCCGGATGGTGTACCATCAGAAAAAGCCTTTCGGTGTCAGGCGGATGCGCATTTTGCAGAGGAAATAGCCGCCTTGCTCCGACAATATAAGGTCAGCCAATGGAACGGCTTTCATAAAGTCAATAAGCGTATTCTGGATGGCAGGAGCTTTACACTGGTCGTTCACTTTGAAAACGGAAAGGACATTCACGCTCACGGCTATATGCGTTATCCGAAGAATTATCGTGAATTCAGGGACGCCATAGATGCCTGTTTTATGCGTTTGTATGTTCCACAGGAATGAAAATGATGGGAATTTTCCCGTTAACTTATCAATACAAGAGATTAAAAACGGAGGAATGGTTATGAAATTAGCAGAAGCCTTACAGGAAAGAGCCGATCTGAACAAGAAAATCCAGCAGCTGAGTCAACGGCTGCAAAATAATGCGCTGGTGCAGGAAGGGGAAGAGCCTGCCGAAGATCCCGATGAACTGCTCATGCAATTGGATGAGAGTATTGACCGTTTGCAGGAATTGATGGCGCATATCAATAAAACTAACTGTCTGACAACGGATAACGGTGAAACGCTCACCGATCTGATTGCCAATCGTGATACGCTGAATGTGCGTATCCGTTCTTACCGTGATCTGATTACAGCCGCATCAGGAACCGCCCGCCGTTATTCCGCCAGTGAAATCAAGATTCTGAGTACCGTTAATGTCCGTTTCCTGCAAAAGAAGCTGGACGAAATGAGCAAGCAGCTCCGTGAAACGGATAACCGCATACAGTCCCTGAACTGGACAACTGAACTGCTGTAAGGCAGTGCTATTGTCAGCATCATAATATCGGTTAAGTTTGTCGGGCGAATACATCTCTGCGGCTGAGAATGAGTCCGCACCTCATTGGGCAGCCTTTGAGCAAGGCGGGGTTCAACTCCCCTTTGTTACTGTTATGCTCAG
Organism: uncultured Eubacteriales bacterium; assembly: GCA_900322145.1. GTDB lineage: Bacteria > Bacillota > Clostridia > Oscillospirales > Acutalibacteraceae > UBA1213. Next base: position 1,413 of record ONYQ01000022.1, read on the forward strand.
ACACGGTACAAATGTATGGTTACCGCTCATTGTTACTACCATGTATTGACGACAAATCAGGGTGGGTTTGGGGGATTTTTTGTATAATGAAAACGGCTGTCGAGGTGTTTGTCCGGCAGTCGTTTTATTGTTATGTTTCCTATATCATTAGAAGGTGAAAAAGAAGATGAACAGCCCTTTAGCAGACAGATTAAGGCCGCAGACATTGGATGATATCGCCGGACAGCACCACTTGTTGGATAAGGGTAAGCCCCTGCGTACCATTATAGAATCAGGATATATCCCGAATATGGTGTTTTATGGCCCTTCCGGTGTCGGCAAGACTACGCTGGCCACGATGATTGCCAAGCAGACTAACCGCACGCTGCGTAAACTCAACGGTACAACCGCCACGACTGCCGATATCCGCAGTATTGTCGAGGAATTGTCCGGTTTCAGCGGTATCAACGGTATTCTGCTGTATCTGGATGAAATACAGTATTTCAATAAGAAACAGCAGCAGACCTTGCTGGAATTTATCGAGAACGGCAGTATCACGCTGATTGCCTCTACGACCGAAAACCCTTATTTTTATGTTTACAGCGCTATTCTCAGCCGTTCCACGGTATTTGAATTCAAGCCGTTGGAAAAAAGCGATGTCGAACAGGCGGTACGGCGGGCTATTGCCTGTTTATCCAAGGACAGCGGCGAAGATATTCTCTTTTCGGATGCGTGTATAGAACATATCGCCTATGCCTGCGGCGGTGATGTGCGGAAAGCCGTCAATGCCGTGGAATTATCCGTCCTTTCAACACCGCTGACGGACAATAAGCGAACGATTGCCCTTGAAACCGTAGTATCTCTGACGCAGAAAAGCGCCGTCAAATACGACAGGGAAGGCGATGAACATTACGATCTGTTGTCGGCTTTCCAGAAGTCCATGCGTGGTTCTGATCCCGATGCGGCGGTGCATTATTTAGCACGGATTTTAGCGGCGGATGATCTGCCTTCTGCCTGCCGCCGGTTAATGGTGTGTGCGTGTGAGGATGTAGGATTAGCCAATCCGCAGATTATCCCCATTGTCAAGGCGGCGGTGGATGCGGCCATGATGGTTGGTTTGCCCGAAGCAAGGATTCCTTTGGCGGATGCGGTCATTCTGGTGGCACTCTCTCCGAAATCCAATTCCGCTTATATGGCTGTCAATCGGGCTATGGCGGATGTACAGGCCGGCAAAGGCGGCGGCTTTCCAAGAGCTTTGCAGAATAAGCATTATGACAGTGCGGATGTCAAGGTCAAAGGACAGTTCTATCAATATCCGCATGATTATCCCGACCATTGGGTGCCGCAGCAATATCTTCCCGATCCTCTGAAAGGCACCGTTTATTATGAAGCCGCTCCTAACAAAACGGAGCAGGCCTATCAGGACTATTGGCGCAAAATCAAACACCGTTCATAAGTTTACGGAGAACCTCTTTTTTCTCGAAAAAGAGAGTTCTCTGTTTTTTTGGAAGAAGCTGAAAACACCGTTCAATGTATACAGCCTTGAATGAGGGAGAAAAAATATATCCGTTCCGGCAATCAACGTTTAGCAAAAGGGGGAAACACATGAGAGAAAATATACAAAAAATACATAAAAAACATAGCACATAAGTATAATTTTTAGCGGTTGTATTGTAAAAAATGAGAAAATGTGCTATAGTGGATAGTATCTTGTGTGTGGAGGAGAGAACCATGGCAAAAACCAACCAACTAAAAAGAACCACTGCCCTATTTATGGCACTTGTTCTGACGGCTCTTTGTTTCACGCTGATGCTGCATATACCATTTGTACAGGCTGTCGGCGAGGAAGAAACAAAGAAGATCGAGGACTATACCCTGAGCGGTAAGACTATCGGTGTACAGATCGGTACGACTGCCGAACGGAAAATGCGGGCCTATGAAGAAAGCTCCCGTTCAACGATTGAGCGTTACTATGCTCTTAGTGATGCCGTTCAAGCGCTGACAGAGAAGAAGGTTGACTGTCTTTTGACGGACGAAGCGGCGGCACAATCGCTGATGGGAGGCAAGCAGGGACTTTCTGTTTACGAAAAGCCTTTTTCTGCGGAAGAATATGCCTTTGCCGTACAAAAGGACAATAAGGAATGGCAGGAAACCCTTAACAAGACCCTGAAAAAGCTTACGGATAACGGTACGCTGGAGAGTATCGTTAAAAACTATATCGGCCCTGACAGTGAAAAGGGCAGAAACCCTTATCAGAAGCAGGAGAAGGAACGTACTGACAGTCTGACACTGGCTGTTATCAATACGGATCAGAAACCGTATTGTTACAGCGAGGGCGGCCGTGTGGTCGGACTGGATATTGACGTGATGCAGGCTGTCTGTGATGAGCTGGGCTATGAACTGTATGTTCAGAATATGGCGCTGGAGGATACCGCCTATGCGCTGTCTTCCGCAGCGGATATGCTCGATATGGGTATGGCTTCCGTGGCGGCAGGTTTGCCGGTCAATGACAAGAGCAAAAAATCTGTCAGCTTTACCTCTGCTTATACGACCTCTGTGCAGTCGATTGTCCTGTATGAGGAGCCGGCTCCGGAGGAATCCTCTGAGCCAGCCGCAGAGAATGCCGACGAGCAATATAACTTCAAAGATAAAACCATCGGTGTACAGCTTGGCACGACCGGCGATATCTATGCCACCGATTATGAAAAGGACGGTACAGCCAAAGTAGAGCGCTTCAATAAGGCCGCCGATGCGATTCAGGCGCTTAAACAGAAAAAGCTGGATTGTGTGATTCTGGACGAACAGCCGGCAAAGGAATTTGTGTCCCGCAACAAGGATATCCGTATTCTGCCGAAGGAATTCACACAAGAGGATTATGCCCTCTGTATTAAAAAAGGCAACAAGGATTTGCTGGATAAGGTCAATGCGGCTTTGAAAAAGCTGAAAGAGGACGGCACGATACAGAAAATCATCACCAATTATATTGGCACGGATGAAGAAAAGGGTACCATGCCCTATGAGAAAAAGGATGTGGAGCGTAAGGGTAAGCTGATCGTTGCCACCAATGCGGAATTTCCGCCTTATGAATATGTGGATGACGGTAAAATTACCGGTATCGACATGGATATCATGCAGGCTATCTGTGATGAATTGGGCATGGACATGAGCATTGAAAATATGAAGTTCGATTCCATTATTGCCTCCGTCAATGCCGGAAAAGCCGATATCGGTGCCGCCGGTATGACCGTGACCGAGGACAGATTAAAGAATATCGACTTCTCCGAAAGCTATACCACCTCCAAGCAGGTGATTATCGTTTATAACGAAACGTCCGATGAAATCAAAGGCGTGTCCGATCTGGCCGATACGACTATCGGCGTACAGCTCGGTACGGTCGGTGATGTCTATGCGACAGAATATGAAACGGACGGCTATGCCAAAGTGGAGCGCTACAGCAAGGCCGCCGATGCGATTCAGGCACTCAAACAGAAAAAGGTCGATTGTGTGATTCTGGATGAGCAGCCCGCTAAGGAATTTGTGAAACGCAACAATGATATCAAAATTGTAGAAGAAGAACTTGCCTCAGAGGAATATGCCCTGTGTGTCAAAAAGGGCAATAAAGAGCTGCTTGACAAGGTGAATACCGCACTGGAAAAGCTCAAGGCAGACGGTACCATCAGCCGTATTATCAACAATTATATCGGTACTGATGAGCAGATAGGCACGATGCCTTACACAAAAAAGGATGTTGCCCGCACGGGTACTCTGATCGTTGCGACCAATGCCGAATTTCCACCCTATGAATATATATCCAACGGCAATATTACCGGCATTGATATGGACATCATGCAGGCCATCTGTGATGAACTGGGCATGGAATTGAAGATCGAGAACATGAAGTTCGATTCCATTATTGCAGCCGTTAATGCCGGCAAGGCGGATGTGGGCGCAGCAGGCATGACCGTTACCGAGGACAGAAAGAAGAACATTGATTTTTCCGACAGCTATACGGTTTCCCGTCAGGTTCTCATTATTTATGACCAACAGGGCGCTGCCAGCAGTCTTTCCTTTGGCGAAAAGCTTCATCAGAACTTTATTGAACAGGACAGATGGCGTTATCTGGCGGATGGTCTGGGTACGACCATGCTTATTACCGTACTGTCTATCTTAGTCGGTTTGTTCCTCGGCACGCTGATTGCTGTAGTGCGTACCGTGCATGACCAGAACGGCAAGCTGGTGATTCTGAACTTTATCTGTAAAGCCTATCTGACGATCATCAGAGGTACACCGGCTGTTTTACAGTTGTTGATTATTTACTATGGTATTTTCAATGCGGTCAATGTCAGCAAGGTGCTGGTAGCGGTTATTGCCTTTGGTCTGAACTCTGCCGCTTATGTGGCGGAGGTGATCCGTTCCGGTATCAATGCCGTGGATAAAGGTCAGTTTGAAGCCGGCCGCTGTTTAGGTCTGAGCTATAAACAAACAATGTCCCATATTATCATGCCGCAGGCTTTGAAGAATATGCTCCCTGCCCTGCTTAACGAGTTTATCAGCCTTTTGAAGGAAACCGCTATCTGCGGTTATATCGCTTTGCAGGATCTGACGATGGGCGGCGATATCATCCGTTCACAGACCTTTGATGCGTTCCTCCCGCTGATCGCTGTTGCCATTATCTATCTGATCATCGTGATGATTCTGTCCCGTATTGTAGCGGTTCTGGAAAGGAGAATGAAGAAAAATGAAAGTAAATAATACGTCTTCCGGAGCGGCAGCCCTCAACAAGGACGTTGAAAATAAGCGTGAGAAGATCAACAACAATGTGCTGATTGAAGTGTATGATCTGTGTAAGAAATTTGGAGATCATGAAGTCCTCAAGGGGATTACAACGCAGATCAATAAAGGTGAAGTAGTGGCTATTATCGGCCCGTCCGGCTGTGGTAAATCCACCTTTTTACGTTCGCTCAATCTTTTGGAAGTACCCACCTCCGGTATCATTCGTTTTGAAGGTACGGATATTACGGATAAGAGCGTCAATATCAATAAAATGCGTGAAAAGATGGGCATGGTGTTTCAGCAGTTCAATCTGTTTCCCAATATGTCTATCCGGAAAAATATCATGCTGGCACCCGTCAAGCTTGGTAAAATGACCAAAGAGGAAGCCTCCCAAAAGGCGGATGAGCTGTTGGAACGTATTGGTTTGGCGGATAAAGCAGAGTCCTATCCGAATAGTCTATCCGGCGGACAGAAACAGCGTATAGCGATTGTCCGTGCTTTAGCGATGAATCCCGATGTGATGCTCTTTGATGAGCCGACCTCTGCCCTTGACCCCGAAATGGTCGGTGAGGTGCTGTCGCTGATGAAAGACCTTGCCAAAAGCGGCATGACCATGGTTATTGTGACCCATGAAATGGGTTTTGCCCGTGAAGTGGCTGACCGTGTTCTCTTTATCCATGAGGGGATTATTGCCGAAGAAAATACCCCTGAAGAATTCTTTGCTCATCCGAAAAATCCCCGTTTGCAGGATTTCCTGTCCAAAGTTTTATAAGTTTGTCGGGTGACAGGCATCCGTAAAAAAGCATTTTGAGAATATCCTGCAAGGACAATAAAATGCACCCCAGAAGTCAGACAGTTAGGATATAATGTCTGACAGGGGTGCATTTTTCATGCAACAGCAAGAAAATAATATGTTCACGCCTGCTAAACTCACACTATTCAGAAAACAACCGCAACAAAAAAGCCGCACAGACTGGTGAGTATATCTGTACGGCAGGGGGTAATCCTTATCCACCTGTTGCCACCATCATAAAAAATATGATAATGTACTTGTTCGCAAGAACAATAATTTTCTCAGCAGATGTGATAAGCATAAATTTATTATATAACCCATAGGTTAAAAAGTAAATATAATTATCAGAATATAGTATAGAATTGTGGAAATAAACAATACAAAGGAATGATTTTTGTGTATTATTTGCCACGATTAAAGGAAGTGAGAATTCTCAGAAACCTTCGTCAAAAGGATATTTGTCAGCGTCTTAACATGAAACAATCTCAATACAGCCGTTATGAATCCGGAGAAGACGAAATGAAGATAGGAACATTTATTGAAATTTGTCAGGCTCTCAATATTTCTTCTGACTATCTGTTGGGGTTATCCGACCAGATCAAAGAAATCCGGCCTAAATATCATGACGAAACAACCGCCGAGAAATAGCTTTTGTATAAATAAAAACTATTTCCCGGCGGTAAATACTTTGCTGTTTTTTATGGAACCAGAGAACCAAGCACCTGACCGATGGGGTCACGGATGACGATATGCGCTTTGGTATCAAAGGGGGTTTCCGATTTGTTCAAAAGAACAATGGTACGGCCTCTGAAATAGTTCAGAAAACCGGCCGCCGGATACACGGCTAAAGAAGTGCCGCCAATGATCAGCACATCCGCATGAGCAATGGCACGGACAGCCCCTTCTACCGTATGATCGTCCAGCCCTTCTTCATACAGTACCACGTCCGGCTTGATGATACCGCCGCAGGTACATTTCGGCACACCGTCTGTATCGGTAATAGCCGACAGATCGTAGAATTTATGACACTTCATGCAGTAATTCCGCAAGACAGAACCATGCAGTTCATATACTTTCTTACTGCCGGCCGCCTGATGCAGTCCGTCAATGTTCTGTGTGACTACCGCTTTCAGCTTACCCTGTTTTTCCAGTTGAGCCAGCGCAATATGCGCCTGATTGGGCTTTGCTGTGGTACAGATCATCTTGGCACGATAGAATTCATAGAATTCGGCTGTCTTTTGCATGAAAAAGCTATGACTCAGAATGGTTTCGGGCGGATACTTATATTTCTGGTGATACAAGCCATCCACACTCCGGAAATCGGGAATACCGCTTTCGGTAGAAACACCGGCACCGCCGAAAAACACGATATTATGGCTCTCGTCAATGACCTTTTTCAAAGCTTCATACATAAGCGTCCCTCTCCTTTCCGATTCACTTTGTTGTGAGTATCACATTCAGATAGATATAACCCTTCAGTTTCCAGCCTTTTGCATTCATGCGGATACCATAACCCACTGTCGTTGAAGGTTTATTCTGCTTCACGATATCGAAAATTTCCCCATTGGAAAGATCGGTATGGCATATAAACGTGGTGGTGCCGCTGACATCTCCGTTGATGGCATGAACTGCCTTGGCCAGTGCGGTTTCATCCTCACAGTACACTAAAGTATTCGGACAGTTCTTCTTTTCCTCGGCCAGCAGTATCTGATAAAGCCGTTCTGTCGGCTGGGCAGCCGTACAGGTATTCTTTGAACTATAGGCCACATGATCAATCTCTATCACACTGTCGGGTATCATAAAATAAATATAGGTGAGGTTATCGCCATAGGTTTCTGAAACCACCGGATCATCCCATGTTACGTCGATATTATACCACTTTCCATCTACTTTTACCTGATTCCATGCGTGGCTTTGTGTACCATGTGTGCTTGCTGCAACACCGGTCACACGAACAGCTTGTAAGCCGGCACGTTCCGCCATCACTACAAATGCCTTGGAGTAACCGTCGCATACGGCCACATGGGTCTGGAATAATCCTTCTGCGGTATAGGAACTCTGCGGCGCACCGCTTTCGGTATAGGTTCTTTCGTCATAGGATACATTTTTGACCAGCCAGTCATGAATAGCCCTGACCTTATCAAATTCCGTCATATTGGGTTTGATGATCTGCGCCAATATTTCATCCGCCTTGCCGTTGACAGTAGGTTCGGCAACCTTTACCGTAAAGGTCTTGGAGGCTACATTGCCCAGACTGTCCTTGACCTTGATGAGGATAGAAATATTGCCGGTCTGATTCATCGTACAGTTGGCGGTGTGCGACTTTGAATAAGTCTGGAGCAGTGTCCATTGGGTAGCGGTGCTGTTCTTGTAGGAATAAGAATAGGTATAGTCGCCGGAACCGCCTTCTGCTGCGCCTGACATCTGTACCTCTGCGCCCTTTTGGACTTCCAGCGGCGTGACCGTGGATTGGTTGACCAGTTTGGGGTAAACATTCAGCGTCAGTGTCTTGGAGATAATCATATCATTGCTGTCCATCACCTTCACCATAATATCGTAGGCGGCCGCATAGCCGGGCTTAAAGGTAACAGAGGTGATACTGCCGTAATCAGCCAGTCTTACCCATGAGGTTGCTGCGGACAGCTTCCAATAATACGCATAGACATAAGGAGCGCTGCCACCCTTGGCGGCACCTTTAATGGTCACCTGATTGCCTAAAGCAATCTCTTTTTTGCTGATCGTACTGCTATTCACCAGTGCCGGCTTCACGGTCAGTGAACGCAAATACTGTCTTTTTGTGCCGTCTGCGCTCTTGATAATGACCTTGACATCATAGTTTACCGCTGATGCAGGGGTATACTTCACCGAAGCGGCCGTACTGAATCCTTTGACCGTTGACCATTTCTCAGACGAAGCTTTTTTGACATAATAAGCATATCGCTCTGAGCCGTCCGGATTTTTTGAACCGTAAATGGTAACGCTCTGTCCTTTAGTGATGGAAGAAGCACTCAGCGAAACCGTATCCTGTACGGCTGCTGTCGCTGCTGAAACGGACAGCGTCATAGGAATGAGCATCCCACCCCCAAACAGCAGCAAAACCGTCAGCAGCAGTAACCGCACAGATTGTCTGCATTTGTTTGTTTTCATAAAAAATACCTCCTTCTATAAGTTTAATGGATACCCTGTTACTATCATAAACAAATAATATAAAATATGCAAGGGCATTTCAAGATAATTGGCAGTTCTGCATGATATTTGTGATTCATTTTGTAAAAAATAACCATTGTATTTTTTCATTACAACAAGGTGTACGCTTTTTCTTAGTGATATCCTATGATTTAATGAATAATCCCCAACTGCTTCTTGAAAAAAAGCACAAAATATGTTACGATATAAATATCAATACATTTTAGACTCGGGAAGTATGCCTTGAGGACGAATGCCGCCATGCACCGCTTCCCCCGTTGGCAAAGGAGAACGCCTATGCGCCAGAAAAACATACAGCGTCCGCCGCTGAAACGAATACAGGCCGACCCCGATAAGGGGCTGACGGCTGAAGAAGTACGGGAACGGGTCAACAAGGGTTATCTCAATATCGCAACGGATCCCAACGAAAAAAGCGCCCTCAAAATTATTGCCGCCAATCTGTTCACATTTTTCAATACGGTACTGTTTACCATCGCTTTGATTTTTATCGGCTTTATGATCTATCTCACCTCTATCGGCCGTTCGGATATTGTCGATACCTACTTTGGTTTCTCCAAATTTCTCTTTTTAGTTCCCGCTATCATGAATGTGGCGATGGGGTCTTTTCAGGAGATCAAGAGCCTTAAGGTCATCAAACGGCTTCGGATCGTTACCAGCACCAAAAGCAAGGTCGTGCGTGACGGTATCGTTACGCCGCTGGAAGCTTCACAAATCGTACTGGATGATATCATTGTTCTTTCTGCCGGTGAACAGGCTACCGCTGATATGACGGTTTTAGCCGGTGAAGTAGAGGTGGATGAGTCCATGCTCACCGGTGAATCGGATTATATTCAGAAAAAGGTGGGGGACACCATTCTTTCTGGTTCCGCTATTATTGTCGGCAATGCCAGAGGACGTGCCGAAAAAATCGGTAACGAAACCTATGCCGCCGAACTCACCCGCAAGGTCAAAAACGGTTCCCGTCACAAGTCCGAACTGATGACCTCCATTATGAAAATCATCAAGCTGCTGACGCTTGGCCTGTGTATTGCCGTTGTCGTGGTTACGATCACGATGATGTACAAAATTACCGTTCACGGCAATAACCCCATGATATGGGACGGCTTAACTATGTCCCTGCAGGATCCCGTTACATGGTCACTTATCATACTGACCAACGGTATGTTCGGTGTCGGCATCATTCCCACCGGTCTGGTACTGACTGCTTCGGTAGCGTTAATGGTATCTATTGCCCAGCTCACCAAAAAACAAACGTTGGTGCAGGAATTGTATTCCCTTGAAAATCTTTCCCGTGTGGATGTCATCTGTCTGGATAAGACCGGTACACTGACGGACGGTACTATGACCGTCTGTGATGTCAAACCTATTCTGCCCATAGAAGAGGTCAAACGGCATATACAACAGCTGATGGCTGCCTCGGAAGAAAGAAACGCTACCGCTGAAGCCCTGTATCAGTATTTCGGCATCGCTGAACATCCTTATTTTCGGGAAGCGATTCCCTTTTCCAGTGCCAACAAATACTCCGGCCTTGTCTATCAGGATAACAAAAAGCTGCTCATGGGCGCACCGGAATATCTGCTGCCCGAAAAAGATGAACGTCTTTCCTATGTCACCGAACACGCTAAAAAAGGGCATCGTGTCATTGCCATCACACTGGACAAAGAACTGATTGCTCTGGTAGCCATTGAAGACCATATCCGTGATACCGCCGCTGATACCCTGCAGTTTTTCCGTGAAAACGGCGTAACCGTCAAAGTCATTTCCGGTGATAATCCCCTGACCGTCAGCATGATCGCCGAAAAATGCGGTATCCACAACGCTGATAAATACATCTCCTTAGCCGGAGTTCCTTTAGAGGACATTCCTGCTCTTGCTGAAGAATATACGATTTTTGCCCGTGTTTCTCCCGAACAAAAGGAAGCCCTTGTCATGGCTCTGCAAAACAAAGGACATAAAGTCGCTATGACCGGTGACGGCGTGAATGATATCCTTGCCCTGCGGCGTTCCGATTCCTCCATTACCTTTGCCAAAGCGACAGAAGCCGCTAAATCCTGCTCGGATGTTGTCCTGCTGGATAACGATTTCAGTCATCTGAAAGAAGTGGTCGGAGAAGGCCGCCGTGTTATCGGTAATATTCAGAAAACAACGGTACTCTATCTCATGAAATCTATCGCCCTGTTCCTGTTTGTGTTCACGCTGATTCCTTTTGCCAAAGGTCAGATGTGGTTTTCCATCGAAAATATGTATATGCTCGAAGCAGCCGTCATCGGCACCGGCGGTTTCCTGCTCTCACTGGAGCCGATACGCACGCCTATCAAAGGTTCTTTCCTGCGGAATATCGTCATGCAGTCGATTTCAGCCGGTACGCTGACCGTATGCGCCATCCTGCTGCCGATCATGCTCAATACCGTCCCAAAATTTTTCGGACAGGTACCCTTTGTCACCGATGCCAATGTACGCCCCATGATGACGGTTTTGACCTCCATTGCCGGTCTGGTGGTCGTTTTTTCCATGTGTATTCCGTTCAATAAATATCGTGGCTTTGCCCTTGCCGCCATCTCGTTTGTCGTGGTAACGCTCGGTCTGCTGCTGCCGTCCTCTTATATCGGCGGCAAACCCATCAGCGCACCCATGCTTGCCTATGATCAGGCGCACGGACAGCATTTTTTTGATGCCCCTCTGTTTCAGGAAATGTTCCATCCTATGAAGTCGGAAGTGGTTTGCTCGCTTATCTCGGATAAAAACAATTACATCGTACTGCGGCTGTTCCTCTATGTGGCTATTCCTACCTTCATTCTCATACGCTTTGCCGTGGAAAATTTCGCCCGCAACGAACATAAAACGCCGAAGAAAAACCGCCTGTTCCGTGTTGGCCGCCGTCTCATGCTGGCTTCCGGCTTTGTGCTGGCACTTCATGCTATAATGACCGCCGCAGAGGTCATTGCCAAAATGGGTTATGCCGACCAGTTGAAGGATTCCTCCGATCTGTATGTTTTCATCGGTATTTATATGATCTACGCTGCCCTTCACTTCTGTATCGGCGTGATCGGCTACCGTGTATGGCATTCTCCTACCAAACTTTCGGTACGTTTCGGCTTTATTGCCGGTTTATTGCTGTTTCTGCTGACCGTTTTACCGGCCGTTTTTTCCGGTTCCATCTTCTCTCAGGGCGATATTCTGCTGACGATGGACAGTATCGTAATGATGATTATCACACTCGGCTATACCGTTGGTTCTGTCATCGTCCGTTTCCGGTATGATCCTGCCCTTGCCCGTCCTCGCACAGCCTGAGAAGCCCTCAAGAGTTTGGAGTGTGGAATGTGGAGTTGTGCTATACACTTCACGTTTGAATATGCGCCGACAGGAAAGACGCAATACCTTCCAACGGAAAAAATGATCCCCGATCAGTTTCCTCAACGGATACCGATCGGGGATTTGTGCTGTTTGTTGTTTTGTGGGTATACCGGAATTATTTGGCAGCGCCTTTAATTTCAGCAATAGCATTATCTATCTGCTTCTGCAAATCCTTATCTTCACGGACAATTTCGGCAATCAGGCCTTTTTGGCCATCGGAATTGACAAACTCTGTAAAGGTAGACAAAATACCGAGCACCGGCGAGGAAAGAATCGTGAGAATGATAGCGATAATACCGATTACCAGACTGGCGGTTCTGCGGCCGGATTTGTCGCCTTCCTTTTTAGCAAGTACCGCAAAAACAACGGCTACAATAGCGCTGATCAGACCAACAACAGCCAATACAAAGTTAATCGTGCCAAAGAAGCTGAATTGACCGTTAATGCCCATACCGGTAAGCGGTGTCAGCGGAATCCATGCAACACACAGACATACAGCAGCGACAAGCGCCAGTATCAAACTGATAAGACTCTTTACACTTTTTACCATACAAATTGACTCCTTTTCTGTTATTATGTTAAGTCAGGAGATTCCTGACCCTGTTAGCTATTATAACCGATAATTCCGGCAAAGTCAACAAATTTCGACATTGTTTTTTGTGAAAGAGTTAAGGATATCCTGCGACTTTTTGTCAATATATTTGGGGGATGCTATAAATGGCTTGATGCCTGTTGAATACAGGCATCAAGCCATCTCCGTTGCGGGATATGACGTTTACATAAAACTTTGTCTGACTTTTTGGGAGCATTTCTATATTGACGGGATATTTTGCGGTTGAGAGGATAACGGTACACCAGCGATTTATCCGTTGTAATAAGTCTGTTGGAGCAGATAAAGATCGGAGAGTGTGGGCTGTGTATCGTGATTGAGGTCGGCGGCGGCTGCCTGACAGGGCGTAAGGGTTTGTGTACCGATAAGATATTGTGCGAATTGCCGCAGATCAAGGGTATTGATGTTGCCTTCCCCGCTGAGATCGCCGGTGACAACGGTATCATAATCCGCTGTGTGCTGTGCATCAAAATCGAAATGCAGTCGGAAGCCCGTACCGACACGGCCATTGGTGACAACAGCACCGTGAGGGTTATGCATCGTCAGGCCAGCATCGGCATATTGCAGGCCATTCCGCAATGTCGCCAAAGTCGTGCCGGAAGGAATACCGCTGATGATATGCTCGGTAATAGTATAGATATCACTGGTAACGGTCATTGTTGGTGTCTGTGAGGGAGTATCATGGTTTTCGGGAATACTGCTGACGGAAGGCTGACTATGTACAGGGAGGGATGTGACGGAAGAATTTTCCTGTCGGGAAGGTTCCTGTGAGATCGGTTCCGCAGAAGAAGATACGGCGGGTTCCGGTTCAAAATCGTCAGGCGCACATAGGGCGAACCTATCACCGCAGAGTACGGCAATGTGTTGACCGCTGGCGGCGATAGCTGTAATAGCATGACCTGTGGGAATATAACGGGCGATAATTTTCCCGTTGCTGTCAAGCTGTAATACGGTATTCCGTGTGTAAGTATAGAAGTATCCTTCGGCATAGCAGAGGGGCGTATGATTTGTACGGAGCAGGGGCTGAAATCCGCTTGCCGCATCAAAGCGATACGCACGGCCGTTCACATCACAGGCGATTCCCTGATTGAGCGTAAATGGTACCGCCGGTACAGAACAAGAAATCATCTCTCCGCTGTCAGGCAGAAATACACCTTGTTCTGTCAGGGCATAGACGGCTGAGGTGTCAGGCATCATAAAAAGACACTGAACGGGAGCAGGCGCTGTGACGGTTTCACGCAGTTGATAGAAATGCGTATAAATACGGATTTCTGCAGGGCTTCGCTTATCCGTAACATAAAGCGTCTGCGCCGGTGTAATGGCGATGCCGTTCGGCTGGGGATGAACATCGTCTGTGAATTCGGTCAAAGACCGGTTCGGGGTATAGATGCCCATTGCTGTGGGAAACTCCTGTATCAGATAGACCTGATGGCTATAGCACAGCATTGCTGTTACCGTGGGGGCAGAGGGCGGTGCGAGGGAAACAAACTGTTCATGGCTGACACGATAGGCCGTATAGCCTTTTTCGTTATGCTCCAGTGCATAAAAGCCTCCCACGCCATCCGTATAGAGCGTTCCGCCGTAGGGCAGGTTTTCTTCATAGCCATAGAAAGAAACTGCCGTACTGCTCCATACGACACATACCGTCAAAAAAACACAGAGAGCATATCGCAGAATATGGCGTTTCGTCATAGCGGTATCCTCCCTGTGTCAATTTTTTACTTCTTGAATTTTTGATATGTCCTTTGATGCTTTCCCCTGACATCATGTCATGTTCCGTTCAACGGAATGAAATTTCCGGAAACGGAGATGCTCTCACATAGAAATTATTTCAGAACGGAGATGAGTACACCGGCGGCAACAGCGGAACCGATAACACCGGCTACGTTGGGACCCATAGCGTGCATGAGCAGGAAGTTGGCGGGGTTTTCTTCCTGACCGACTTTCTGAGAAATACGGGCGGCCATCGGCACAGCCGATACACCGGCGGAACCGATGAGGGGATTGATTTTACCTTTGGTAGCCCAGCACATAATCTTGCCGAACAGAACGCCGCAGGCTGTACCAAGACAGACACTGA
>ONYQ01000087.1 GCA_900322145.1 uncultured Eubacteriales bacterium
TTTTGCCGATGTCAGGCTCCGGGACTTTTTTGTTTTTAACCGGATGACCGAAGGGAGTAATGCCAAACTGCTGTCCGATAAGAAAACTGCCTATACTGAATACCGGAAACTGCGGGATGAGGCGCAGGAGCTGGTTATCGCAGAAAGCAATCTCTCCTCCCTGTTTGAATCTGAGAGAGAAGAACAAAGCCGTCAAAAGGAAAAAGAGCACTGATAACAATGCCGGAAGATGCCCTGCTGCGGGTGTCTTCCGGCGTTGCTTTCTATTCATTCTGCCTTTCTTTTCCGGTAAGCCAGATAATAGGTCATATAACCGACCAGATTCATCATGGTCAGCACATAAAGTTCAGATACGGCTGATGCAATGACATAGGATCTTTCATCAAATACATTTAAAACCGCGAATGCTCCGGTAATAAGTGAAAATACCAGAAAGCCAGATAAAAGGCCGGCACCTTCTTTATCCTTGCGTACAATAAATGCGGTATAAAGGCAGTATGTCAGGAATATCATCAGCATACCGCCAAAACTCATTATGCCGTGCCAGATGTTTTCTTTTGTCATAGCTGTTCCGTCACTCGGCATGACCCACATAGCCCCTATATAGAGAACTAAGCACGAAACGATTATAGAAATCCTCAGGATTATTTTCTTTGTTTTTGGTAAGCCGATCACATTGTGCGCAAGAAAAAAGGAAATGAGCATTGGGACAAACAGGACCAGCATGGCGATAAAGATCTGCTGTGCGGATCCGGAATACCATATCATGCGGGACAGAGAAGCAAATACGGCGGTCTCGTCGCTTGCGATAACGCTTCCCCAGGCGAGCAATGGCGAGAGTATAAATGTTATTAATCCAAGATATAATGACTTTGTCAATAGGCAAAGCAAAAATGTTTGAAAATCACTGCGGCTTTTCCTCGTACTTTTTGCTTTCCGCCTGCAGCTGCCTTTCCATTTCAAGCTGTTTGGCGAGAATGGCATTGACCTTGTCATACAGATCCTCAATCAGAATTTCGGTTTTCAGGTTGACCTTGTAATCGTTTTCGGCTCTGAGGCGGTCCTTTTCCTCTTGTCGATTCTGGCTCATCATAATAAGCGGTGCCTGAATTGCCGCTACGCAGGAAAGCACCAGGTTTAGCAGAATAAACGGATATGGGTCAAAGGCTTTGGCTGCCAGAATGACATTGACGACCATCCAAAGAACAAGCACGCCGGTAAAGGAAAAGATGAACGCCCAGCTGCCGGCAAATTTTGCAATGGTATCGGCGGCACGCTGTCCTAATGTATACTTTTCCTTTCCGCTTTCGGGACGAACCGAAATTTTGCTGTCCGCCAGCAAATTCAGCACTTCCTCATCGGTCATATCGTGGCGAATATCCTTTAATACTTCTCTTAACAGTTTTCTGTTTTCTTTCATATCATTGTTCCTCTCTCTCGGTTTTGTTTATAGCATGCAGGAAGAAATCAGGGCCTTTTTTTTCAAACAGGAGCAGTGACACACCAAGCAGCAGATCGGCGTGGATGGCAGGCTCATCCAAAGGAATGGCAAAATCATCCTTTATTCTGCGAATACGGTAAAGCACCGTATTGCGATGAGTAACAAGAGCGTCGCAGGTCTTTTTCAGCGAACGACAGCAGGTCAGATAGTAATAAAGCGTTTCGCAGTACTGTGTGTCCTTTTCCTTGTCGTGTGCGGCAAGCACTCGGATCTCTTTTGCAATCAGGTCGCTTCGTCCCTCCAACTTTTTCAGCAGCAGCGGTGTGCGAAGCTGCGCAACCGTGCAGACATTTCCGCTGTGAAAACGGCGATCCGTCATCAGCTCCAGTGCCTCATGTGCCGTGCGGTAAAGGGCAGGCAAGTTGAACAGGTCATTTATTCCGTCAGACATGACTACTTTTAATTGAAACTCCTCTGCCAACGCAGAAAAGCCGTTGAAATCCGCGTTTCCGTGTAAGAACAGAAACACATCTCCCCGATACAGAAAAGAATGCGACTGCGGAAATATAACACCAAGTTCATCCTTCAGATGCCGTTTGCCGAGATATTCGTTGTGATAGGTGGTCAGCTCGATCAGCGCAAAGCCCGTGGGATGAAAATCCGCAAGGTAAGTCCCCGAGGCTTGCAGACGAAAATACGGTGCCGAGGAAAACCCTCCGTCTAACAGATGCATTAAAATATCCTCTGTCGTTTCAAAGGGCTTATCCTGCCTGCTGACTTCAATAAAAGCCTGCTTAGCCAAAATCTGTTCTACCATATTCCAGGTTTCCGGCGGAATATTTTGCAAGTGTCCGTCAGTATCCACACAAATAAGATATCCCAGCCGCACGCCGGAGCTGATAAGCGGTGAGAAACGGCGGCGGTAATCGCTACCCTCCAGCTTCACATAGTCTGCTCTCCCGGCAGACAGCGCCTCGCTTTGGCTGATGATCGCTCCGGCTTCATAGGTGATCTCCCCCTGCCTTACGGCATCCTGAAAAAACGGATCGGTAAAGCCGAGCGGTCTGTGGTGTGCCGTAACATGAAAGGTGTCGTCCAGCACAAGCAGCGGACATTCCAGCAGTGCACCGGCGTCGGCAGCCAACGCCTTTAGGTCGTCATGCGCGAAAAACTCCGCCAAAAGTGCGTCGGCGCTTCCGCTTTTCCAAGTTGCTTGTTCCATATCCATCCCCAATCCACTTGTGCAAAAAGCACAAGTGCTTTTTATTTTATTATACTGCCGTACCATTGTCATTTCAAGTACAAAAGATTAAAATAAACGCGGAAACCAAAGAAAGAGCAACGAAAAGGCGGTGTAAATGTTTATGGCTTCTAAATC
Source organism: uncultured Eubacteriales bacterium (assembly GCA_900322145.1). Lineage (GTDB taxonomy): Bacteria > Bacillota > Clostridia > Oscillospirales > Acutalibacteraceae > UBA1213. Next base: position 2,820 of record ONYQ01000087.1, read on the forward strand.
AATGAGAGTTCTGAATATCGTTTCCGGTGTGCTTTTGATTGCGGTTGGCATCTATTGCTTGTGCAATCAAGACATTGCGGCGGCAACGGCAGGATTTATGGTCGGCATATTTATGTTGGTTTCGGGCATTATTGAGATCGTTGTGTTTGCCGTAACAAGCGGGTTGCTGTTCGGTTCCGGTTGGCTGCTACTGGACGGTGTGCTGACGGTGATTTTATCACTGTTCCTGCTTTTCAATCAGTGGTTTACCATGTTGTCGCTACCGTTACTGTTTACACTTTGGCTTTTGTTCTCCGGTATTTCTCGGTTCGTCAGTGCATTCGATTTGAAAGCGCTTGGCGTTCACAACTGGGGATGGGTTTTAGCCGTTGGTATTGTTCTGATGATTGCCGGGTTTATCTGTATGATGGATCCTTTGGTCAGCATAACGGCTGTCGGTATGACAGTAGGACTTGTGTTTCTGCTTGAAGGCATCAGTGCTATTGTCTATGCTTGTATCCCGAGAACGAGATAATAATTTTGAAAGCAATGCTTAGGTACGGCTTACCGTATAAATAGTTGAAAAAGACTAAACACTCTCATGGAGGAATGAATAATGAAATGCGAAAATTGTGGCAAGAATGAAGCCAACTTTGTATATCGCAGCAGTATAAACGGCAGAACAGAAGAGTATCACCTCTGCCAAGCCTGTGCTGAAAAGCTGGGCTATACACAGAGGTTCTTTGAGCAGAGACCGTCCATAATGGATAGTTTCTTCGGAAACAATGGTTTCTTCGGCTCAATGCCGTCCCTTATGGGACGAACTCTGGATAGTCCTTTTGATGATTTCTTTGAGGATATGCCTGCTATCGGCGCAGCTCCGGTGCAGGAAATTCGTGAGGAAAAGAGGGATGACCTGATGAGCGGTGAGGAGCAGAGCCGTTTTTCCTATCTTCGTCAGATGAACGCCTTAAAGCAGGCTCAAAAGAAAGCGATTCATGAAGAAGATTTTGAACGTGCCGCTCAGCTACGTGATGAAATTCACGAGTTGGAGGAGGCTCATAAGGAAGCCGAAGCGTCCAAAAAAGATGATAAAAATCGCAATTAAAGCGTGTAATTAAGGGAAAGACACACTTCACGATAAAAAGAGAGGTATTGCATTATGGATGAAAATAAATTCACTCCCACTGCGGAAGAAGCCTTGCAGCTGGCTCAGGAGGCTGCAGGCGAATTAGGTCACGGTTATATGGGTACGGAACATCTGTTACTGGGCTTGATGCGCGAGGACGAAGGACTTGCCCATACGGTATTGACAGAGGCAGGTCTGACGGATGACCTGCTGACGGAAATGATTCGCAAAACCGCTGGCTCCCGTTCTTCGGACAACAGCGGTTCTGCCCAGGATTTCAGTCCCAGAACGAAACATGTATTGCAAATTGCCATGGAGGATGCCATCCGGGGCGGCTATGCCTATATCGGTACAGAGCATTTGCTCGCAGGCATTCTTCGTGAGGGCAACAATATGGCAGTCCGTATTCTTAGGTCTGCCGGTGTGGATGCCCGTCAGCTGTATACGGCATTGATGGAAAAAGTCAGCGTTGCACCCCACGCTCAAAGCGGCAGCAGCGCCTCTGGTAGCGAAAACAGCGAGGAAAGCGGCAAGAATAAAACCTTGTCGGAGTTTACCCACGATTTGACGGCTGACGCCAGAACAGGAAAACTGGATCCTGTCATCGGCCGTGACAAAGAGATCAAGCGTGTAATTCAGATCCTGTCCCGCCGCAGTAAGAATAACCCTTGTCTTATCGGTGAACCCGGCGTCGGCAAAACTGCCATTGCCGAAGGATTGGCTCATAAGATTGTCACAGGTAAGGTTCCTGAAAAGCTGCTGAACAAAAAACTGCTGTCTTTGGATCTTACCGGTATGGTAGCCGGAGCTAAATACCGCGGCGAGTTTGAAGACCGTATCAAGAAGGTCATGCAGGAGGCTAAAAAAGACGGCAACATCATCCTTTTCATCGACGAGCTGCACACCCTTGTCGGTACAGGCTCAGCCGAGGGTGCCGTTGATGCCGCCAATATTTTGAAGCCTGCGCTCAGCCGTGGTGAAATTCAGGTTATTGGTGCCACAACCTTGAATGAGTACCGCAAGTACATCGAAAAGGATGCCGCACTGGAGCGTCGTTTCCAGCCGGTCACCGTAGGTGAGCCGAGTCAAGAGGCTGCATTAGAAATATTGAAAGGTCTTAGGGCAAAATATGAGCAACACCACGGTCTGCATATTACTGACGAAGCATTGAAGGCTGCGGTGGAATTATCATCTCGATATATCAATGACAGATTCCTGCCGGACAAAGCCATCGATTTGATGGACGAAGCTGCCAGCCGTGTGGAGTTAGAGGAAGAAGAGCCTTCCGAAGAGCTTACGAGCCTTGAAGAAAAGCTCAACGCCCTTGCCGCAGATAAGGAAGCAGCCATTGCCGCACAGGACTTTGAGAAGGCTGCCAAACTTCGGGATACAGAAAAGGACTATAAGAAACAGCTGGAGACCGAGCGTAACAAGCACCGTAAGAGCAATCAAGAGCACCGTGATGTGAGCGAAGAGGATATTGCTGCTGTTGTTTCCGATTGGACCGGCGTGCCTGTTACTCGCCTTACCGAGGACGAAGGTCAGCGCCTATTGCATATGGAAGATATTCTCCATAAACGGGTCGTGGGTCAGGACGAGGCTGTAAAGGCTGTTGCCCGTGCCATTCGCCGCGGCCGTGTCGGCTTGAAGGATCCTAAGCGTCCTATCGGCAGCTTCTTGTTCCTCGGTCCTACCGGCGTTGGTAAAACGGAGCTGTGTAAGTCCTTGGCGGAAGCCATGTTCGGCGATGAAAACGCTATGATCCGAATCGATATGTCCGAATATATGGAGCGCCACACGGTGTCCCGTCTGGTCGGTTCGCCTCCCGGATATGTGGGTCACGATGAGGGCGGTCAGCTGACGGAAAAGGTGCGCCGTAAGCCCTATTCCGTTGTACTGTTCGATGAAATCGAAAAAGCGCACGAGGATGTTTGGAACATCATGCTCCAGATTCTGGACGATGGCCGTATCACCGATTCTCAGGGTCGCACCGTGGACTTCAAGAACACTGTCATCGTTATGACAAGCAACATCGGTGCCAAGGCATTGACCGATGCCGGATCCAAGTTGGATTTCAAAGCCGGTGATAAAGAGGCCGAGGAGGATGCCGATAAGGCATACGAACAGGCCAAGGAAACCGTTATGGAAGAGCTGCGCCGTACTTTCCGCCCCGAGTTTCTGAACCGTATTGATGACATCATCGTGTTCCGCGCTCTTAACGAGCAGGATATCGAAGAGGTTGCCCGTCGGATGCTCAAGACCGTGGAAAACCGTATGGAATCCATGGATATTCATTTGGATGCAACCGAAGAAGCTGTGAAAGAGCTTGCCAGAGAAGGGTTCGATCCGAAATACGGTGCCCGTCCGTTGCGTAGAGCCATTCAGAGCAAGGTGGAGGACGCCGTGGCGGAGAAAATGCTGGATGGCACGCTTGATACCGGCGATACCGCCAAGCTGACTGTGGAGGACGGCAAACTGGTTGTGACCAAGTGACAATCCTCAGAAAGTCTATATATTTGCGATATCCCCGGACGGTCATTGACCACCGGGGATATTCACTATCCGACTTAAAATTACTGTTTTTAAAGAATCGTTTCGTTGATTGCACTTCTGGGAGACAACGGGGTACTTTTTAATCGGAGACCCCTGAACCCGTGAACACCCCTGAACACCCCCGTGAACACCCGTGTTCAAAATGGCGTGAACACCCCCTGAACACCCCTCCGGCGAACACCGGACGGATGGATGAAGCCGAAAGCTCGGAAGCCCAATAAAATCAAGGGTTTTGCGTGTCTGAACACCCTTCATACGTTTTCTGTAAACTTTACCGCCTGGTTAGAGCACATCGTTCACATCATGGGGCGCGGAGCCGAAGCGCCGCCAGTGGCGGATGAAGCGGGGTTCGAAACACCTGGAAAACGAGCCATTGTGCTCGTTTTCAGTGAAGAACGGGCGGCAGCCCTGGGCAGGGGTACGCAAATCATCACACCCCTGCGGGCAACTCGTTCACATCTACCGTAATGTTTTAGACAGCTTAAATTCCGGTTGAACTAAACCGCCTTCGGCGGTAGCTCATTCCCCAACTGATCAAAGTTACTCTGACCAGATTTTTGAGCAGCTTTCATTATACATGAACTCCTTTATACTTGAAACACCGCGCTTGCGGAATATTGCGGAATATCGACGAAATTCTGGAAAGCGATAAACCTATTGAAGATAATGCATTTAAAAATATGGTAAATGATCCTGAATTCGACGAAGCGATTAACGAAATATTTGAAGGCTTACGGGAAACAGATGAATGGAATGACCTGATTGACTATTATATTGCCCTGGAGTATATTTTCGGGGCTGTGGACAATGTATTTTCCATGGAACAGAATCATGACTTCGGGGTAGATTTAATGCTGAAATATGCAGCAATAGGAAATACCTTTGCATTATCATATGTTTCAAGTATGATCATTAGCTAAACGGATCTCATTTACGTTTTTCTTTATTTGCTTTTATGCTGCCTTCGCCCACTGCTGGGCGAGGCTCTTTTTTTTTGTCATCGGTTGCCAAGCCCGGCTTTTTTGTCCTGTGGGTACTGAAGGAGAGGAACGATACATGCTCCTTCAGATTGGAGCGATCCCATGACAAAAGAGCAGAAACGCCTGATTGATCAGTACCGTCAGTCCGGCATGAAATATTCAGAGATTGCCCGCACGATTGGTCTGCCGGAAACCACAGTCAAATCCTATTGCTACCGGAATCCCGTCACCAATCCTCAGCCGATACCCACAGGGACAGTATGCCCACAGTGTGGAAAGCCGATCGTTTCCGGGAAATTCAGGCCCCGCCGCTTCTGCTCTGACGCCTGCCGGAACAAATACTGGCTGACGCACCATGAAGCCGCCGCCAGCCGTGCAGGCAAAAAGGTTATCTGCCAGCATTGCGGGAAGCCCTTCACGGATTACGCAAACCGGCATAGAAAATACTGCTCCCACCCGTGCTACATCGCCGCCCGCTATGGAGGTGACCAGCATGAGTGAGGAGCAGTTCGACCGGGAGCTGAAGTTTCAGGTGTCCATGGCGCTGGTGGATGAGATGCTGCAGAAAGGAATCCTCGGGCCGGAGGATTATGAAAAATGGCTCCGTCACATGACGCAAAAATATAACCCGCCCATTGGTCGTGTTGTATCAAAGAAGAGCTCGTAACCGCTTGACTTTATTGGCTTTTAGAGTGAGTAATATCGACCGAAAGGAGGTCGTGAAATGGCCAAAATTGTAAGGAAAATCGAGGCGGCTGCGCCAGCACCGGTCAAGCTGAAGCGGGTCGCCGCATATGCGCGGGTGTCCATGGAAACAGAGCGCCTGAACCATTCACTCTCCGCGCAGGTCAGCTACTACAGCGAGCTCATCCAAAAGCATCCCGGCTGGGTATACGCTGGCGTGTATGCCGATGACGGCATCTCCGGTACCAAGGTCAACAGGCCGGAGTTTCAGAAAATGCTGGCTGAATGCGAGGCAGGCAACATCGACATCGTCCTGACCAAATCCATCTCCCGCTTTGCGCGAAACACGGTGGATCTGCTGGAGACCGTCCGTCACCTGAAGGAGCTGGGCATCGAGGTTCAGTTTGAAAAAGAGCACATCAGCTCTCTGAGCGACGACGGAGAGCTGATGCTTTCTTTATTGGCCTCTTTTGCCCAGGAAGAAAGCCGGAGCATTTCGGACAACGTCAAATGGGGCCAGCGGAAGCGCATGGAGCAAGGCATCCCTCCAGGGCACTTCCGGGTGTACGGATACCACTGGGAGGGCGATACGCTGGT
>ONYQ01000164.1 GCA_900322145.1 uncultured Eubacteriales bacterium
ATGGCGTGAAGAGTATCGGGAACTATGCTTTCTACGGTTGTAGCGGACTAACTGGTTCGCTAACGATACCTAATTCGATTACAAGCATCGGGGAATATGCTTTTTATGGTTGCAATGGTTTTACAGGTTCGTTGACAATTCCGGAGTCAGTGGTAGATATCGGCAATTCTGCTTTTAGCAACTGTTCTGCGCTGACGAATGCCGTACTTCCAAAGGGACTGAAAACAATTCCAAGTGCTATGTTCAGAAAATGTGCCGCTCTGAAAAGTATAGCATTACCTGACAGTATTTCTGCCATTGGCAGCTATGCCTTTCAGGACTGCAAAGCGCTCACGGCAATAACGATACCGTCAGAAGTGGAAAAGATCGGCTGGAAAGCCTTTATGGGCTGTACCTCTTTGTCAGATGTCAGAACGCCGGGCAGTCCGTCAGAAGTTGATTACTGTGCCTTTGAAAATACGGCATGGTATAATGCCCGTCCCAACGGTCCGGTGTATATCGGTACGGCACTGTACAAGTATAAGGGAACAGCCGTGTCCTCCGCCTTGACGATAAAAGCCGGAACGACCAGTATTACAAGAGAAGCTCTTTATGGCTGTAACCGCCTGAAAAGCATTACCATTCCTGACAGCGTTGTAAAAATTGATGAGATGGCATTCCGTAACTGTACCGGTCTGAAGGAAATCACATTTCCGAATGATGTGACGGAACTGTCTAACGGTGTTCTGGAAGGGTGTACAGGACTGACAAGCGTTACGCTGCCTTCGCAGCTCCAAAGCATTGCTTATGCTGCCTTTGAAGGCTGTAGCAATCTGAAAAGCATTACCATTCCCCAGAGTGCTGATAAAATCATCGGAATGGCTTTTGCCAACTGTAAGAAGCTGGAAAGCGTTGTGATACTGGGGGAAGATACGGAAATATATAACGATGCTTTTTATCAATGCGGTCAGAATCTCACCATCAGCGGCAAGAAAAATAGTAAGGCAGAGCTTTACGCCAAGGATAATAATGTTCCTTTCATCACCCTGCTGACAAATGTTTCCGAACTGTCGCATGATACCATCGTACAGGGAGATATGTGCAAAGCCTATTGCCGTGGGGAAGGCGGTACAGGTGATTACACCTCATCGGTCTATTACCGCAAAGCCGGTACAGAAAAGTGGCATACTATCGTGACAAATACAAAAGATAACTCCGTATCTGTTGCACCACAGTCAACAGGATGTTATGAAGTGCGTGTGGTCATTAAGGATGCCGAAGGAAATGCAGACAGAAAAGATATGGTATTACAGGTCAACAAACCTCTGACAAACGATTCAAAGCTTGGTGCGGATACTATTACTCATGGCAGCAAGGTAAAGGTGCGCTGCTTTGCCCGGAACGGTACTGCACCTTATAATTTCTCTGTACAGTATAAAAAAGCAGGCAGTACAAAATGGGTGAATGTATCGGTCAACAGTACCAATCATATTGCGGTGCTGAAACCGTCTGCAGCCACCAATTATGATATTCGTGTGACAGTCCGCTCCGCAGACGGACAGACAGCGCAGAAATGCTTATCTCTGAAAGTCACGAAGTAAGAGTGGGTATATCAATATGAGTGAAAACAAAAAAACGTCACATCCTGTTCTCAAAACGGCAGCAATCATTCTTATTACCGTGATGTTATTATTGTCGGCTGTTATTATTGTACCGAAGGTTGCTCGCAGGATAGAAAATTATCAGACCTTTATGACAGCAAAGCATCGTGCAGAGCAGATCGTTTCTGAACGATACGGCACAGATTATGCTGTTGTTGACACCCGTACACAGTACGCTTATCCGACACCGATTTTTGGCGATATGGTGGAAACAAAGATTGAATACATAGAGTTTGACTTTCTTCATCAGAAGGATACTTCATCAGGATTTATCATTCAGGTATCTATCAGGAATGGTCAAATGAAGCTGTATCGGGATGGTTTACCGCTAACAGTATTTTGATGATGATGGAAAGGAGTGGGATGACACATGAAAGTAAAAATCATAAAAACAGGCTGCTTGTTGGTGTTGATGATGAGCCTGTTAACAGGCTGTCAGCAAAATAGCCATGAACAGCAGAGTGGTATAACGAAAAGCATGACCCAAAGCAAACCGATTGAACAAGTAAAGGTAGAGGATCTCGAAAGGCCTCAGGTGATTCAAAGTGTGTTGGATGATGAAGAAAAGCCGCAGTTATCCTGTCTGCAGCTGTCGGGTGTATGCAGCGGTCGGTTAGGACAAAAGGCATCTATTCGCCCCTATGCTAATAATGTATATTTTAATGCCACAGTGGGACTTATTGGTACGCCTTTTGAGGTGACGGTCGGCAATGATGTCAAGGAACCGCTTGTTACCGTTACCTATCGTGCAGAGGAATTGAGAGGTGTGCCGGAAAAAAACATCAAGGTGTTTCATGTATATGAGAAGAGCCAGATATACAGTTCTGTTGAGGACATCACAATGGATACGGGTACACATACCGTTTCCTTTGTCCCGAAAGAAAACGGGTTGTATTTGTTGGTGGATATTTATGCCTATGGTTCCGCAAGAGGATGGGCTGTATCGGAATATGCCTATGAAAGCGA
>ONYQ01000031.1 GCA_900322145.1 uncultured Eubacteriales bacterium
AAAACATTTATTTCCTTCTTTTCGATGGAACGATGTTTTCAAAGGTATTGCACTTTGAGAGATAAAATGGTATAATACAAACAATAGTAGTATAGCGTTGCAATGAAAAGCAAACGGCTATAGAAATCGAATATGAAGGAGTGTTCACCATGAAAATTGAAATTGCTGTAGATGGCAGCAAGGCGGTTATCAAGCTGGAAGGATGGCTTGACACACAAACTGCGCCTGAATTGGGGGAGGCAGTTGCTGGTCTGGAGGATAGTGTTACGGATATTGTGCTGGATTTTGAAAAATTGGAGTACATTTCCTCGGCAGGCCTTCGTCAGATTGTCGCAATCTATAAAAAAGCAAAGTCACTGGTTATCTGTAATGTATCCAACGAGATCATGGATGTTTTCAAAATGACCGGCTTTGATAAGCGTCTGAATATCCAATGAAGCAGCATAATACACCGGATCATCCCAAAAGAAAAAAAGGGCGCGGCTCTGTGCTGCGCTTTTTTGTTCTGATTTTTGTGCTGGCCATCATGATCTCGGGAGTGGCCTGCTCGATTTTCAGTTATCAGAATGTCATGAACAGCATTACCAAAAAATCCGCCGATACGGCGTATTCCGTATCGGTTATTCTGAGCGATCTGTATAATTCCGATTATGAATCAGAAAACCAGATGTTGCAGGGATCTTATTTTCGGGAAGATAAACGGATGAAGCGTATCTCTAAGCTGCTGCAGTTTCTCTGCAAGGATATGGATCTGGAATATCTGTATGTGTTTGACGTGGATGAAGAAAATAATAATTACCTGTGTTACTTTACCGCCGCCGCCGATGATGACATGAATGCGAAGGTTTCCGAAGAGCGGGGATTTGGTACCATCGTACACGTTGATTCGATTTCGCAGAGCATCAAAGATGCATTACACGGCAGTACAGAGGTGAATCTGGAAAGAACCAATAATGAATACGGTGATGTCTATAGCTGGTACTATCCTTTACACGACAGTGATGGAAATGTAGAATATATTGTAGGAGCGGATTTTTCCGCTAAAATTATACAGGATAGTATTGTGCAGCAAACGCTGCAATTTTGTATTCCTACCTTGATCGTGCTGTTACTGGTGTTTACCATTGTGGTTCTGACCATCCGGCATAAGGTTTTTCTGCCGTTGCAATTAGTTGCCTCCCGTATGAATCATTTTATTGAGGATAAGGATAAGGCGGAACCGTTAGTGATGAAAGCAAATAATGAGGTAGGCGCTATTGCGGATTCGTTCAATAAAATGCGGCAGGATATTGATACCTATTTAGCGGAGATCAATACACTGACAACGGAACAGGTACAGCATCAGACACAAATGGAAATTGCCCAGCGTATACAGTATGGTATTGTACCGGCGCACACCCATATTAAAGAGGATGCCTATGAAGTAAACGCTATTGAACAGCCGTGTAAGAATGTAGGCGGCGATTTTTATGACTGTTTCCTGCGGGGCGAACAGGAATTATGTTTCTTGGTCGGCGATGTTTCGGGAAAAGGCATTACCGCCGCATTGTTTATGGTCATGACGAAAACATCTATCCGTGAAAAGCTGATGCAGGGTTTTTCACCGGCTGAAGCTCTGAACAGCGTCAACGATGAGATATGTCAGGCGAATCCGGAGGGACTGTTTGCTACGGTATTTGTAGCGGTGCTGCATATAGGAACCGGCCATTTGACCTATGCGAATGCCGGTCATACACTGCCGGTCTTTTTCCGGGAACAGGCTTCGTTCCGGAAAGTGGATCCCGGTATTCCGGTCGGCTTATTTGAGGATGCGGGTATCATTAACGGAGAAGAACTGTTCTGCCCGGGTGACGGTATACTGCTGTATTCAGACGGTGTAACCGAGGCGGTAGACCCTTCCGATAACTTTTTCGGGGAAGAACGTACATTGTCGGCTGTCCGTGAGGCGAAAACGGCTGTAGAGGCGGCACAATCGCTGCAGTCTGCCGTAAAAGATTTCTATCAGGAACGGGAAGCGTTTGATGATCTGACAATATTAGCGGCATTTTATCGTGGCTATACTGCTATGGTGTCTCTGCAGCCGCAGTTATCCGAACTGCAAAGCATCAAAAAGCTTTTGCAGGAAATGTTTGCAGAGTCGTCCCTGCTGAAAAAGGTGCTGCTGGTTTGTGATGAAATATTCACGAATATCGTTACTTATTCAGGTGCGGATCAGATTAATTTCTGCTGTGACAGAATGGAGAAAAAAGCAGTTCTTTTGTTGGCAGATAACGGCAAGGCTTTTGACCCGACACAGGCGGATACAGTGCCGAAAGATTTTGAAGAAATGGATACCGGCGGCATGGGAATTGCAATGGTCAGACAAATGACGGATACCATGTTGTATCAGCGCCGCAGCGGGAAAAACTATTTGCTGTTGACCGTACCCCTGACACACGAATAGTTCTGTCCGATCACCGCAAAGCAAATGGTTGTCATTCTGAACGTGAACGAAGCATCGTGAAGATGCCTTTCTGCCTTCAGAATGACAACCAATTTTGATGTATCCATTGTGCCGGATTAAGGACGGTGCTTTTTGGGTAAAGGAATTTGCGCCCATATAATAGCGGCGAACAGGATGATACAGCCGATGCCCTCCTGTAAACTCATGCTTTCATGGAGCAGAATGGTTCCGGCCAGTGCGGCGAATACCGATTCCAGACTCATCAGTAAAGAAGCGATAGTCGGGTCAGTGAATTTTTGGGCGACTATCTGTAGGGTATAGCCGATGTCGCCGGATACAATACCGCAGTACAGAATGGGTATCATGGCGGAAACGATTTTTTCCCAGGTAGGGGTTTCCGTGAACAGCGCCACGACAGCGGATAGAATGGCCGTGGTGAGAAATTGAATGGTTGAAAGCCATAGTGGGTCGGCACGTTTGACGAAATAATCACAGCAAAGGATATGACCGCTGAACAGCAGCGCACAGCCGGCAATCATAGTATCACCGAAGGTCAGCGAAAAATTCTCCTTGACACACAGCAGATACATTCCGACTAATCCTAGCATGACCGCCAGCCATACCCGCAGGGGGCTTTTTTGCCGGAACAATATCCATTGGATCACCGGCACCATCAGAATATACAGCGACGTAATAAAACCGGCTTTACCGGCTGAAGTATCTACGATACCGATTTGCTGCAGGATACTGGCACTTGCTAAAAAAACACCGCAGACGATACCGCCGATGACGGTAAGCCGCCTATTGGTTGTTGGTGTAACGGCGGCGGACTTTTTGAAGATGCGGTGTGCTATAACCGTCACCAGACCGACCGCTGCGGCTGCTATGCTCATTCTGGCGGCGGTGAAGGTGATCGGCTCAATGCTTTCCATGCCGACACGCTGAAATACAAACGCTGTTCCCCAGATCAGAGCGGTTAACACGAGCAAAATATTTCCGATCCATTTCTTTTTCTGCATAGGCAACACTTCCTTTCCCTCCATTATAACATAATAAATGGTTGGCAGGGAAACTTTTTTCAGAAAATTTATGAATGCCATTGGATTTACACCATAGAACACAGAGGTGTGTTATCATGACTGAAATTGAAAAGATACAATATGCCAGAGGCTTTATTGATAAATTGGCGAATGGCATCAACCCTCTTAATAATACAGCCATTCCCGAAAATGAAGTCATCAACAATGTTCGAATTGCAAGATGTATGTTTTATGTTTCTGATCTCTTAAGACGGCTGGCAGATAATGGCGGCATTATACAGAAACCTAAACCAACTATACCGTTTGCGATAACGGATGAACAGCTTTCAAAATATCCGTTTTCCGATACGCCGGTTACGGTCAGCCGCATGGCAGAAAATATCAATTCTCTGATAGATACAGAAAATATGAAGCCGCTATCGTATAAAGATATCACCCAATGGCTGATGAATTTGAAATTATTGCAAGAGGAAATCGGCCATGATGGAAAAAAAGTCAAACGTCCCACAGAAGAAGCCGGTTCATTTGGCATTTCTGTTGAGGAAAGACAAGGACACTATCGGATATATCATGTAGTTGTGTACGACAGGAAAGCACAGGAATTTATCATTCATAATATGCAGTCTATTTTACGCAATAAATATTCCGGAGACGGACAGTAAACGCTTTAAGGGCGGCTGTAGTATCAACATGAATGTTTGTCAAAAGAGTTCCGGTCAGATTGAAAGGAGAAAAGCCAATGAAACAAATTACAGTAGGCGTGTTGGCTCATGTCGATGCGGGCAAAACCACACTGTCAGAGGCGATGCTGTATGAGGCCGGTGCCATCCGTCAGTTAGGCCGTGTCGATCATCGCACCTCCTTTTTAGATACCAATGTGACGGAACGGGAAAGAGGCATTACCATTTTTTCCAAACAGGCTGTTTTGGATTATGGGGATACGCATTTCACACTGTTGGATACACCGGGTCATGTGGATTTTTCTGCCGAAATGGAACGGACATTACAGGTGTTGGATTATGCGCTCCTGATTATCAGCGGTACCGAAGGCGTACAAAGTCATACACAGACCTTGTGGGAACTGCTCCGGAAATACCGTGTTCCGTGTTTTATTTTTGTGAATAAAATGGATTTGTCCGGTGCCGATCAAGAGTATATTCTCCGGCAACTGCAGGCTCGCCTGAGTGACGGCTGTATAGATTTCAGCGTACAGAACAGTGATAGCTGGTGTGAATCCGTTGCCGGAACGGATGATGCCATGCTGGAAGAATATTGCAATAGCGGTACCGTATCGCATGATGCGGTTGTGCAGGCCATCCGGCAGAGAAAAATTTTCCCCTGCCTGTTTGGTTCTGCCCTGCGTATGGAAGGAATGGTGCCGCTTTTGCAGATGCTTTCCGATTTTACGGTGATGCCGCCTGACAGCGGTATATTCGGCGCAAAGGTTTTTAAGGTGGCAGAGGATAAACAGGGACAGCGCCTGACCTTTCTGAAAGTAAGCGGCGGCTGTCTGCGTGTGCGGGAAATTCTGTCCAGTGACAAGAATATTCATCAGGAGAAGGTCGCACAGATACGGCTTTATTCCGGTGATAAATTCACTGCTGTCGAAACAGCGGAAGCCGGTACGGTTTGTGCGGTGACAGGCATACACTTTGCACTGCCGGGGGATGGATTAGGCGCTGCGGAGAATACGGGTTTACCGATTTTAGCACCGGTGATGACCTATTCGCTCATACTGCCGCCGGAAATAAGTCCTCACACGGCACTGGAAAAACTGCGTACATTAGAGGAAGAAGACCCCCAGTTACATATTGTCTGGAATGAGCGTTTCGGCAAAATACAGATCAACGTCATGGGGGAAGTGCAGGCCGAAGTGTTGAAAACCGTCATACGGGAACGCTTTGGCTTTGAAGTGCAATTCGGTGCCGGCAGTATTATCTATAAGGAAACCATCACCGACACGGTGGAAGGTATCGGTCATTTTGAACCGCTGCGGCATTATGCGGAGGTACATCTTGTTATGAAACCGGCCTCCCGCAACAGTGGGCTTGTGTTCCGCTCGGAATGTCCCGAGGATATGCTAAGCAAAAACTGGCAGCGGCTGATTCTTACACATCTGTATGAAAAAACGCATCTCGGTGTTCTGACGGGTTCACCGATTACCGATATGGAAATCATCCTCACGGCCGGCAAAGCGCACCTCAAGCATACCGAAGGCGGGGATTTCCGTCAGGCGACTTATCGTGCAGTTCGTCAGGGACTGCGCTGTGCCAACAGTATTCTGCTGGAACCGTATTATGATTTCCGCTTAGAAGTGCCGGCGGAGAATATCGGACGAGCCATAACGGATATTCAGCGCATGGCAGGCAGTTTTGAGCCGCCGCAGACGACGGCTGACAATACGGCTGTGCTTATCGGGAAAGCACCGGTAGCCGAAATGAGTCAATACGGTGCGGAAGTGCTGCAATATACCAGAGGCAAGGGTCGTCTGAGCTGCCATTTCTGCGGTTATGAGGAATGTCATAATGCGGAAACAGTCATTTCTGCGTTTGACTATGACGCTGAACGGGATACCGATAATCCCTGTGATTCCGTATTCTGTTCGCATGGCGCCGGTTGTATTGTGAAGTGGAATGAAGTACCGGATAAAATGCACCTTAACAGTACCCTTCATCCGGTCACGCCGGAAACGGCCGTACCGACCCGTTCTTTATCGGCTTATCGCTCACAAAAAGACCTATTTGCCCTTGACAAGGAACTTATGCAGATTTTTGAATCGACCTATGGGCCTGTCAAACGCAAGCAGGCACCGCCGCCCCGTGAAGTTTATACAGCGCCGTCCTCAGCCGTTCCGTCAACGAAAAAACGTCCTTCCGACCGTGATGATACGGAATATCTGCTGATTGACGGCTATAACGTGATTTTTTCATGGGAACACCTGAAAAAGTTAGCGGAGGATAACATAGATGCGGCTCGTGCCACCTTGACGAATGTCCTCTGTAACTATCAGGGTTACCGCAAATGTACATTGATTCTGGTTTTTGATGCCTACAAGGTCAAGGGACAGCGGGAAGAGGTGGAACAGGTCGGCGGTATCAGTATTGTCTATACCAAAGAAGCCGAAACGGCGGATATGTACATTGAAAAGGTTACCCATCAGATCGCCCGTCATCATCGGGTGCGTGTGGTAACCTCTGACCGTCTGGAACAGATCATTATTTTAGGCAACGGTGCTTTGCGGATATCTTCCAATGCTTTTTTGGAAGAAGTCCGTCAGGCTGAAGCGGAAATCCGTGATATTCTCCGGCAAAAATGTGCGGAATGAATAGCGGCGTATGGGAATCCGAATAATATTGTCGCTATTTATTTAGGTGATCTCCGTCTTTATTGATACCTGAAAATGACCGCTGTATCTGCGTTGGGCAGCATACAGCGGTCATTTTTTTATGATAGCATGGCGGATGAATGGTCAGACTTATTTGCAGCGCCAGATATGGCTGCTGAGGGGTTCGAGATAGCTGCCGCCGCCGAAATCATGGGTCTTGCCGGTTACAAGATCATCGGCCAGACCATAGCCGGCATCGAAATGAGCGGTAAAGGGCTGCTCATCGGCATTGATGGCTACGAATACACGCTGACCGTCATAATCTCTCTGAATAACGCACTGTTTATTGGTGAGCACGGGAATTTTGATATCACCATAGCACAGCGCTTTGCATTCCTTGTGCGCATCGGCCAGACGGCGGATATGTTCGGTCAATTCATTGGTTTGCGGTTCATCAAAAGCCGGACGCAGGGCAGGATCTCCTTGCTTTTTTTCGGCTTTGACACCCCATTCACTGCCGTAATACACACAGGGAATACCCGGCATACCGAACAGCAGGGTATACACCAGCGGCAGATGTGCCGGATTGGTAAGAATGCTGGCAATACGGGAAACATCATGGTTATCGGCGAAGCACAGCAGATGGAGACCACGATACATACACCAGTTTTCCGGCCCGAAACGGTTTTTCAGTGAATGGCAGATTTCAAACAGGTTCATGGAATTGAAGCTGGAGAATAACCCTTTATAGCACTCGTAATTCGTAGCGGAATGGAGCATTTCCGGATTAACCCAGCGGGAATAATCGCCGTGAAGCAACTCACCGATCAGGAAGAAATCCTCTTTCAGTTCATCCGTAAAACGGCGCAGACGTTTGAGGAAATCGAAATCCAGACAATAGGCCACATCCAGACGGATGCCGTCAATATCAAAGGTATCCACCCAGAACTTGACGGACTGCAGCAGATAATCAACCACCGCCGGATTTTTGAGATTCAGTTTAACAAGGTCATAGTGACCTTCCCACCCCTCATACCATAAGCCGTCATTGTAGGCGCTGTTGCCGTTAAAGTCGATATTGAACCAGTCTTTGTAGGGAGAATCCCCTTTCTTTTCGCAGACATCACGGAACTGCGGAAAGCCTCTGCCGACATGATTGAATACACCGTCAAGTACAACACGGATGCCCTTTTTGTGGAGCGCATCACAGACCTCCTTGAAATCCTCGTTCGTACCCAGACGGCAGTCAATTTTACAATAATCTCTCGTGTTATAGCCGTGTGTATCGGATTCGAATATGGGTGAGAAATAGACCGCATTACATCCTACCTCGGCAATATGATCGACCCAGTCCAGCACTTTAAGAATACGGTGTTCCTGTACACCGTCATTCTCAAACGGTGCGCCGCACAGTCCGAGCGGATAAATCTGATAAAATACTGCTTCATAACCCCAATGTTTCATGATAAATGTTCCTTTCTGAATTGGACTAACGCAGTCTATTATAACACAAACTTTTACTGATTTCAACCCTTTCTTTGGATATTCTGCCTAATTTGTCGTCAGCTGTATTGTCAGCGGACGGATTGTACACCAATGGGACGCATTTTATCATTTACGGAATGTTTCCTTTATTCACTCGAAATGCTTGCATTTTGTGTAAAAAATATGTATAATATTATCAATTAATGTATTAGCATCTATCAAGCAAAGGAGAATGAAAATGAAATTTTTTCACATAGGTGACCTTCATTTTGGCAAGATGTTTTTCAATCTTTCGCTGACAGAAACCGATCAGACCTACTGGACAGAACGTTTTCTCGAAGCGGTTGATGACTATCAGCCGGATGCGGTAGTCATTGCCGGCGATGTTTACGACAGGAAAATTCCTTCACCGGAGGCGATGCAGCTTTTCGACCGCTTGATAACCGGTCTGGCGGAAAGAGGAAAATATGTGTTTGTTATCCCGGGTAACCATGATTCCGCTATACGGCTGTCACACGTCAGCAGTCTGCTGAAAACACATCATATCTATATTGCCGGTAATGTGAGCCGTGAAATGCAGCATATTACACTGGGAAATGTTACGTTCTGGTTAATGCCTTATATTTTCCCGAAGGCGGTATCGGATGCCGCTGTTCTGGACAGAGACGATATCACTTCCTATGAAGAAGCGGCACGGGCATTGATTGAAGCGCAGAGTATAGATACCAGCCAATGCAACATACTGGTAGCACATCAGAACGTGTTGGCTGCCGGCACAGCACCGGAACATAGTGAATCGGAAACGATTATCGGCGGACTGGGTGAAATCGACTTTTCCGTATTTGACCCGTTTGATTATGTAGCGCTCGGACATATTCATAACGCCCAGAAAATCGGCAGAGAAACCGTCCGATATGCCGGCTGTCCGATGTATTATGATTTCTCGGAAATCAACCGCAATAAAGACCTGACTTTGGTAACGGTTCGTTCAAAAAGCGATATACAGGTTGAAAAAGTAGAGATCAAGCTCCGTCATCAGCTTTTGCAGCTGACAGGCACTCTTGAGGAACTGATCGACAAGGGACTGCATATGCAGGATAAGGACAATTATTATATACAGTGTGTCCTCTGCGATAAATCCAGACCGCCGCATATCATGGAAAGACTGAGAGAAGTTTTCGGCGATAATCTTGTGAATGTAAAGATATTCAGAGAGGAAAACAATCCATCCTTCCGCATGGCGGAAACGGTCAATCCATCGGATCATGAGGCAAAACAGGAACTGGATGAACAGTTTCTGCAGTTCTATCAGTCACTGGAACATGAAGTGATCGATTCCGAACAAGAGGAACTTATCAGACGGATTATGGAACAGCAGGAACGCCGCAGCGGTGAATATTATCCGGATGATAAATATGTACCCGAAAGTGATTCTCAGGAACTGATTGATTTTCTTCTCAACGGGAAGGATAGTAAGGAGGACGCAGTATGAGACCGCATAAGCTAAAAATGTCAGCCTTTGGCCCTTTTGCACAGGAAACGGTCGTAGACTTTGACAAAATGGGGAATAACATTTTTCTGATCTCCGGTGATACGGGTATAGGAAAGACAACGATATTTGACGGTATGATATACGCCCTCTACGGCAAGGCGAGCGGCGGCGGCCGAAGCAGTCTGGGAACAGAGGCACTCCATAGTGATTATTGTAAGGACGGCAAGCATAAAGATAAAATGGAAGTGTCTTTTACCTTCTCCAATGCGGGTAGAATGTATACAGTAGTCAGAGAAATGAGCTGGGGCAAAAACGGCAATAATCAGACTGCCGTCAAGGAATCCACCCTGTTGGAAAATAACAGTGTAATGATTCATGCAAAAGGGCGTGAGGACAGGGACGAAGTGACCCTTAAAATACAGGAAATTCTGGGATTGGATGCCGACCAGTTCCGCAGAATTATTATGTTGGCGCAGGGAGAATTTCAGAAATTTCTCACCTCCGGCAGTGATGACAGAGGAAAGATACTGGGAAAGCTGTTTGATAACCGACGGCATATTGACCTCCAATTGCGGTTGAAAGCGGCTTACAAAATGGTTGATAGCAAGATAAAGGATAACAGCAGTAATATTCGTGCGCAGATAGAAGCGTTTATTTTTCCGCAGGATCATGCGGCAGAAACCGATCAGCTGACAGCGGATAATCCTGATCTTTTATCCATTATGGACAGCGTGATTAAAAGCTTGTCACAGGAAAGCGAGAATATTTCGGACGCTATCGTAACAACGAATGCAGGATTGCTTGAACTTAATAAAGAAATGACCCGAGCCGAAAATAATAACAAGCGGTTGGCGGAACTGGACAGGGAAAAATCCGCATTTGACCGACTGCAATTACAGAACGGTGTCATAGATGCCATGAAGAAGAAGGTGGAGCCTGCTAAGGCGGCAAAGGAACTGGTACCGCTGGAAAGAACGCTCCATAGTGTCACAGCCGACCTTGACAGGATAAAAAAGAACATAGAAAGGCTTGCCGGTGAGAAAAAAATCGGTGTTGAGAAACTTTCGCAGCTTCAAACCGATGCCCGTGTAACAGAGGAACGCAATCTTCCGCAGATCGAAAGGAATACGAAGCAGCAGCATAGCCTTGAAAACATACTTCATATTTATGATGAACTCAAGGAAGTGGAAAATTCTCGTCTGCAAATAAAACGTAATTTTGACAGTTCCTCACAAAACGTATTACGGATTCAGCAAACACTGAATGAAAAGAAACATGATCTGGAACAGGTTCTTGGCCTTCTCGCACAACTTGAAAATGCAGGCGACTTAGCCGTTAATGAAGCGCAACGGTTACTGGTGGAACAGCGCAAAAGAAAGCCGCTTCTGACGGATATTGAAAGTCAGATTAAAAACCTGTCGGAACAGGAAAAGAAATTATCCGCTCTGAAGGACAGCATTTTAAGGGCACAAATGGCGGCGCATGAAGCGGAGGGAAAGCACTATCAGTTGAACGGGGCTTTTCTTAGCGGTCAGGCCGGTCTGTTGGCGCAGGAAATGCGTAAGGAATTGCAAACCAAGCCGGAAACCGTCTGTCCGGTGTGCGGTACGAAGCATACCGCAGCGGATACAGATGCTTTTGCCCGTTGGTGCGAAGATATCCCGACCAGAGAACAGGTAGATGCTGCATTTGCCGCATGGAACGCAGCAAGGGAGCAGGAAACTGCGCTGAAAAATAAGTATTCCGACCAAAAAGCGGCTTATGATAACAGTCTGCAAACACTTCTTACCCATTCCTCAGAGCTTTTAGGTGTATCAGACAAGGATACCTTGTGGCAGAGAACAGCTCTTCAGTTGGCGCATCAGCGGTGCGATGCTGCTATTGCCGGTTATGAATCAGACTATAAAAAAGCAGTTGATGACCGACAGAAGAAAAATAATGCTGTTCAGGAAAAAATGCGGCTTGAACAGGAAACAGAGCGTTTATCGACCGCCCTGTCACTGGCGCAGGAACAAATGCAAAAAGTCAGCGGGCAAAAATCGGCGGCTGATGCAAGAGCCGATGAAAAACGCAGGGAGCTTGCCGGTTGGCCGGCTGCCAAACAGGAAGCGCTTGCCATTATCGCAGATCTGAAGAAAAAGACAGAAGCTCTGCAGGAGCAGACAGATCATGCCAAAACGCTCTACACAGATTATCAAAAAAAATTGGAAAACATAGAAGGCAGGCTGACCAACGCCGAAGCCGAAAAGCTTTCCGCTGTTGAAAAGGTACACAAAGCCAAACTTGATTATGAAGCGGGTCTGGTAAGATACGGTTTTGACAATGATGACGTATACAGGAGTGCGAAGAGTCCCGACGGCAGATTGCTTGAGCCGGATGAATTGGATAGATGGATCAGAAACGCTGACAGAACAATCAGCGATCATACGATGAATTGTCTGGAACTTTCCACTAAGATCAAACAGTTGGAAAAGGAAACAATAAACTGTGTGAAGACAGATCTGCATGAATTGAAAGAAAAGATACGGTTGATGGAACAGAATCTCCAAGCCATGCGGAACAGAGATAAAGAACTTGATGCCCAACTCCGCATCAACACAACGGCCTATAAAAATATCAGCATTTATCTGAAAGAACGGAAACGATATCTGGCCGCTGCGGAGAAACTCAAGCCCCTTTCGGATACTGCCAACGGTAACTATACTTTCAGCCGGTATGTATTGAGCGGCTTTTTCCGCAGAATCATTGATCAGGCTAATATACATCTTGACGTTATGACAGACGGGGAATATTCTCTTGTGCCCAAAGAAACCGGAGATGGCCGAAGAAGTGTCGGACTTGATCTGAAAATCTACAATTCCATTACGCATCAGGAAAGAGAAACGGCATCGCTTTCAGGAGGGCAGCTGTTTGAAGCATCGCTGTCGCTTGCGCTGGGGCTTTCTGATATTGTGCAGATGGAGAGCAGCAGTACGATACAGATTGACAGTATGTTTATTGATGAAGGATTCGGTTCCCTTGACATCAGCAGACTGGATAAGGCAATAGAGGTATTGAAACATCTTTCCGCCGGCAAAAGACAGATCGGCATTATTTCCCATGTATCACGGTTGGATGAATGTCTCCCCAAAAAGATACACGTCATCAAGCGAGCTGACGGCAGGGGCAGTGAAATCCGTATCGAAACAGACGAATAAATGAGCCGGAAATCATCACACTTTAAGGTGAATTCACATTCAGAAAAGACCTTGATACACATGGTGCGTATCAAGGTCTTTTTCGTTATGAAAACGCAGATAGTCATGCATATCTCAGAATCGGACAGAAAAATAATATTACATACAATTTCTTGCTGAATGTGTGCAGACGTGTGAAATGTTGCCTTGCGTCTCAAATAAAGAGTGACAAAGCGTAAGCGATGTGCTATAATACAATGGAATAATGCAAAGGAATGATGACCATGCGGCAAATAATCATTACGGAAAATGACAGCGGACAGCGATTGGATAAATTTCTCACGAAGAAATTCAAGAATATGCCGACATCGCTGATGTATAAATATATCCGCACCAAGTATATCAAGCTCAATGGAAAACGCTGTGAAATTGCCAGCCGTTTGCAGACAGGAGATGTGCTGACACTGTACATCAAGGACGAATTCTTTGAGGAAACGCCCGATACTTATGATTTCCTGAAAGCGCCCGTTAAATTGGATATTATCTATGAGGATGAAAATATTCTTTTGCTGAATAAAAAGCCGGGACTGCTGGTACATCCGGACGATACCTATCATTTTGATTCGCTGATAGCCAGAGTACAGCATTATCTGTATGATAAGGGGGAATATGACCCGAAACAGGAAAATTCCTTTGCGCCGGCATTGGTGAACCGTATCGACAGAAATACCGGCGGCATTGTGATTGCGGCGAAAAATGCCGAAACCCTGCGTATCATGAATCAGAAGCTGAAAGACAGAGAAATAAATAAATTCTATCTGTGTATTGCCGTAGGACATTTTCAGCAGAAGGAAGCACTGCTGACAGATTATCTCGAAAAGAACGAAA
>ONYQ01000110.1 GCA_900322145.1 uncultured Eubacteriales bacterium
CCGGCTTGAAAGGCTCGTCAACGGTGCATACGATATCATATATTGCCTGACTGAGCTGAGAAGCTTTTTCCGCCGCTTTTGCTTCGTCCGTGTTTTTCATGCGTATGGCTTTTTCATTGAGCGCATAACTGCGGTAGCCGAAGTAAACAGCCGTGTCCCCGGCCTTTTCATTCAGATTGATATCGCAGTATTCGGTGCAGTCCTGCTCAAGGAGTTTCAGCTTTGCAGAGGTTTTATCAGAACCAGAAGCGGCATATATCTTATTGAAATATACCTGACCAGTGGTTTCAAAAGCGGCACGGATGAAGGTTTTCATAGTGGTGTCGCCATAAAGCACTGCTTTGGAATTGCTATTGTCTGCTCTGTCTGTCACAAGCGCAGTCGATTGTTTTGACTTGAACGGCTCGGAACCCACAGTAATGAAGGTGATCGGTCTGCCGGGACTGACACCCATATTATAGGAATAATACAGGTAATAGCTGTTTCCGTTAGACATCTTTATCGGTGAGGTATTGCTTGCACAATAATAGGTTGCACCGTCTACAACAAGCTGATTCGGCACAGCCTTGTCAGGAGAGGATTTATAGAGCATGATGCCCCTTATGGCTTCTTCTTCCTTGTCTGTTCTTGCAACGCTGATGTAGGCGGCCGGCTGATTCTCCGCCGGCTCGATTTCCAGTCTGTTATTACTGTCTTTGCGGCTATACCATGCTTTATCCTGATCGGCGGCCACATTGAAAGGGATAACCTCGTCCGAGCCGGCCATTGTTGCCGCAACAAGGGCGTTAATATCGACCTGCTTGTCAAATTCCTCAAGCTGATCTTCGTCATCTGTCTTTGCATCCTTGCGTGAACACTGTCCCACAAAGATACGGGAAATATACTTTTTATAGACAACGGTATTCCTGAAATAGATATAAAGGGGAGGACCGGCTTCATTCTTATCGTTTTCGTCGCTTGTCCATGTGGGATAAGCAAGGTTGAACGGCTCTGTCTCGTTAGGATATGCGAGATCCTGTACAGAGGTAAATACTCCCTTAGCCTTATGTCCGTCGAGAGTCGTTTCGCCGCTGACATTTATGCTGATCGTGCCGCTGACTGGTTCTTGATAGAAGTCTTCTTCCTCTTCGTCAGTTGACCGGGATTCTTCCTTTTCGTCGATAGTCCGGGTTTCTTCGTCATAATCATAGTCATAATCGTAATCATAATCATAATCCCATGACTGTTCATCGTCGTCAAAATCCCAGGATTCTTCTTCATCGTAGCTGGTCCGGGATTCTTCTTTTTCCTCAGTCGTCTGAGGTATTTCCCCGTTATGGATGGAAGCATTATGAGCGTTGGAGGAAATGATAACATCGTCAAGGGTCAGGGGCTTTTTACCTTCCGTATATCCGTTTACATAAAGACCGGTAGGAATAAAGGCGGTTTTCTGACGATAAGACAGGAAATGCGAGATATTTTCTTCGGTATAGCCTTTCGGCACCTGTTCATTCTTACCGAGCAGACCTGTCGTAGTCATATAAGCATTTTCCGGCGAGATACCTCTTACTACATAACGTCCCTGTGTAGTACGCTGAACTACAACACTTACGGAGGTATAGCTGGTGCTTTTGTCGGCTGCCCCTGACGGCGTACTCTGATAGGAACTTGCCTTGGAAATGTTATACGGAAGATTCGGAGAATTGACGGTTCCCCGGAAAGCGGCAATGCCATAGATGGCCCGATACGGATTATAGCTCCATGTATAGCAAAGGTGCAGATATTTCTGGTTGCTGTCTATTACAAAGCCCTTGTAAACAAATGACTGGGCAAGATTGATCTCGTCAAGGACTGTAGTATTCGGGCACTTCTTGAGCTTATCCAGCAGCTGGTTGAATCTTGCCGATGTTGCGATATCAAATCTGCCCTCGCTTTCAGAGTCCACACCAAAAGCAAAATAGAGTCCCGAAAGATATTTTGTTCCGTATGTATAGGTCTTCTCCGGCTCATAGTACAGATAACTGTTGGTATTTTCCCATTTGTGATCCTCACTGGTATAGTATCCGATATATTCAAAGGGATAAACGTGCTCTCTGCTTGGAAGATATGCTCCTGCACCCTGCTTGTTGTAAAAAGTGGTATTGAAATTATAGGTCAGACCGCTGAAGGTCGTTACAGCTTCCCAGCCGTCTTCTGCGTCGTCAAAATTTCTTACAAGATGAAGCTTGCCCACTTCTATAGGCGTTCCTGCTTTTTCATTACGGGTAATGAACAGTCCGTCAAGATTCTGGGGCATATTGCTGTCGTCTTCCTTACTTGTGGCAGGATACCCTAACGTACCTGCACAGCCGTAGGAGATATCACCAAACTGTATCTGTCCGTTCGGCGTAAAGGTTGCCACACGGATATCCCTGATCGCCTGTTTGGGGTCATTTGTAATGGAATAGCCGATATAGGTGTACTGACCGCCATCCTCCCATTTTCCGCCTGCTCTGACATCCGGAGAAAGGTTCTGATCCCAGATGTAGTAGCCCTCAACGGTAATCTTGCTTTTTGCCAGAGCCTCCGTTTTAGCCGATCTGACGATGATATCGTTATAATACTGTTTGGTGTTTTTATCTTTGTCCTTGTCTTTATCTTTGTCATCTGGTTTAGTGACATCGTCAGTTGAAGCTGTACGGTTTTTCAATGATTTCTCGGTGTAGTAATTGATATAGATACCGCCGGAATTATCATTTTTCAGGTTGGTGTTGCAGTTGCCCGGAGTGACCTGACCAAAGAAATTAGCGCAGTCGCAGTCATCGGGCTTGTTGGCATCGCCGTAAATGATCTTGAAGATATTGCCCTCGCCGTCAGCACGGATAGGACTGCCGACACGTGCATCGGTAGAGGTATACATACATACCCAGCCGTTAAAGCCATTATAGGCGTTCAGGTCGGCTATCTTTCCCTTGTTGTTCTTTACCGCCTTATATTTCACATTTGTATAGCCGTCCTTGACCTTTACCGCATCTATAACATAATCCGGAATCGTGGTGTAGTCTTTTGCTTCGTCTGCCTTAATCATTTCCCAGATAACGCAGAAGGCATAGAAAGCCAGTGTAAATCCTAACACGACCAACCCGACTTTTCCTGTGTATTTAAGGATGGAGGCACCAATCGACACCATCGTTGACGCAACGCTCATCAGGCAGGAAACAACTGCACATTCAGCAATCTTCAGCAGCACTCCGCCGACAGCCCATCCTACAAAGCCGATCACCGTTGCCGCCGAGCAGGCAACGCCTACCCATTTGAAGACGGTTTCTACCTTTTCCTTATTTTCTTTATAGGTATCATTGACCTCCCCGTTCAGCATTGCCTGTGCGGCACTCTGACGGATGGCAAAGGACGTGAAGGCTACATTACTCTTGGCAAAGTCGGGGTCGGTATTCGTCCAGATAGAGATAGAATCATTGCCGATCAGCTCTTTGAGCTTATTGGCGGCGGTATTCAGAATTTTCTGATATTCCTCACTGTGGACGTTCTCGCCGAGGCCGGATGCACACGGAACAAATCCTGCAAGCTCCGTCATTCTGACCTGTGCATAGTTCATGGAGTCTATCATAGGATAAATTTGGGAGAGATCGACCTCCTCACTGGTCTGCTTGCCCATTTCGACTATCCATTCTCCGAGCGGCATATCAGAATTGGCATCATATTCGTTGAGCGTTTGGTAGGCATTGAGATAAAGGACACCAGCATCGGACTGTTTTATTTCATCCATATTTTCAACGGTCGCTTCAAGGCTGTCACCGACTGCCGTTGTTATAGCTGTCGATGAATTCCGTTGTTGCCATCTGCAGCGTTTCTGCTGTGGAATAGTTCGACTTCCGGAATTCTTCATACATTTCTTCATAGTTCCTGATCTGGAAGCCGCCGTTCATATCGAGAAGCGCTATCTTATACAGCGCCTCATCCCGATTTTCTGTCGTTTTATAGCCGATATAAACACGGCCTTTTTCAGCGCCCTTATTCAGATCCTTTCCTACAAATGTAAAGCCTTCTTTTTCACAGGCTGAGCGGGCTTCCTTTTCGCTGTCCGCCTCGAACACCTTTACTTCCTTAAGATAAACGATTTTTTCTGCTGCGGATACTCTTTCGATGGTATGAATGGGACCTTCGGTCAAAAAGCATACAACAAGAAGCAGGGATAATGATGTCAGGATGAATTTTATCCATCTTCGGAGCATTTTGTTTTTAGTTCTGATCATCTTTTTCGCCTCCTTCTCCGGCTTTTGTGCGTGTTCTTTTTTTCTTTACAACAATAATGATAACGGTCAGTACGAGTGCAGATATTCCGAAGCAGATGATTACAGCCACATTACCGTTGCCAAAGATGGAAGCTGATGTTGTCAGCAGAGAATATCTTACAAGGTACTTTGAAAAGTCTATCTTTCCTTCATCGGCGCTGAAATATCTTGTCTGATACTTGCTGAAATCGCTGTTTGAAAGATAGGTTTTTCCGCTGGCTGCAGTCGTTCCGATAGCGATATGGGACCCCTTGTACAGACCGGCGTTCATAATTTTAGCTTCGATGAAGGTGCTGTTCTCAAGAGTAAGATTTGCCATAGACTTGTTGTCGTCACAGGTGTTGTTATCTATCGTAACAAGTCCCCTGACCGTGATACCATAGCGGGCATCCACAAAGACAGCGCCGCCCCGCTTCTTGGCGGAATTTTTGGTTATCTCTGTATTGGAAAGAGCTACGCCGTCATCGCATACAAAGAACGCACCGCCGTCCCTGTCGGCACGATTGCCACGGAAGATACAGTTATCAAACAGTATCGCCTTATGATCCGCAGGCGCATCTTCAACATAGACAGCGCCGCCGTCCTCCTCGGTACGATTGTCAGAAAATCTGCAGTTTCGTGCTTCGAGAAGTGTTTCATCCCACAGACATATTGCACCGCCATAGTCACGGCATTGGTTGCCCGAGAAGGTGACCTTTTTAAGATATATCTCTCCGCCGTCCGAATAGATCGCACCGCCGTGATCCTCGCTGCTGCAGTCCTCTATCGTACAGTCAGTGAGCCTTACAGTTCCTTTGTCAAGAAAGATCGCTCCGCCGTTGCAGTTGTCGGCACTGTCGATGGTCTGACAGTGATAGATTCTGCCGCCTGTTAATGTGAATTCACCGTCAGCGATTCTAACAGCGCCGCCGTCTTCATCGGTGATACAATCGTAGATCGTTCCGCCGTTCATAATGACCTTTCCCTTTTCGGTTATCTCAAAGCAGCCGCCGGTATCCGAGCTTGTGCCGCCTGTGAGAACACCGCCTTTTATACCGTCATAACCTGTACTTTCGGGGGAACTGTCCTTTATGGTCAGGACGGCTTTGTCTTTGACCGTGAACAAGCCGCCTTTGGATTTCTTGTCGTAATTCAGGTCACGCTTGATATAGTGACCGTTGAGGTCAATGGTGATATGTTTTTCTGAACCGATTTCGGACATCTCACTGTTTAGGAACTGTTAAATAATTAATTTTCAGAGTTGAGGTCTAACTATATAGTTCCATTTACCTAATTTTTCACACGGAATTATATTAAGAGATGACAATT
>ONYQ01000020.1 GCA_900322145.1 uncultured Eubacteriales bacterium
TGAGCAGTCTGAGTCAGTTCCTCGTCAATAAAGCTTTTGAGCTGCACCTGATCGAACAGTGGTATCGTCTTAGCCTTTTCCGTCTGATCTCTGTTATATTGCAGACGGCGGTTGTAGCCGAAATAATACAAATCATACGTTTCCGATACATCGTTATTATTGGAGTTTTTCACAGTCAACGTCTGATTCAACGACCGCTTGAGATAGATCCAACCATCAGCCTCATTGTTAGCAGCATTGGAACCGGCATTATAGCCAAAATCCAGACAAGGTGCGTCTTTGGGCATATTAGCATCACTGCCCAATACTGTATTAACATTACCGGCGGTACCGGTCTCCCCTGTTGCAATCATGCGGTAAATTTCCTCATGTGCCTTGCCTTTGTCATCCGTTGTATGACCAGTTACAGTAGTTGTATGTACCTTCGTGCCTTCCTTGTTTGTTACAATATTGTTATTGTTTTTTTTATCCTGTTCGTACAGCAGTGTTACATCCTTAATAGGTACTGCTATACGCAAAAATACATATTCATCTTCTGTGCCGGTATTGGTCAGCTGCGGCGCTTTGAAAACAGAATCGCCTGCCGCCACGATCGAACTGTCCTGATACCGGCTGCCTTCATCCAGTGACAGATTAACCTTACCGATAGTGATAATATTATCCTTTCTCTCTGCATCCATCAGATACGCAAGAGACATTCTGAATGTCAGGAGAAGTGCGATGATGACACAAACAGAAATGACCGGTACGATGATTTTGTACTTTTTCACACTTCTCATCTCACTTTCAATTACTTAACATTAATATAATTATTCCATACATCAGACGGGTCACGGGTGGTTGTGTTGTTCGGCTTCAGGAAGTTTGCCTGAATACCATAAGCTTCAATATGAATACTGTAGTCCCTTGTCGGATCAGGAAAATCGGTAGAAACTTCCTGTGTCTTTTTCCGCTCCCGAAAATTCTGTAAATACACCTTATTAAACAACGGGTATGTAATGGTTTCACCCGGCAACACTTCTGCCAAAAGCGGCTCACCGTTGGTTCCTGTTTCCGTTGTACTGACATGAGCATATATGTAGGTAAAGGTCTTGTGTGTTTCATCAACCATAGGATTCGCTGAACCATTCAAATCCACCAGTGCCCAACCGGGGTTAATTTCTTGTTTGGAAGAATTATAATCGGTATTTTTAAGAATCTGCGGGTTCTGCTCCTCTGTACCGTCAGCCTTTTTGCCGGTTGCTACAAACTTATAAATCGGAACTTTTTGTTCGCTAACAGAATGGTCACTATTTTTATAGGCAATTTTGCCGGAATTATCATGTGTATCCTGATGAGCTTTTTCAATAATCAAAGCAGGGTCGTCGTCATAAGGAATCGTCACCTTGAGGAACACATAGGTATTAACGGTTTCTTCCTTATTAATAATGTTGGGGTTCTTGTCGATAAAGGTATTCGGAACGGTATTATCACCGTCTTCCGGTTTCCATTCCGTCTCGGTCAGCACTATATCGACCTTACCGGCCTCAAAAACGTTTGTTACTTCATCAAAGGAAGTAAACATGGCCAACGTCAGTAAAATCACGATTGCTACAAAAAGAAGCACTAAGCCTGCTATAAAGCCGGGAGAGCGCCTGCGCTGTTTCTTTTTTGCCTGTGTTGTCATCGTCCTCGCTCTCCTTTACTATAATGATAGGGTCTTGCGATACTGTCGGACATACCGCATTCTTTGACAGCGACAGATGATATTATTTATAAACCTTCTCAAAAAGGCACTATTCTAACAATAGCTTTACCCTATTATAGACTTTTTTGGCAATACTGTCAAGAGTCCGAAAATTCACCCTTCACAATTGGCTGAAATTATCTCACTTTATTTATGGTATGGTTACGGAAAACTTTTTGACAGAATTTATCTGATTTTTCCGGCTTTTTCTGCGGATTTTTTGAATACTCCGGCCATCATGAAGTGAAAATATTCATACTGTAATCTCAATATTGGCTCTCTCAGACAGCCGTTTTTGTTTCGCTTTTTTAGACGTTTTGAACAAAAAAACATCCCGTCTTTCTCTATAGGAAAAACGGGATATTTTCAGTTTCTCAGATCATATATAACGTATCGTCACAAAAACAGCTTTCTGTATGACAGAATCCGGCATCATGCCACAATTTCAGACACGTCTTATGCCTGACCGGGAACAACCGGCAGTCCCTTGAAACCAATCTCCAAATCGGCATCGGTGGGGATATAGTCGCTCATCAGACCGTCATTATATTTCTGATAAGCCACCATATCGAAATAGCCCGTACCGGTCAGACCAAAGAGGATGGTTTTCTCCTCGCCGGTCTCCTTGCACTTCAGTGCTTCGTCAATGGCAACACGGATAGCATGGGAGCTTTCAGGCGCCGGAAGGATACCTTCCACACGGGCAAACTGTTCAGCCGCTTCAAAGACAGCCGTCTGCTCTACAGCAGTAGCCTCCATATAGCCGTCATGATACAACTGGCTCAGAGTGGAGGACATACCGTGGAACCGCAGACCACCGGCATGGTTCGGCGACGGAATAAAGCCGGAACCGAGGGTATACATCTTTGCCAGCGGACAAATCTTTCCGGTATCGCAGAAGTCATAGGCGAACTTACCTCTTGTGAAGCTCGGACAGGAAGCAGGCTCTACAGCGATAATGCGGTAATCCTTTTCGCCACGGAGTTTTTCGCCCATGAACGGGGAAATCAGACCGCCCAGATTGGAACCGCCGCCGGCACAGCCGATGATGATATCCGGCGTTACGCCATACTTATCCAGTGCTGCTTTGGCTTCCAGTCCGATAACAGACTGATGCAGCAGTACCTGATTGAGAACGGAACCCAGTACATAACGATAACCGGGTGTTGAAGTAGCGACTTCAACCGCCTCAGAGATAGCACAGCCCAGACTGCCGGTAGTGCCGGGATGCTCCTCTAAAATCTTGCGGCCGACAGCCGTTGTCGTAGAAGGAGAAGGGGTAACATCTGCGCCATAGGTACGCATAACCTCACGGCGGAAGGGCTTCTGCTCATAGCTGACCTTTACCATGAATACCTTGCAGTCCAGACCAAGATACGCACACGCCATAGAAAGCGCTGTACCCCACTGGCCGGCACCGGTTTCGGTAGTAACACCCTTCAAACCCTGCTTTTTCGCATAATATGCCTGTGCAATAGCAGAATTCAGCTTATGGCTGCCGCTGGTGTTGTTGCCTTCAAACTTATAGTAAATCTTTGCAGGTGTACCGAGTGCCTTTTCCAGACAATACGCTCTTATCAGCGGAGAAGGACGGTACATTTTATAGAAGTCACGGATTTCCTGCGGAATCGGAATATAAGCGGTGTCATTATCCAGTTCCTGCGCTACCAGTTCCTCACAGAAAATGCCGCTCATTTCTTCGGCGGTCAGCGGAGCGCCGGTGCCGGGATTCAGCAGCGGCGCCGGTTTAACGGACATATCCGCCCGGACATTGTACCAGCTGTCAGGAATCTCCGATTCATCCAGATAGATTTTGTAGGGAATTTTTGTTTCGCTCATGGTAATACTCTCCTTTTTCATATTGATTTTTCTATAGATAGATTAAGGTCAACAGCGTCATCCGGTCAGATACAGTCCCGCCATCGTCTGGTCAGCAGTTTCATAAGAACCCCTCCTGAAAAACAAAAAACCTGTCCCAACATTCCAAAAATGCCGGGACAGGAAAATTCCTGCGGTGCCACCCAACTTTGACGCTAAAAAGCGCCCTCTCTATGCGTACTTTCATCCATTCAATACGCTGACCCTCTTATACGGCAGGCCGTCACCGTCTTACATACTCCGCCGCAGCGTTTCCGTTCGCCCTCAGAAGCCCATTCAGTTCTGCGCTCTCTGCTGCGATTCCACCCTCCGCAGCTCTCTGGAAGAAAGGTTTACAGTACCTACTCACACTTCCTCATCGGTTTAGTGCTATTCTATAACATTATTCCCTCTTTGTCAATAGTTAAAATAAAAAATCCACAAAAATATCAGGGGACACGGTACACATACCAAGCGCCGCACTCAGAAAAGAGGCTTTGCACGGTTAAACCATGCCACCAGATCGGTGAAATCCTTTTTGGCGATTTCATCCGCAAAACAAAGCATCGGAATAACAGAGCTTTCCTGATTAAACAGATAGGAACGCATTTCTCCGTCAGCCGTTGCAATCACACTGCAAGTCGCAAGGTTATTCCGACAAAGTTTAGCCATGCACTTTTCCGTCTCTTCCTGTGCCAATCCGGTATTTTTAGCAATGAGCGAAGCGGTCAGCGGTGTATTCAGACGGGAATACATATAGAAAATGATTGACAGCAGTTTGTCATCAGCAAAGATTTCAAATACCTTCCGAAGAGTTTCACGGTCAGCTAAACTGTCTTTGATAGAGGCTTGCGGTTCTACCATCAGAAAACCATACCGAAGGTCGGGGGACATACGCATGGTGGCGGTACCGTTATCCTGCATGAGTTTGGCAAAAACATCGGCTTTGTCCAATTCAGCCGAAGCGCAGTCCACAAAATTTTCCATCAGTTCCTCAAAATTCTCAATACCATCCAGTAAGCCGACACCCATGGCCCACAACAGCCGGAAAACATATTGAAAGGATTCCTCTTTTGGCATACAGCCTACCTTTCGTGCCATGTACAAGGCAAAGTTCTTATCCTCCCGCCCGAAAAGAGCATCTATACTGATTTCCAACACTTCTGCAATACGGGGCAGCAGCTCCGCATCCGGTGTGCCGCCGCATTCCCATTTGGAAACAGCCTGTGTCGTCACGCCCACCAGTAAACCAAGCTGTTCCTGTGTGATCCCCTTCAATAAACGATATTTTTTAATATGCTGACCGATAACCCCCATGGTATGATCCCCCTGTTGATGAAGATAACGGCGCTGTCCGGTTCAATGACAGGTCATGCACCGTTTTTTATAAAAATCTTTCACTTGTTTTTATCAAGACAGACTGGTATCTGACATAAAAATATGCTATAATACTTTAGTGTGATAATTGCCAGAATTGACCCAAAACAATATTGTTCTGAAAGGAATTGTAACTTTCCATGAAACATCATCTATATCATCCCGATTATTCTTTTATCGTGGATCCTGTTTCCTTTGATAAATATACCAACCGCCAGTTATTGCAGTATTGCCTCGGCGCTACGATGTATATGCCCGGCACGAAGGACTTCACACCAAAAATTCTTTCCTCCGCCATGCCCGGTCTGACAACGATTGTACTTTGCTTTGAGGATGCCTGTCCCGCCGGACAGATACAGCAGGCGGAACAGAATGTTTATCATCTGCTTGATGCCGTGACTGCCGCTGTGGAAAACGGTGTGTTAGACCCTGACAGAGTACCGCTGATTTTTGTCCGTATCCGCAACCCGGAACAGTTCCGCCATTTTGCACAAGGATTGACCAAACATCAGGTACATTCTCTCTGCGGTATCAATTTCCCGAAATTCAACACCCGCAACGGCCGTGCTTATTATACATATCTCAAAGAATTAAATCAGCAGTTCGGTGAAATCCTCTACGGGATGCCGATCATTGAAGATGCGACAGTAGCCTGCAAGGAAACCCGCCTGCCGGAATTGCTCGGCATCAAGGAAATTCTCAATGAATTCCATGACCTTGTCTTACAGGTGCGTGTGGGCGGTACGGATTTTTCTTCTGTATTCGGGGTACGGCGGGGCGTTGACTACTCTATCTATGATATTGCCGTGGTACGGGATTGTCTGGCGGATATCATCAACGTATTTGGCCGCAATAATGATTATATCGTATCAGGCCCCGTATGGGAATATTTTCGTGCGCCCGAAGAACTCATGTTTGATAATCTCCCCTCTCACGGACTGGAAGATTACCTGCTCAAACGGATTCCCTTAGTGAACAATGAAATTGACGGTCTGCTCCGTGAAGTCATTCTCGACAAGGCTAACGGTTTTATCGGCCGGACGGTCATTCACCCCACGCACGTTAAATTCGTCAATGCACTGATGGCCGTCACGAAGGAAGAATATGACGATGCCATGATGATTCTTGACCATGCCGAAGGCGGCGTACTCAATGGCGCCGGTCAAAACAAAATGAACGAGGTCAACCCCCATACCAACTGGGCTACCAAAATTGCCTATCGTGCCAAAGCCTTCGGCGTGATTGAAAATCAGGCCGCCTATTTCCGCCTTTTCTCCGACAATGCCTGGGGTGCCGCCCCAAAACCCGTTGAGGGGCTGCTCGCCCCAACCCCCGTTGAGGGGCTGCTCGCCCCTCAAACTCCCTCGGCAGGGGCTCTGCCCCTGCACCCTGCAAGCCTTTGAAAAGGCTTGAGCGAAACTTTTGTGTTGTGTGCCGGGACAGATATTTGAAATGCGGGAAAAGCATTATGAATTATGCATTATAAATTGATTAAGCGTTTCGCACAGACCGTGGGCAAAAAAGCCCTTGACAGGTATGCGGATGTGCTGTGCATCCGAAGGAACGGATAATTCTTCCGGATAAAGGGCAATATCACATTCCGTGAGCATTGGCACGTCAAAAACGGTATCGCCCGAAGCAATCACACGATCGTTCGGATGGGCAAAACGGTGACAGAACCGCCGCACCGCATGGCCTTTGGAAAATTTCTGCGGCAGACAATACAGCTTGGTGCCGCTGAGGATGACATCCAATCCCTGTGGAGTATACCGCTGATGGAGGGTTGCTATTTGTTGGGGTGTCGCTTCGGTCTTGGCATAGACCATATAAGGACGCAAATCGTGAACGTGTTCCGTTTCTGCGAAGGTATACAGGTCAGCAAGCGCCTGTGCTAAGGGTTCGGCACAATCAGCCGTCATAGCAAGCGATTCCTGTTCCCATACGGCATCTGAAATGCCGTTATCCAGCAACAATGCACCGTTACAGACCAGCGCATAACGGTAAGACAATTTTTCACGCAGTAAAATGCGCTCATACTGTGCCGGTGTACGGGTCGTTAGCGGAACAAACATACGCTCCGTTGAGGCGCAAAACTTCTGACAAAAGGACAGTGTTCTGTCTGTAATAAAGCTCTGTTCCCTGTCAAGATAATATTCCGCTGTCGTTTTGGGCAGCGGAATATCGTGTTTATGGGAATAGATGAGGGTGTTGTCCATATCTGAAAACCAAATGTCCATCCTGTACTCCTTATGTATCGGCCAGACGGCGGATCAGACCGCAGGCTTTATAGTAGCGGAAAGGATAAACCTCCAGCTCCACCTTCTTTTCACGGGCTAATTGGTAAATATGGGACAAATAAGCGTCATCCTCCAGACTATGCACCAATATTTTCCACGGGATACGGCGTAACAATACTCTGGTAGCTTCGCCTAAACCCGGCTTGATAAAGTTGATGTCCGAAATGTGATATTTCTCTGCAATCTCGTGTATTTCCTCCTGCGGACGCTCATCATAAGCGGCACATTCCCCGAAAGAATAATCACAGCCGAACTGCTTTTCTACTGCCGAAAGGAAGGTTTCGGTCAGGTCATAGGATTCAAATTCCTGATAGTAGGCGGCACCGTGAAAATCCTGCGGGCCGATGATATCCTGACGGTAAAAGGTACGGCTGATCAAGCCCGATACAGTTGCATTCAGACAGGAACTGGGAATCAGGAAATCCTGATGCGTACCGCATTTTCCGGCGGCATAGGCCGGATCGGACAATACTGCTACGGTATCATCCACGCCGGGGAAATCCTGTATAGCGGCTTTCAGTTGATTCTGAATAGCGCCCTTGCCCGTCCAGCCATCCACAAACTGAATGGTTTCTTTCGGATGACGGGCTAATATGTATTCGACAGCATTTTTGTCAATGCCTTTGCCACGGATAATGGAAATCGTATAATGCGGTACGTCTATCTGATAAAACTGCCGGAAATAGCGTTTCAGCAATACGCCGACAGGTGTTCCGGCTCTCGCTAAGGAAACCAATACCACATTCCGCCCCTTATCGGCAATGATAGCATCACATAAGCATTGTACGGCTTTGGCAGTCGGTGCGGCATATAAATCCAGCGCCCGCATAAAGGTCTGCCGATAGGCTTCACTCGGTAAATGCTCCTTGGGCAGCATTTCGGAATAATGCACACCGGATTGAATAAAGCGTTCCCGTTCACTGTTTTCCAACGGCTCGACCTGTCCGCTGATATCCTTCAACAATAAAGTTACTTCGTCTTTTTTATAACTGCTCTGCATAAATTACCCTCTGATTAAATAAATCTGTTGACAATGTGTACCATAAAGATGACTGATCTGCCGCATAGCCTGCTCGGCCTGTTCCGTCTGACGGCTGTCCGTCATGACGATAACGCAGTCGTACTCGGCAATATTGTACAGATAGGTCTTTCGGCCTGCTTCATAAAAACTCGACAGCTGATAGCCGTTTTTACACGGATAATCCGGCTTGTCACAAACGCCGATGGGACTTCTGGTGGTTGCATGACAATAAACGGTCCTGTCCGGATATGTCTGCTCGATATAACGTCCCGTCATAATCGCCGCCGTCATACATTCCTCTGTTCCCAGTAACAGAATTTTTTGGCTCGTCCTGTCGGAAAAGAATATTTTACGGGCGGTTTCCTGTGCCAGCAATGACAGGCCGTCCTTTAATGCCTTGACAGAAATACCCGTTCTCGGATTCGGTATATCCAAAGATGTAACCACCGGTTCATAACAGCCGGATTTTATCGCCGGAATCGGTTCGCTGACGGTAAATGCCTGTGCCGCCGCTTCAAAATCACGGTTCTGTACCTGCACCAGTGACACAAACTCAATGTTTTCCTGCCGCATACGTTCCCGTACCGTTTCCTCCATACGGTTCATAACAGACCCTACCACAAAACGCACATCCGTTAAAGCCGGAAAGGTGCGGCGCAGCTGTGTCACAATATTTTCAATGGTACGGCCGGTGGATATTTCATCATCTATCATGATAATGGTTTTCGTCCCGTTTTCGGCGATAGAACGGCAGGCAATCTGCTGATCGACCGCATGACTATGTTCTTCCAGAAAATTGACCGTCGGTTCATCGCCCAACGGTTCACGGGTCGTATGTAAATAGACGGTATCCTCCGGAAAACTCATAGCCGCCATCGCCGCTATAGCCGTAGCGGTTTCTGCAAAACCGATCACCATACGGGCCTCCGGTGCCGTCTGATAAAGCAATTTACCCAGCGCCTGTGACATTTCATAGGTCTTTGTCGGGGATACGGGAATATGCTTTGCCTGCAGTGGATTGACCAACAAATAACTTCTTTTCGTATTGTGGATGCGTTTTCCTAATTGCAATACATCCTGTTCGGCATACTCTTTCATACTTATCTCCTTTGATACAAGGTACTACGATAACAAAAGGGGCTTTTCAATATAGCTGACGAATTTATTCTGATAGTCAAGGTGCCATTCCTTCGTATACCCCAGCAACTGAGCAATAGCGATATCCAGTATATTGACCTGCTCGGCGGCACAAGCCATCGGCACACCGCCGGACATACGGGTGTTGACTTCCAGAAAATACGGCACCTCCTTCAGATATTTGAACTGCACATTGAACGGGCATTGCAACGGGCAGACCTCCCATAGGTCACGGCACATTTGCAGGATATCCTCCTGATACACAATGCGCTCCACTCGGGAAGTATCCTTAATACGGGGTATCATAATCAGACCTGACGGCGTATGCAGACAATCCACACTCACCTCAGCGCCGGACAGATACGGCATCACTAACAACGGACTGCACTGCTCTACCTCAGACAGTGCTGCCACAGCATCGTCCAGTGATATCCGGACAGTACTCTGTTTCTGAAACAATGCTTTGTAGCCCTTGGGGCGGTTATCTATCAGACGGAAGCTCATGCCGCCTTCGTCATGCTCAAATTTAAAGCATACCTGCTCATAATCCTTTTTCAGCCGTTCATACGCCGCCACAAAATCCTGTACATTGGTGACACGCTCATACACGGGAATATACAGACTCGGTACACAACTCAGCCATTCATAGGCCTGCGTTTTATAATTCAGCCTGTCGATCAAAGCGGCATCATCCACTAATATTTTCACGCCAATAGCGGAAAAATCCGCCCGATGACGGCTGACCGCCAACATATTGCGTCTGGGGACAAATATCTGCACACCATGCTCCTGACAGAAGGACAGGCAATACTCTATATACTCCTTTTCCGGCAGTACCGGCTCCTTGTACCATTCATCGCATACCATACGGTAAACGGCATTTTCACGGGCATTGGTGCCGATGACATAATAATCGGGATTTGCCGCCTTTAAGGATTCGATCATATTATAGATCGTACTGAACCAATGATTGAACCAGATTTTTACCATTTTTTGTCTTTTCCTCACTCAATTTCTACACCGAAGCTCTCGCACAGGGTACGCAGTTTTCCGTTATAGCCTGCCCCTACCGCTTTCAGCTTCCAGACACCTTTATTTTTATAAATTTCCAGTCCGACAAGACATTTCTCTCTCGACAAATTCTTCAAAGGCAGATGATACAGTTCTTTTCCTTCACAAACGACCTGAATGACCGGCTGTGATACTTTCGTGAAGTTCAGCAGGTCATCATCACCATAGGCGGAAAAACAGACCGATATCTTTTCATAGGCCGAGGATACCTTATTCATCTGCACCATAATCGACGGATATTCAGACAGGGTATCCACCGACACGGAACCATCCTTTGAAACCTCCTGTCCGAAAAAGATCAGGTCACTGTCGGACAGCACACGGCCATTACTGCCCAGCATAAAGGCATAGCCATCCAGTTCAATGCCTGCCCCGATGCTCTTATACAGCAAACGGACGGCTATTTTCTGTGCGGCATAGGCGGCTATTTCTGCCCGTTCACCGGGATGCAGTTCCTGTCCGTTCAATGCTACCGGTGCAGAAGCGGCTTTTTTCTCCTGCTTGACTTCCTCCACATAGGATTCCGACAATTCATCGCTCAAATCCGCCACTTCCAGACGGGCTAACTGTTCATTCGTCCAGTTACTCCGCATAGCAAGACGGTTTGCCTGACGGGCAATCGCCTTTTCAAAATAATTGCGGACATCACGGCCATTGGCAAAATTTTCATCACGATTTTCATACAGGCGCTCAAAGTAATTTTTCGCAAAGACTTTCGCCTTATCCGACAACTGATAGCCCTGTTTTTTGCACATGGATTCAAAAATCGCCAGCAATTCATGCGGCTTATAATCCACAAAGTTGATATACTTATTGAAACGGGACTGCAAACCCGGATTGGAAGCGATAAACTGCGTCATGAGTTCGGGATAACCCGCCACGATTACCAGCAGATCACTGCGGCGATCCTCCATACATTTCAGGAGAGTATCCACTGCTTCCTGTCCGAAATCATTACCGCTCTGACTGCGGGTCAGCGTATAGGCTTCATCAATAAACAGAATACCGCCCAACGCCTGCTTGACGACCTTCTTGACCTTGAGTGCCGTCTGGCCGACATAGCTGCCCACCAGACCGGAACGATCTGTTTCGATGAGATGTCCTTTGGAAAGAACGCCCAGACGATAGTATATCTTGGCAATCAGACGTGCCACCGTTGTTTTGCCGGTACCGGGATTCCCATAAAAGACCATGTGCAGGGACATGGGCATTGTCTGCATTCCTCTTTGCTGACGAATCTGCTGTATTTTCAGCATATTGATCATGGAATTCACGTCTTTTTTAACGGCCTCCAGACCGGTCAAAGCCTGCAGCTGTGCCATCAGTTCCTCGAGGGTTTCCGTCACCTCAGGTGCCTGCTCAATGTTCTCATTTTCATCCTCGTCATCGTCATCCGTATTACTTTTCCGCTTGTTCAGGTCTTTGATATTCATTTTGGACGCATTGATACTGAAGTTGACCTCCTGTATCACATGACGCTGCATATTCTTGAGGAAATCGTCAATGAAATCAACGGATTTTTCCGAAAGCTTCGGCAGTTTTTTGACCATTTCTATCGTCATCTGCAGAAGCAGCATATAAACAAAATGCGCTACCGAACTGGTATAGTCATCATCGTTAGAATGCATTTTATTATCCAGTATAATAAAACGCTCCACCAATTCAAGCGTATATTTTTTGAGATTGCTTTTCAACGGATATTCTGTCGGCAGGCGTTTCATTGCTTCTGCCGTTATGCGGTAATCCAGACAATCACGGACAAATTCCACTGTTCCCTTTTCGTCCAGATCCGTATGCAGCAGCCAATAGCCAAACACGCCCTCAAACTCCGTTTTCAGGGCTTGCCGATAGGAACCATAACTGCTTTTGGCACTCATGGGCAGCGCTTCCGCCTTGTCACACAATTCATAAATGGTATCCAGATTTTTTTGTAACGACTTATCCATGTGATCCGCCTCAATTTCTTATCCGTTCTGTTTTTTCATGGCATACTGAAAAAAACAGAGCAGAAATCCATCAAGATGATTTCCGCTCTGTTATAAAGTCGGTTCCGCTATCGATCAGCGGAATCTTCCGGTCATCTCGGCCACGCTGTTATCGGTTGTCGGCTGACCAATGGCGCTGAATTTCCAGGTACCGTTATAGCGGTACAATTCACCGAAAATCATCGCCGTCATATTCTGATAGTTTTCATTCAGCGGATATCTGCACAGCTCCTGGCCATTTTCATCACAGATGCGGATATACGCATTCTGAAGCATACCGAAGTGCTGCTTGCGCTCTTTCGCCTGGTAGATATTCACTACAAATACAATTTTGTTGTACTGCATCGGCAAAGACATCAGATCAACAATGATCTGTTCATCGTCATTTCTTTGACCGCTGCCGCCCGTCAGATTATCGCCCATATGTCGGACACAGCCGCTTTCATGTGTGGTGTTGCCAAAATAGACAACATCATTGGCAGTCAGCAGCTTATCTCCCTGCAGCAAAAAAACGGACGCATCGCAGTCAATTTCCTGACGGTTTTTCCGCAGAAAAAAGCTCTTGGTAGTCTTCATTTCGTCCCAGCCAAGACCTACGATGACACGGTTCAGCTCGCCGCCGGTCGATTTACGAAGTTCGACCTTCTGGCCCTTCTGTAAATTTACTGGCATGACTTCACCTTCTCTTCTGTGTTATCCGATAGATATCAAACGTTTACGCCAAAGTTCTGGCACAGAGCATACAGACCGCCCTGGAAACCACTGCCGATCGCATTGAATTTCCACTCGCCGTTATAACGATACAGTTCACCGACAACAACAGCTGTTTCAACAGAGAAATCTTCACCGAGGTCATAGCGGATGATTTCCTGACCGTTGGTCTGATCCATAATGTGAATATAAGCGTTGCTGACCTGTCCGAAGTTCTGCTTACGCTGATCGGCTTCAAAAATGGTTACGGTGAAAGCAATTCTGCTGATGTTCTGGGGAACGAGTGCCAGATCAACCTTGATAACTTCGTCATCACCTTCGCCGGAACCGGTCTTGTTATCACCGGTATGCTCTACAGCGCCGGAAATGTGCTTGGTGTTGTTGTAGAAAACGATATCCTTTTCTGCATCGCCTACACGGCCGTTATCGCCGCACAGGAAAGCGGTAGCATCGAGGTCGAAATCAAAACCGCCGTCATACTTGTTGGTATCCCAGCCAAGACCTACGAGGATCTTTGTCAGACCGGGGTTGGTTTTTGTCAGATCGACCTTCTGTCCTTTGGATAAGCTGATTGCCATGATAATTACCTCCTGAATTTAAGTTGATTTTTATTGAACGGGACGGCAAGCCGCCCCGTTATTTACGATTATTTCTTGCTGAATGCCTTGCTGATGAGTTTGCGGATGATGTCAATCGGAATGACGGCAATGGACAGACCAATGCAGATCAGCCAGTGCATGGGTTCCAAAGCGTGTACGTCGAGGAACTCGCCGCCGAAGGTGACAAAGATCATCTGCATTGCAAAGATGACCAGCATAACGACCAAGAAAGTCTTGTTGCGGCCGATATGCTCAAAGACATTGATATGCTGGGTACGGGCATTGAAACCGTTCCAGGTAATCGCCATCATGAAGGTAGCGAACACAGCGGAACACAGATAAACCGGTCGTCCGCTTTCGGAAAGGATCTTCGCAGAATCGCCGAACCAGCCGGACATGAACGGGATAAACAGGATGCCCAGACATACCACAGTGATATACAGCGCACTGATAAGGATTTGGGAGAACATTTTTCCGGTAACGATGCTTTCTTTTCTCGGAACCGGTTTGTCTTTCATATACTCTTTCAGAGCCGGCTCACTGCCGAAGGCAATAGCGGCCAGGGTATCCATTGCAAGGTTGATGAGCAGTAACTGTACAACGGTGAGTACAACATCGACACCGAGGAGCGGACCAATGAAACAGATCAATACAGCCGCCACATTAACGGTCAGCTGGAAGATCAGGAACTTACGGATACTCTTGAACATGGTACGGCCATAGAGGATAGCTTTTTCAATGGAGAGGAAGTTATCATCAAGTATGGTGATGTCACCGGCTTCTTTGGCGACTTCCGTACCGCTGCCCATCGCAAAGCCAACGTCAGCCTTTTTCAAAGCAGGGGAGTCGTTAACACCGTCACCGGTCATACCGACAACGTAATCCATTTCCTGTGCCACTCTTACCAGACGGCTCTTATCGGTCGGCAAAGCTCTGGAAACGACCCGCAGATGCGGCATGATTTCTTTCAGTTCATCATCGGTCTTTTCGCCCAGTTCCGCAGAGGTCAGGGCTACGTCATCCTTAGAGGTCAGCAGTCCGGCTTCCTTTGCAATAGCAACAGCGGTTTCTTTTCTGTCACCGGTTACCATAACGACCTGAATACCGGCATTCTGTACTTCCTTGATAGCATCAATTGCTTCTTTTCTTACGTTGTCACGGATGCTGAGTACGCAGATCAATGTCAGATCGCCGTCAGCATTATCACCGTCAGCCTTGGCTACGCCCAGCAGACGCATGGAACGGCCGGCCTGGGTATCCATATAAGAGGTGAGATAGTTTCTCTCTACTAAGGGCTTGCGCTGACCCTTTTCGTCAATATAGTGGGTGCATCTCTCAATGATTCTTTCGGGTGCGCCCTTGATATAGGTTACGCTCTTGCCGTCTCTGATAATCGTAACACTGGAATATTTCTTAGCGGAATCAAACGCATTGAAGGATTTTACATCCTCTTTAGCCATGCTGTTGACCGCATCGGAATCAACAAGGAAAGTCATCAGGGCACGGTCGGTACTGTTGCCGCCGATGATAGCGCCTTCACTGGCTACGGCACCGTTGTTGATACCGATACCGGTAATAACATCCAGTGAAAGACTCTTGTCCATTTCAGAGAGCTTCTGATAAACTTTAACATTACCGGTGGCGAGTTCCACAACGGAAAGCTTGCCTTCGGTGATAGTACCGGTCTTATCGCTGAACAGCAGGCTCAGGCTGCCGGCGGTTTCCAGACCGTTGATTTTACGAACCAATACGTTATCCTTTGCCATTCTCAGGCTCTGGAAGGAAAGCAGGATAGAGGTCAGCATCGGCAGACCTTCGGGTACGGCACAAACGATAACCGTAACCGCTACGGTAATAGCGTTGAGAATCAGTGTCATCCATGACCAGAAATCTGTCAGGGAGGAACCATTTGTCAATATGGCTTTCAGGATGACAGCCACGATGATAGCGCCGGCACCGATATAACCAAAGACAGAGATCTGCTTGGCCAGCTTGCCCAGCTTGATCTGCAGCGGAGTGGCACGGGTATCTTCCTGTACTTCCAGCGCCAGCTGACCGAACAGGGTAGTATCACCTACTTCGTCCACACGCATATAGCCTTCGCCGCCGCATACAACGGTACCTCTGTAAACATAGAAACCGTTGAGCAGGTCTTTTTTGTCAAATTTTTCATCTTTTTCATTGGGGCCTTTCTTGGCTTCTTCGGTCTCACCGTTCAGGGCAGACTGGTCAACTCTGATATTGCCCTCGACGATGGTACCATCCGCCGGCAGCTTATCACCGGCCTGTACAAAGACGATATCGCCCACAACGACTTCGCTGACATGAATTTCCTTCAGGTTACCGTCACGCAGTACCTTTGCCATTTCCTTGGCTTCTTCTTCCTGACGCAAAGCAGAGGCTTTATTTTCCTGACGGTATTCACTGATAGAGGATACACCGTTAGCAATCAAGATAGCAATCAGAACACCGACCGGCTCAAACCATTCGGCTTTTCCCATACAAACCATGATAACCTGTACGACCAATGCGACCAACAGAATAATGATCATCGGGTCTGTAAAACCCTCCAAGATCTTTTTCCATAGCGGATCAGGGGGAATCTGGGTAAGCTCATTTGTGCCATGCTCTTCACGGCTTTTCTGGACTTCAACTTCCGTTAAACCTTTGAGTTTCATACGCTGACTCCTTTGTTTTTTATTGGCCAGAAGTCTCACGACCTCCGGTCTGGCATTCATTGCCTTCATAGTAAAAATTATACTATAAGCTTCCCGTATTTGTCAAGACAGCGTTATCAAAATCCAATCAAAATCACTCTAAAGTCGGAGTTTCCATACCATTTGTGTCGAATGGTTTTTTACGGCAGATACACGAAAAAATCAGCTTTTAGCGGTTCGTCCCGGCCAGTCATTCCACTTGAAAGGATACTGCAGAATAACTTCTATCAGTTC
This sequence comes from uncultured Eubacteriales bacterium, assembly GCA_900322145.1. Classification (GTDB taxonomy): domain Bacteria; phylum Bacillota; class Clostridia; order Oscillospirales; family Acutalibacteraceae; genus UBA1213. The sequence goes on from ONYQ01000020.1 coordinate 16,733, forward strand.
TTCGGGTGTTTCCTTAAAATCCCGCTGAATCCACAGGCTGAACATTCCCAGCAGATAGAAAGCTTCTCCGGTTTGCCGGTATAGCTGCGGCACAGGTATATGATGAGCAACAAGACGGTCAAGCAGGTACTCTTCCAGTATGCCCTTTTTACGGGCATGATATAACAGCCAGAAGTAAGATCGGTTATCGTATATCAGCTGTAAATATAAGGCAAGAAATCGCTCAAATGACAACGGTTTGTCCTGCTCAACGGTACGGAGCCATTCATCCGTCAGGTGATTGATCTTGTACAGCAGCAATTCGTCCTTAGACTGAAAATAACGATAATACGTCGCCCTTGATACATTCGCCGAGGCAACGATCTCCCCTACGGTGATTTTGTCATAGTCCTTCTCCCGCAGCAGCTTGAACAGTGCATCCGCTAAACAGCCTTTCAGGAATTCCGTTGACTGATCCTTTTTCCGCATATTCATTCCTCCGTAAAAAAAAGAGACAAATTCTGCAAAATGTATCTCAAATAACCGAAGTTATTGACAGATAATCGCAGAATCGGTATAATTTTAAGTTAGATAAGTATGATTATAAGACATCTGTATCTTATTATCTATAAATGAGCAAATTTCTAATGCTTTCGTCAGACTGCACAAACCCTTCCGTCAAAAATCAACCATTTTAATGGTTGAT